>NZ_JBSFRB010000047.1:0-65384 GCF_053589015.1 Streptomyces sp. NPDC003393 | reverse complement strand
GTCACCCCTCGCGACCGGAGACGGCGTCGCCCCGCGGCAAGCGGACCGAATCGAGAGAGGATCAAGACGATGAAGGAGTTCCTGGTCGTGCTCACCACGACCGTCCCCGAGGGAACCGACCCGGAGGAGGTCACGCGGCGTCGCGCCGCCGAAGCCGTCCGTGCCAAGGAGCTGGCCGCCACCGGCCACCTGGGGCGACTGTGGCGCCCGGTCGGCGAACTGCGCAGCATCGGCCTCTGGCGCGCCGACGACGAGACCGACCTGCGCGAGAGCGTCCTCGGCAGCCTGCCCCTGTGGCCCTGGATGACCGCCGAGATCACCGCGTTGCAGTCGCACCCCAACGACCCGGGCGCCACCCAGTGACCCTCACTTTCAGGCCGTAGCCAGGAGGCGACCGATGAACGGCACAGCAGAACAGCAAGCCATCGTGCGCGGCGTCATGGACCGGTGGAAGTCGGCGGTCGACGCGCACGAACCGCAACAGGCCGCCTCACTCTTCACGGAGGACGCCATCTTCCAGGGGCTTCGCCCCTTCAGTGTCGGCCGCCAGGGCGTCACCGACTACTACGCCTCCCAGCCGATCGGGCTGAGGGCCGACTTCGAGGTGCTGGAGACACGCAGGCTCGCACCGGACATTTTGCTCGGTTACCTGGGTGTCGACTTCTCGTTCACCGACAGGCCGACCATCCATGTCAGTCTCTCGGTTGTGCTGAGGCGCGTCGGCGACCAGTGGTACATCGCCCACTACCAGGTGTCCAAGCTCGACTGACGGGCTGAGTGAACGGGCCGCGGGCCGAGCGTTCTTGCCCGACGACGGTGTCAAGGACGCTCGGTCCGCGGCCCGATCACGAGGACCGGTCGAACGACATGCGGAAGCCACCGCCGGGGCCTTGCAGCGGCAACTTCCTCGCCGGCCGGCACCCGGGTTCTCGAACGGCACCGTGGCACGTGCCTGCCCCGCAGATCGAGCGGATGCCAGTAGCCCGGCGAGCATCGTGCGTCCTGTCGTGGCGGTAGCGTAGCGGCCGGGTGGCGATCACCTGACAGCGCATGGAGGCCTTGTATGAACCAGCAGTTGAACCTGGTGACACTGGGTGTCGAGGACCTGGAAGCCAGCCGTCGGTTCTACAGCCATGGCCTGGGCTGGACACCACTGCTTGATCTGGACGGGGTCGTCTTCTATCAGATCGGCAAGGGGCTGGCCCTGGCGCTCTTCCCATTGGCCGACCTCGGCGCGGACACCGGGCATCCAGCAACAGCCGGCACGCCCTTCACCCTTGCCCAGAACGTCGGCTCGCCCGCCGAGGTCGACGAGGCCGTCCGGCGGGCCCGGGCGGCAGGGGCAACCGTCCTCAAGGAGCCGCAACGTGCGGCGTTCGGGGGCTATCACGGCTACTTCGCCGACCCCGACGGCCACCGCTGGGAGGTGTGTCACAACCCCGGCTGGTCGGTCGCGGACGACGGCACCGTGACACTGACGGCCGTCGATGCGGCGGACGCGGAGGACTGACGCGCTTCGACCTTCTCGACCGCCCGGCCCGTGGGTGGCCGAACGTGTGCAGCTCTCCCGCCGTCGAACTCAGGGCAGCTGTGCGACACACGTATGCCCGCACGCCCGCACGTCCGCCGCACCGTGCGACCGATTTGCTTGACTGTGCAAATTTGTTTAAGTTTCTCGTGACACATACCCGCCCCGTGCATGTGCACCAGCTGTGTACCCCGGAGGCGTGGACGTTGTCCTGCCTGGCTGATGGCCCCTGACGAGCGGGGTCACCCCAACACGCGAGACCACGTGAGTCCTGTCGCGCGCCGGCGCTCTGACGGTGCGTGGGTTCTTGTGGCAACCGCGTCGAGTCTCGCGTACGAACGATGAGTGGAGAAGACGTGTCCAACAAGGCGAAGACGGTCCGGCGTGCGGTTCCGGTCGTCGTTGCTGCCGCTGCTGTTCTCGGAGTGGCGGGGCCTGCTTTCGCTGACCTTCCCGGCGCCGGTTCTGGTTGGCAGCCGGTGACGTACTCGGGCGGGCAGATAAAGAGCAGCACCACGGAAGGGGAGGCGCGGGACAACCTCAGCAACATCCTGCACGCCTGGCGCGGTGCGGACAACGACAACATCTGGATCTCGCTGAACAACGGGCCCGCCTACCCGCTGCCGGCGACGGCCGGCTCACCCGACCACGCGCAGACGTATGCCGCCCCGACGGTGATCTGGACCAACGACGGGGGCCGCGGCAACTTCCGGATCTTCCACACCGGCAAGGACGGCCACATCTACCAGCACCGCATCCAGCTCACCACCGGCTACCAGCTGCCCGGGACCCTGCCCAACGCGACACAGATCCCCAACAACGCCCGCACCAACACCAACCAGCCCGTGGCGGCCGCGGCACTTCCCGGCAACTCCTTCATGCTCGCCTGGAACAGCCAGAGCGACGACAGCATCTGGACGATGTACTACGACGCCGCCACCACGAAGTTCAACTCCGCCCAGCAGGTCCCGAACGCCCGGAGCCAGGACGCGCCGTCCCTGGCCGCGCAGGTGAACGACGGTCCCGCCCCCTGGAACCAGGTGGTCCTTGCCTTCGAGGGCACCGACTTCAACATCTACATGGCGCGGCAGCAGTACGGCACCCTCAACTGGACGAACCCGAAGAAGGTCGGGCCGTACACCACGTACGCCCCCTCTGTCGCCCTCACCGACAACGGCTATGGCGTGATCACCTTCCGCGACTTCGACGGAACCGTCGGCAACTACGAGATCAACCGGCACGGGGACGTCGTGGCCGGCTTCAAGGACGCGAGCTACGGCTGGACCAACACCTCTCCGCTGGCCACGAGCAGCGGTCCCCTCGTCTACAACGTCCTCACCGGCGCGGGCGGCGGCACGACCGGAGTGGTGTGGAAGCAGGCCGCCGACTTCCGCGGCCAGCCCACGCCCCCGGCACCCCAGTGGTAAGACCTGCGCCGGGTTTCTGGTCCGGAACCACGGCACCGGCGGACGACGGTAGGCCGCCGGGTCCTGTCCGGCCGCACCGGCACAGGTAGCCCCCGCGCAGGACGCCCGGAACCACCGTGGCCGCGGCTGCCGCGTGAACACCCCGGTCCTGACTCCGACGCCCGGCGTCGGAGTCAGGACCGGTCGTGCTTCGAAGCCCGGCACGAACCGCCGACAGCACCCGGCCCCGTCGACCGCGTTCAGGGCTGCGGCGCCGAGTCACGGGATGCGTCGCGCCCCGACGTGACCTCACTTCGCCATCGACATCACACCACGACGCAGAAACGAGTTCATGTGAGACATCTCAGACCCACGGCAGCGCTGTTGTCCGGCCTGCTGCTGTGCATCTTCCTGCCGGCGTTCGCCACGGGCGCGCCGACGGCCTCCTCGACGAGGGCCGCCGCGGTGACAGCCGGACCCGAGGCCGACGGACCGGATCTCACCAGCGCCAACCGAACCGCCTCGGCCCCCGGCCTGCCGGACTGGTCGCGCGTGGGCTACCGGGGCGGCGCGCCGCTGTCCGGCAACGGGGAAGTGACCGACGCCGCGTCGTGCCGCATCTCCCCGGAACAACTGTCCTCCCGATACGGGGTGACCGCGGACGACGGGGCCGATGACACCACCGGGCTGCAGAAGGCGATCGACGACATCAAGAGCCAGTGCTCGCCGTCGGCCAGCTACGATCGGCTCTCGCTCATCTCCCTGCCGTCCGGACGCATCGATCTGACCCGGCAGGTCTACGTCGACGCCAGCTTCCTGGTCGTGCGCGGGCAGGGCTCCGGCGACGGCGGGACGAAGCTGGTGTTCCGGCCGGATCTCGACACCCGCTACGACACGGTGGTCAACGGGCGCTGGGACCAGGACAGCATGAAGGCCGGTACCGGCAGCGACGAAGGATCCGGCGGCTGGATGTGGCCCGGGCGCGGCATGTTCCGGGTGCAGACCCGGGACGTCGCCGACCGGTACAAGGACGACTGGGCGGCGGCGCCGGCCAACCGCAAGGACATCTTCGAAGGCTCCGTCAACCAGCACTGGGCCTCCGGCGTCAAGCTGGCCGCCACGGCCGACGACCCGGGCTACTCCGCCCGGCGGGGAAGCAGGACCGTTCAGCTGGTCGCGACCGCTGCCATGTCGAAGTTCACACCCGGCGGCTACGTCTGGGTGGGCGCGGCCAACAGCGTCAAGTTCTACGAGCAGCAGGGCGTCAGCGACCAGGGTGTGATGGACGACCTTCACATGCGCCAGCAGATGTTCCGGGTCACCGGGGTCGATGCCGACGCGAAGACGATCACACTGGACCGTCCGCTGGAATGGGACCTGCCGGTCGACTCCACCTCGGACGGCTCGGCTGCGTTGGGTGACAAGCCCTACGCCAGCAAAGTCACCCCGCTGCGCATCGTCGAGGGCGTCGGTTTCGAGAACTTCGCCTTCACCCAGGACATGAACGGCCTGCCCAAGCTGGGCGGCGGCACCTATCAGCTGACCCCCGACCAGGCCGTGCACAACTACGGCAACATGGCCCCCGAGTACGCCATGCACGGCATCGTGTACAAGTGGGCCGCCAACAGCTGGGCGCGCGGGCTCAAGGCGACCATGACGGGCTCGCACCCGATCGTCACGGAGAACGCCCTCAACCTGCAGATCGAGCGCAACAGCTTCGACGGTGCCTGGAACAAGGGCAAGGGCGGCAACGGGTATCTGCGCGGCAGCCGCGTATGGAACTCGCTGTGGGCCTACAACCTCAGCCGTAACCTGCGCCACTTCACCTTCCAGTGGTCCGCGAGCGGCAACGTCGCCTTCCGCAACGACCTCGACTCCGACCTGAATCTGCACGGCGGGTGGGAACACAACAACCTGTTCGAACAGAACACCGTCAGGGTCCCGTACGAGCACCGCTCGGCCAGCTGCCAGACGAACTGCGGTGGTGAGGGCGGCGAGATCGACGAGGGCACCTGGTATCCCATCTGGTGGGCGGCCGGCCCCAAGGCGGTCAAGTGGTCCGGCTCCTCCGGACCCCAGAACGTCTTCTACAACAACACCCTGATCAAGCAGACCACTCCCGGCGGCCCGTTCGAACCGTACTCCCCGTACGGCACGCAGTCCGGCACCGCCTTCCAGTTCGGTTCGAAGAGCAGCGCACCCGACCAGTTCGAGCCGCTCGGCCAGGACGGGCAGGCGATCCCGGACTGGACCGGGCGGGAGACCCTGGACTACCTGGGGCACGGCGTGGTGCCCCTCGCTGTGGGCAAGCGACCGTCCCTGTTCCTGATCAAGGCCGGCGGCGACCTCGACCCCCGCGCGGGAACCGACCGCGCGATAGTCAACTGGAACATGCAGGGCGCGCAGTCGGACGGAGGACGGCACAACAAATACGATGATCTGCGGTACATCATGGAGGACGAGGCACCCCGAGGGGCTCATGTCGTCCTCATCCAGGAAGCCGGCACTCCGCCGACAGGGCCACGCCTGGAATACCTCCAAGCCCACCCGCAGAACGTCTGGCGACACCCGGACCGCACCTATCCCCCGATCCAGGAGTACCGGCTGCTGGGAACCCACAGCCGGACAGTGGGATACATATACTGGCTGCACACGAACAGCGGGACAAACAACGACGGCCGGGTGAACCTCGCCATCGCCAGCAGAACGCCGGTCGCCCCGCAGGACCTGCACATCATCGAGCCGCCGGGCTACGATCCGGTGCTGGGCGAAGGTGGTGCCCGGCCCGCACTCGGGATCACCGTCGGCGGCGTCACCTACTTCACCATCCACGCGCGTGCGGACAACCACGGCCAAGACGCTCCCGGACTGCTGAACAACATCAGATGGCACATGGAGCACCTGGGGCCCAACGGCAACGAGTCACAGCCCTGGATCGCCGCGGGCGACTACAACCGGGATCCGGCCGATCTCGCGGCCGACCTTCCCACGAACGTCTACAACACCGCGTCCACCGCGGCCGCGACACATCCCACCCCCGGCAGGACGGGCGCGCCCCATGTCCTCGATTACGCGGTCACTCCGGTGGACAACGGTGTCGACGTCTTCGGATCAGCGCTGCTCGACGACTACATCGACTCCGACCACTACCCCGTGTGGCACTACCTCACGAACCTGCCGGACGACGCCCCGGCGCCCTCGAATCTGCCGCCGCTTCCCCGGAACAACGTCGTCGTGATGAGCGCTCACACGGTCAACGTGGCGGGCTTCGCCAGTGCCGGCAGCAACGTGATCGGCGACGTGAAGTTCGACTACAAGAACCCGGGTTCGAACCTTCTCTTCGACCTGAAGGAGTCCTCCGAACACCCCGGCTATCTCAACCTGCTGTCCAAGGACCCGAAGTTCTACAACTACTACCTGGGGCAAGAAGGCGGAAAGCCGGACGGCAAGGTCGTGCTGTGGAAGAGCCCGGCGCTGGATCAGCTCTGGAAGCCCCGCTATCAAGGAGACGGCACCTGGAGCCTGGAGAACTACGCGACCAAGCAGTACCTCACGGCCGACCTCAAGGGAGGCGCGCTCTTCGCCCACGACGAGGACGACCAGGTGCCCAACCAGCGGTGGTTCCTCCAGGACGCCGAAGAACTCAGCGCC
Organism: Streptomyces sp. NPDC003393; assembly: GCF_053589015.1. Classification (NCBI taxonomy): domain Bacteria; kingdom Bacillati; phylum Actinomycetota; class Actinomycetes; order Kitasatosporales; family Streptomycetaceae; genus Streptomyces; species Streptomyces sp. NPDC003393. The sequence goes on along the minus strand of NZ_JBSFRB010000047.1, from coordinate 58,799 downwards.
CGCCACGAGGTCCATCTGAAGTCCAAGGACGGACTGCCCTGGATCCTCAACGCCTGGAACGACGCGATCAACGAGTTCCCGGTGGTCCTGGACGAGGACGACGACGCTCCCGAGGAGAGGTTCACCACGATCCCCGCCGGACGGACCGGTTCGGACGATTGCTTCTACCTGGCCAACGACGGACGGTACGTGGCGTCGACCGACGACACGGGAGTGCCCGCCGACGGCAACCAGGTCACGATGAGCGAGTTCGTTCCCCACGCCGACGGCTTCCTGTGGTGCCTGCGGCCTGCTCAGTACGGGGTGCTGCTGGCCAATCACACGGGCCCGTCGGAGACGGACAAGCCCATCTACCTCACGGGTGGCACGTTGCATGGCCGGGTGACCGTCAGAGACCGTGCGGACTACGCGGCTGACGTATGGGACTTCAGCTCGGTCACCGAGTGATTCCCACCGCTTCACCGGGCGCGTGACGTGGCCCGGGCGGGATCCCCGTCCGGGCCGGAGGAGGGCCGGGAACGGAATTCGCCCGCGACGCCCGACCGCTCGCGCCGGGGGAGTGCACCGGGAAGGCCGTTCCCCGCCTGCCGGCGAGGTCGTCGAAGAGAAGACCTCGCCGGCAGGCGTTTCCGTACCCGCCCAGGCGCGTGCCACGGACCGGGGCGACGTCGAAGGCGCATGTCCCTGATGCGCCCGGTGGCGCGTCAGAAGTGGTCGACGTCGACGACCGCCTGGGCGAAGGCCGTCGGTGCTTCCTGCGGCAGGTTGTGGCCGATGCCGGCCAGCGTCCGGTGCTCGTACTTGCCGGTGAAACGGTCGCGGTACGAGGCCCCGTTGCCGGGAGGGGTGAACGGATCGCGCTCGGCGTCGAGGGTGGTGGTGGGCACCTCGATGACGGGGCGGGTGGCGAGGAGCCTCTCGTAACGGTCGTAACGGCGTTCGCCCTCGGCGATGCCGATGCGCCAGCGATAGTTGTGGATCACGATCGCCGCGTAGTCGGGGTTGTCGAAGGCGGCGGCCGTGCGCTCGAACGTGGCGTCGTCGAAGTGCCACGTCGGGGACACGGTGTCCCAGACGAAGCGGCACAGGTCGTGCCGGTCCGTCTTGTCCTCCATCGCCAGACGGCCCCGCTCGGTGGCGAAGTACCACTGATACCACCAGGTGTGCTCCGCCGCGGCAGGCTGCGGCTTCTTCTGCGCCTCGACATTGGTGATGATGTAACCGCTCACCGATACGAGCGCCTTGACGCGCTCGGGCCACAGGGCCGCGATGATGTCGGCGGTGCGCGAGCCCCAGTCGAAACCGGCGAGGAGAGCCTTCTCGATCTTGAGGGCGTCCATCAGGGCGATGATGTCGAGGGCGATCGCCGACTGCTGGGCGTTGCGGAACGTGCGGGACGACAGGAAGCGCGTCGTTCCGTGGCCGCGCAGGTAGGGAACGATCACACGGTAGCCCTGGTCTGCGAGGAGGGGGGCGACGTCGACGTAGCTGTGGATGTCGTACGGCCAGCCGTGCAGGCAGATGACGACGGGACCGTGGGCGGGTCCCGCCTCCGCGTAGCCGACGTCCAGCAGGCCGGCCTTGACGTGCTTGAGCTTGGCGAAGGACGTGTGGGTGCCGGGAGTCACGGCGGGAATGGTCGGCGCGGGCGTGCCGGCGCCCTGGCGCTGCGCGGCGGCAGCGGTCGGGACCCCCTGGAGGCCGGCGAGCGCGAATGCGGCCGCGCCTGTGCTCAGGCCGGCGGCCTTGTTGAACGTACGCCTGTTGATCATGAGAACTCTCCGTTGTGAAGGCCGCGGCAGAAATCGCGGGAGCGCGCCCGGCGAGGTCGCGAGGGGCCACCGCGGTGCGGATGAGGAACGACTGTTCCACACGGTTCGTCACCAGTCAAACAGGTGATTTATTATCGCTCGCGTCGTGTGGCACCGCATCTGGAGGCGTGCGGTCAACCTCCCGCTCGGTCTACTTGACTCGTCAATCATTTGGCTATCTACTTGTCTCTGCAAGTATGTTTCTCGCTGGGGCGAGACACATCCGCGCCCCAGTCGATCCAAGAAAGGCGTCAGCCATGACCAAGATCGGAATCATCCTCGGAAGCACCAGGCCGGGCCGCAACGGCGAAGCGGTGGCCCGCTGGGTGCACGAGGTCGCGTCCCAGCGCACCGACGCTGAGTTCGAGATCGTCGACCTGCTGGACTACAAGCTCCCGGTCCTGGACGAGGCCTACCCGGCGAGCCTGGGCAACTACACCCAGCCGCACACCCAGGCATGGGCCGAGAAGATCGCGTCCTTCGACGGCTACATCATCGTCACCCCGGAGTACAACCGCTCCGTCCCGGGCGCGCTCAAGAACGCCATCGACTTCCTCTACGCCGAGTGGAACAACAAGGCCGTGGGCTTCGTGGCCTACGGCTCGCTCGGCGGCGGTCGTGCGGTGGAGCACCTGCGGGGCATCGCGGGCGAGCTGCAGATGGCCGACGTCCGTTCTCAGGTGGCTCTTTCCCTCTTCACCGACTTCGAGAACTTCAGCGTCTTCAAGCCGGCCGGCGTCCAGCGTGACACCCTCGTCACCACGCTCGACCAGGTCGTGGCGTGGTCGAAGGCCCTCGCGCCGCTGCGCGCCAGCTGAACCCGGCTCCGCCGGTCAGCATGACCCCCTGATTGCTCCCTGAGCACGGAAGGGCGACCGGGATTCCTCCCGGTCGCCCTTCCGTCGTGTCCGCGGCCGAGCCGCCCGACGATCCGCCCCCGCACGACTTGCCTGGCGGCGTTGAGCACCGTCATACATCCCCCAGGTGACGGAGTGTCAGTCCAGCCGAGACCTGTCCCGATAGGTCTCCAGCAGCCTCAGCCAGACCTCGCTGAGCGTCGGAAATGCCGGAACGGCGTGCCAGAGCCGTTCGATCGGCACCTCGGCCGTGACGGCGACCGTGGCCGAGTGGAGCAGCTCCGCGACACCGGGGCCGGCGAAGGTGGCTCCGATCACGATGCGGCGGTCAGGGTCGACCAGCATGCGGGCCCGCCCCCGGTAGCCCTGGGCGTACTGGTGCGCACCCGCCAGGTGCCCGAGGTCGTGGTCCACCACCTCGACCCGGCGTCCGGTCCGTCTCGCCTCCTGGGTGGTCAGTCCGACGGAGGCGACTTCGGGGGTGGTGAAGACGACCTGCGGCACGGCTGTGCGGTCGGCGGTCGCGGCATGTGCGCCCCAGCGGGCGGAGTCGAGGACCTCTCCTCTGGCGCGGGCGGCGATCGCGGCACCCGCGATCCGGGCCTGGTACTTGCCCTGATGCGTCAGCAGCGCCCGGTGGTTGACATCGCCGACGGCGTACAGCCACCCGTCGCCGACGGCGGTGACCTGGCAGGTGTCGTCGACGGCGAGCCAGTCGCCGGGCACGAGACCGACCGTCTCGAGGCCTGTGTCGGCGGTTCGCGGGGCCCGGCCGGTGGCGACCAGGATCTCGTCCGTGGACACCTGCTCGCCGTCGGCAAGGGTGATGCTCAACTCACCGTCGGTGCCATGCTCGCGCGTCACCGACGTGACCGACGCCTTCAGCCGTATGTCGACGCCGGATGCGCGCAGCTCGTCCGCGACCAACTCGCCGGCGAACGGCTCCATCCGGCGCAGCAGTCCGTCGCCTCGGACCAGCAGGGTCACCTGTGCTCCGAGCGCCTGCCAGGCGGTGGCCAGCTCGACGGCCACCACGCCACCGCCCACCACCGCGAGACGGCCGGGCACCCGGTCGGCACTGGTGGCCTCGCGGTTGGTCCAGGGGCGGACATCGGCGAGTCCGGGTATGTCGGGCAGGGCGGGGCCGCTGCCTGTGCACAGGGCGACGGCGTGCCGCGCGGTCAGGCGGACGGTTCCGCCGTCGGCGGTGTGCACCGACACCTGCCGCGGCCCGGTGAGCCGGCCGTGACCGCGCAGGAGGTCGACGGAGACGGAGTCGAGCCAGTCGACCTGGTCGTCGTCCGTCCAGTGGGCGGCCATCCGGTCGCGGTGGGCGAGGACGGCCGCCACGTCCAGCGGCCCGTCCACCGCTCGGTCCAGGCCGGGGACGCGACGGGCGTCGGCACGGGCCACTGCCGGTCGCAGCAGGGCCTTGCTGGGTTCGCAGGCCCAGAAAGAGCACTCCCCGCCGAGCAGTTCACGCTCCACGATCACGGTGGTCAGTCCTGCGGCACGGGTGCGTTCGGCCACGTTCTCGCCGACCGGTCCAGCTCCCACGACGACCACGTCGTAGGTGCGGGAGGTCTCCTCCATCACTGCTCCTGTCACTCCGTCGGTTGTGCTGCGCTCTGGGGGACCGTCCCGCAGGGCCCGCTGCTCGGCCGTCTCTTCCGGCTGCTGGTTCTCAGCGGCCGGGGAGGCGCGTGGTGATCTCCTGGAGGACCCAGCCGTTGCCGTCGGGGTCGTGGAAGGCGGCGAAGGAGCCGTAGCTCGCGCGTTCGGGGTGGGGGCCGCTGACTCGGCCCTCTTCCGTGCCGCGGTGGAAGACGCCGCCGGCGTCGTGGAAGATCTCGCCGATGTCGATGCCGCGGGCGGCGATGTCGGCGTGGGCGGCCTCGATGTCGGAGACGATGAGGTGCAGCCCCTGTACGGAGCCCGGTGCGGCCGTGGTGACGCCGGTGCCGAAGAGGATGGAGCACTGGGAGCCGGGCGGTGTCAGGTGTACGACGCGGTAGGTGTCGTCGGCGACGTAGTCGACGTCGAGGCGGAATCCCAGGTTCTCGTAGAAGGCCTTGGCGCGGTCGACGTCGGAGACGGGCAGCACCACGACTTCGAGTTTCAGATCCATCTGTGCTTTCACTCTCATGGGCGGAGGCGCCGCACCATCAATGCGGTCACCTGTTCAACTTGTGACGAAATGCTGTCAGCGAAGCGCGTCACCTGTCAAGGTGGTGACGCATCACGGGAAACGGCATGCCCGTGCACCGGGGTGCACGGGCATGCCGATCGGTGTCAGGCCGCTGCCTGCTCGGTCCAGGCCAGCTCCAGCGCCCGGGTGAACATCTCCGCCGACTGGACACCGCTGACTCCGTAGCGCCGGTCCAGCACGAAGAAGGGGACCCCGCCGGCTCCCAGTTCGGCGGCGAGGCGCTCATCGGCCCGCACCTGTTCGGCGTACGCCTCCGGATCGTCGAGCACCTCGCGTGCCTCCTCCGCGTCGAGCCCTGCCTCGGCGGCGACGTCCAGCAGGGTCTGCCGGTCGTAGATCGAACGCTCCTGTGCGAAGTTCGCCCGGAAGGCGAGGTCCAGCAGCCGGTCCTGAAGGCCGTGGGTCCTGGCGAAGTGGATCAGGCGGTGGACGTCGAAGGTGTTGCCGAAGACACGACCTCCGATGCGGAAGTCCAGTCCCACGGAGGCCGCCATGGCCGCGGCCTGCTCCTCCCTGGCGACCTGCTGCTCGCGGGTGCGCCCGTACTGGGCCGCGACCGCGTCGATGATCGGCACGTTGCCGTTCTCGGCCTGCGGGTTGAGTTCGTAAGACCGGTGGACCACCTCCACCTGATCGCGGTGCGCGAAGGCGGCGAGCCCCCGGTCGAAGCGTGCTCTGCCGACGTAGCACCACGGGCAGGCGATGTTGGCCCAGATCTCGACTCGCATATCGGTGTCTCCCTTGTGAGGGCCGTACGCGGTGAGTCCGCGGCACGGCGATGGGGGCGCCCGTCCCGGCTCGATTCGGCTGGGCTGGGCCGGTGGCATGTTATCGCAAATAGGCGACCGGTCGGCTAGAGTAAACGTCGACCGTCCGGGCGTCCACCCGCCAGGAGCCCTGGCGTCCGGTGGGGGCGACGCGCTGTACGCGGCGGAAATGCCCTGACCGAGGGCGATGCCCCACCGAGGATGGCCCCACAGTCCGATCGATGAGGAAGTCCATGCCGAAGACCGCGAAACCGGCCGCTCCCACCCCCGTCGACTTCTGGTTCGACCCGGTGTGCCCTTGGGCCTGGATGGCATCCAGATGGGTGCTGGAAGTGCAGAAGGTGCGGAACATCGAGATCCGCTGGCACATCATGAGCCTGGCAGTGCTCAACGAGTCACGAATGGACCAACTGCCCGAGAACTACCGGGAACTCATGGGCAAGGCCTGGGCCCCGGTGCAGGTGGTGACCGCCGCCTGGCAGAAGCACGGCCCCGAAGTCCTCGGCCGCCTCTACACGGCGCTCGGCACCCGTATCCACAACCGCGGCGAGGGTCCGACGCGTGAGGTCATCGCCGTCGCGCTGGAGGAAGCGGGTCTGCCCGCGGAGCTGATCGCGTACGCCGACCAGGAGCAGTTCGAGTTCGACGCCGCGTTGCGCGCCTCCCACAAGGAGGGCATCGACAAGGTCGGCCAGGACGTCGGCACCCCGGTCATCGCGCTGCCCTCCCCGGAGGGCGGGCAGATCGCCTTCTTCGGCCCCGTCGTCACCCCCTCGCCCCAGGGGGAGGACGCGGTACGCCTGTGGGACGGGATCTTCGCCATCGCGTCGACGCCCGGCTTCTACGAGCTGAAGCGCACCCGCATGGTCGGTCCGGACTTCAGCAACCTGTCGTAGCCGCGAACGGTGCCCGCCGCCGCAGTGCGAGTTCGGCGGCAGGCGCGCGCGGACAGGTGGGACTCCACAGACGCTTACCTCGCCCGCGATTCAACCGCGAACCAGAGCATCGGTCCCGAGTTACGTGCGACAATGCAATACGGCCGGCTGACGATCGAAGACCAGGAGGAAAGGGTGAGCGACATCCCACTCCCGGCGCCAGGTGAGGGCACCGAGCCCTCCCTGTTGCTGGACGACCAGCTCTGTTTCACGCTGTATGCCGCCTCGCGGGCGGTGACCAGCGTCTATCGCCCCCTTCTGGACGCCGTCGGCCTGACCTATCCCCAGTACCTGGTCATGCTCGTGCTCTGGCAGCACCGCACGGTCGCCGTCAAGGACCTGGTCGCCATGCTGCACCTGGACTACGGAACGCTCACGCCTCTCATCAAGCGCCTGGAGGCGAACGGCCTGCTCGAACGGCGGCGTCGCCAGGACGATGAGCGGGTGGTCGAAGTGACCCTGACGCCCCAGGGTGTCGCACTGCGCGACCGGATTCGCGACGTCCCCCTGGCGATCGGGGAGGCCATGGGGCTGACTGTCGACGAGATCGACACCGCGCGGGATCTGTTGCGTCGGCTCACCGTCAACGTAGCCGCCTTCGTGGATGGATCCGCCCGAACGAACACCGAGCTCTGAGCCCCCGACGGGGGACGCGCCGCCGCGGCGCCCTCTTGTGTGTCGCGGGGGCTGGACCGAGGGGCGGGACCGCTGGACGTGGTCCCGCCCCTCGGCCGTCATGACGCCTTTCCCCGGCTCACAGGCGAACGCGCCGGCCTCCGGGGCGCTGGGCCGCCGGAGTTGCGGCAAGCCGGTGGTGGTGCCGAGGGTGAGAAGAGACGACCTGAGCGTGCGCCGCACCGCGGCCGTGGTCGGCGGGCGGTCCCTGGGGTGTGACGAGCATGGTGGTGCGGAGACATGGTGATCGATCTCTGCCGGCGTGTTCGTGCGGCCCTTAAATAGTCGACCGGTTGACTAGTAGTCGATCGGCTAGTAGCTTCCAGCACTGAACCCCCACCCCCACTGTGGAGATCAGCATGAGCATTCAGAAGGTCGCAGTAGTCACCGGCGCATCGCAGGGCCTGGGCGCCGCCATCGTCGACGCCTATCGCAAGGCCGGCCACGCCGTCGTTGCCACCTCGCGCAATATCGCCCCCGCCGACGACTCCGGCATCCTCACCGTCCAGGGGGACATCGCCGACCCCGCCACCGCCGAGCGCGTCATCGCCGCCGCTGTGGACCGGTTCGGCCGCGTCGACACTCTGGTCAACAACGCCGGCATCTTCGTGGCCAAGCCCTTCACCGAGTACACCCTCGAGGACTACGCGGCGGTCGTCGGTGTGAACCTCGACGGGTTCTTCCGTATCACCCAGCTCGCCGTCGAGCAGATGCTCTCCCAGGGTGGCGGACACGTCGTCAACATCACCACCAGCCTCGTCGACAACGCCGACTCCCGGGTCCCGTCCGTGATGGCCTCGCTGACCAAGGGTGGTCTGCAGTCCGCCACCAAGTCCCTGGCCATCGAGTACGCGACGCGCGGCATCCGCGTCAACGCCGTCTCGCCCGGCACCATCAGGACGCCCATGCATCACGAAGACACCCATGAGTTCCTCGCCGGTCTGCACCCCGTCGGCCGACTGGGCGAGCCGAGTGACGTCGCGGACGCGGTGATCTACCTGGAGAACGCCCCGTTCGTCACCGGCGAGATCCTCCATGTCGACGGCGGCATGAGCGCCGGCCACTGACACACGGTTGCACGGAAGCCCTTACGCAGGCCGCCCGCTTGCGTAAGGGCTTCCGTGCAACCGTCACGGGGGGGCCCGACCATCGGGCCGCGAACTCGACCACCTCGGACCAGCTCTCATCTCCGAGGTCGTGCGGCCACCTGGGCGCCGGCCGTGCCTGTTCAGTCCGTCAGGACGCCGTGCAGCAGCAGGTCGATGAGTGCTGTGGCGAGGCCGCGTCGCCGCTCGGTGTCGGTCATCACGCTGACACCGCCGAGCGCCATGAGTACGTCCTGCGCCTGCACCCGCGGCCGGACGACGCCCTCCCCCTGACCGGCGGCGAGAAGATGCCGCACCGCCTCGACGAGGTCCGCGCGGGTCTGCAGCCGCTCGCCGTCATCGGTCAGCACGACGCGCAGCGCGTCGGCCATGCCGTGCTTGGCCGCCATGAAGTCGATGAAGCGCTCCATCCAGGTCCGCAGCGCTTCCCCGGCAGGCCGGTCCGCCGACAGCTGCGGCGCCGCCTCGCACAGCAGCCGTACTTCCTGCCGGTACGCCGCCTCGATCAGCAGCTCCTTGGAGGGGAACCGGCGGTAGAGCGTGCCGACGCCTACGCCGGCGGCGCGGGCGATCTCCTTGACCGAGGCGTCCGTGCCTTCCCGGGCGAAGGCCTCCGCCGCGGCCTTCAGCAGCCTGTCCTCGTTGCGTTGCGCGTCCGCGCGCAGCGGCCTGTCCTGCCGCCCGTCGCCGTCCCGGTCCTTGCCGGCCAAGTTCTGTCTCCCTTCCGGCGAGCTTGTAACCGGAACCAGTTCCGGTTATCGTCTCAAGCGGAACTGGTTCCGGTTGAAAGGCTACCCCGACGACGGCTCCGCGAGCGGTCGTTGCACCGGTCGTCCGTCAGCGGCCTGCTCACGGCGCCCGAAGCCACATGACGAAGGCCGACCCGCACCGCGTGCCCTCGGCTTCCACATCCTGCGGCCCCGAAGCCGCGTCCACCGCACGGAGAGGCGACGACACATGTCCGCACGACTGAAGAACACGGTGGCTCTGGTGACCGGAGCGAGCAGCGGCATCGGCGAGGCGACCGCGCGCGGCCTCGCGGCGGAAGGCGCTGTCGTCGCCGTCCTCGGACGGCGACGCGAGCGGCTGGAAGCGCTCGCGGACACGATCCGGGCGGATGGCGGCACGGCCCTCGTGGCGCAGGCCGACGTCACCGACCGGCACCAGGCGGAAGCCGCGGTGGAGAGTGTGGTGGCCGAGTTCGGCCGCCTGGACACGGTCGTCAACAATGCCGGATACATGGGCGCCGGACAGGCGGTCGATTCACCGCTGGAGGAGTGGGACCGCATGCTCGAGGTCAATGTCCACGGAGTCCTGTACGTCACGCACGCCGCGCTGCCGTTCCTCCTGCGCGCCGCCCAGGACTCGCCGCGGGGCGTGGCGGATCTGGTCAACATCAGCAGCACCGGGGGCCGGGTCGCCCGTCCCGGAACAGCCGTCTACAACCTGACGAAGTTCGGCGTCAACGGCTTCACCGAAGCACTGCGGCAGGAGGTGAGCCAGAAGCGCGTACGGGTGAGCGTGGTCGAGCCCGGCACGGTGCAGACCGAGCTGAGCACGCACCTGCGCGACGGCATACGCCAGGCCATCGAGCGGCAGATCGCGGACATCGAACTCCTGCGGCCCGAGGACATCGCCGACGCCGTCTCCTACATCGTGACGCGGGACCGGCGGGTCGCCGTCAACGAGATCCTCGTGCGCGCCGGCGAGCAGACCTGGTGAAGGCCCGCGGCGCGAGCGCCCGCGGATCCCGGCAGCGGGCGTGACAGGGAAGAGGGGGCGGGCGTACGGGTTGCTCAGGTGGCGACCTTCTGGAAGGCGATGGCGAGCTCTCTGAGGTCCAGGCCCGCCAAGTGGTCGAGAAAGTACCTGCGAACGGCGGACAGATTGGTCGGCCACGCTTCCTGGAGGCGGGTGAGGCCCGCGTCGGTGAGGTGCGCGTGCCAGCTGCGGCCGTCGCGCTCGCACTGGCTGCGCCGGACGAAGCCCTCGGTTTCCAGCCGGCCCACGACCCGGGTCATGCCGCTGAGCGACATCTCGCAGGCGCTCGCGAGGTCTCCCATGTGCAGCCGCCGTGCGGGCGCCTCCGACAGGTGCATCAGAGTCAGGTACTCGGTGTTGGACAGCCGCTGCTCACGCGTCATGTCGGCGTCGATGGCGCGGGGCAGGGCGTAGATGAGACCGGGCAGAGACCGGACGACGGCTTCTTCGTCCGCTGTGAGCGGTCGCACGGGGTCTTCCTTGGCCGACATGGGCTTCGGGGTCATGGCGACACAACCTCACTTCGCACCGTTCTCGGGTCGCTCCGAGGTCTGTGGATTGCTTGCCCAAGCAACCGTATAGGACGTAGGTGGCCGAGGCCACCTGTGTCGCCCTCGGAGCACCACACCGGCCGGCGCGCGGGCAGGCGTGCCGACCGCTTGGGCGAGGTGTTCCGGTCGCCGCAGGGCGAGGCGACGCGTCGCCCCTGCGGTCGTGCCCGGCCGGCCGTCGTCGGGCCCCCGGGCCCCCGGATCGCGAAACCTCGGATCGCGCCAGGTGAACCGGTGGTCAACTCCTGCTCGGGCAAGGCGCGGGACGGTTACCGCTCGTGTCGTGACCCCTCGCGGGCGGCCGGTTCCCGGCACTTACACTGTGCCCATGGCGGACCCCACGACGATCAAGCCTCTCAGCCGTGACGAGGAGGCTTTCCTGCGCGCTCTTGGCAGGGTGATCACGCAACTGTCCCGCGTCGTCGACGCCGACATGCTCAAGGAGCAGTCGATCACCAGCGGTGAGTACATGGTCCTGGTCCACCTCTCGGAAGCACCCGACAACCAACTGCGCATGAGTGAGCTGGCCCAGGCCTGCGGGCTCTCTCTCAGTGGCATGACCCGAGTGGTCAACCGTCTGGAGAAGCGATCGCTCGTGCTCCGGCAGAAGTCTCCCGATGACGGACGGGCCTGGCTCGTGTCCCTCACCAGTTCCGGCTGGACCCAGCTGAAGCAGGCCTGGCCCACGAATCTCGCGAGCGTGCGACGTCACATCTTCTCCCGCCTGGAGGGTTGTGACATCCCCGCGGCCACGCAGGTGCTCGAGCGCATAGCGCTTGGCTAGGAGCTCTGATGCGGATCAAGCAGCGCCCTCGGCTGCCCGGCGTGACCCTCTGCGTGTGCGCGGCGACACCTTTTTGAAGGGTGAGGTACGTGCCGTCGAGGTGACGGACTTCCCGTAGGGCGCGCTGGGGGTCTGCTTCTTGTCGTGTCGTTCGTCACCTGTCAGAATGGTGACATGATGCATTCCTTCAAGTGTGGTGCCCCGGTGCTGGACTTCGTGGGCACCCTGCGCGCGCGGCGCAACGCGGTGCCCACCGAGATGCTCACCTCTCCGGAGAGCCTCGAGGTCTGGTTCCGTGAGTCGGGTCTTGTCGACGTGGACGTGTCGTGCACTCCGGCGGACCTGGAGCAGGCGATCGCCCTCCGTGAGGCGGTCTATCTGCTCGTCGCGGCCACGTTGGCGGACGACGCCTACGACGCCCATGCTCTGGCGCTGGTCAACGACGCGGCGCGGATGCCGTCCGCCGTTCCGCAGCTCACCCGGCGCGGGAGCCGTCGGGTGGAGGCGACGCCACAGCAGGCGTTGTCGTCGATCGCCCGGCAGGCCGTGGAACTGCTCGGCGGACCCGACGCGGCGTTGCTGAAGGAGTGCAGCAGGGGCGAGTGCACGCAGGTCTATCTCGACCGATCGCACGGCAGCCGCCGGGAGTGGTGTGCCATGGACCCGTGCGGAAACCGGATCAAGGCCGCTGCCTATCGGGCGCGCAAGCGGACGCAGGCGCGGTCGGCCTCGCCGGTACGCTCGGGCCGGTAGACGCTGACGCGGGCCGCGCCGTACACGGCGCGCGACCGCTCCGGACGCTGGAGGCGTCACGTCGCCGAGGCCGGCGCGGCCCGCGCGAACGGCTGCCCGGTCGACGGGGCGTCCGGCCGGCGGACGGCGGCATCGGTGGTTGGTGGTGAGCCTCAGACCTGAGCCGGCATCTGGGCGCCCAGCAGGGCCAGGCAGTTGGCCCACAGGCTGCCGAGCAGGGAGGTGTTGTTGTAGAGCTTCGCGAACAGCACCTGGCCCTCGAGCTGGGCGACGACCGACTGGGCGGCCGCGCGCGTATCCGTCACAGCCACCTCCCCGCGGGCCTGCGCCTCGGCGATGACCTTGCCCACCATCTCTGCCTGGGCCTCGAAGATCTCCTGGAGCCGTTCCCGTACGGCCTCGGTCTGATTGCTCATCTCCAGGGAGAGATTGCCGAACAGGCAGCCGGAAATCGCTCCGCAGCTCTCCTGGCCGGCCCGCTGAGTGGCCTCCGTGGCCTCGAACAGCTGCCGCAGCCGCTCAAGCGGCTCGGCATCCCCGTCGAGGATTCGAGCCCACGCGCGTCGCTCCTCGGCCCAGTGTTCGTCGATGACCGCGAGGGCGAGGGCCTCCTTCGACTCGAAGAAGTAGTAGAAGCTGCCCTTGGGCACGCCCGCCGCCTTGCAGATCTCGGCCACGCCCAGAGCGGAGTAGCCGCGCTGCTCGATCAGTGAGTGCGCAGCGGTCAGAATCTTTTCCTTCGCATCACTTGTCCTGCCCATGCCTGCAGTATATGACCGATCGACTATCGCCGGTAGGGGGGGCATCATCCCTGCTGACGTGACGGTCGCCGACTCTAGGAGGCGGAGCCTCCCAGCAGGAAGGAAGCCGGTCGTGGCGGAGGCGGGGGGCTCGGAGGCACCCTGGGCACGTGGTGATCAGGGTGAGCGCTGCGTCCGGGACCGCCCGTGACCGTGCGGCTGCCCGGACCGGGCCGTCGTGCCCGCGCCGACGCCCGCGACGCACGGCCTCACGCGTCCTGCCGCAGCAGATGACCCGGCGGCGCCGCGAAGCCGCGCCGGGCCAGCGGCGCATGCACCCTGCGCCGTCACTGACGCTTCGAGGATCGCAGAGGTACACCGCGTGACCGCAACGCCGTCCCCAGGCCTTCCGCACGCCGCGAGCCGGCCGCCGCGTTCGCCGTGGCTCCACGTCGCCCAGGCCGCCGCGGCGCTGGCGGCCGGCATGGGCGTCGGCCGCTTCGTGTACACCCCGATCCTGCCGCTGATGCACGTCCAGGCGGGCCTGTCGGCCGGGGCCGGAGCCAACCTGGCGACCGCCAACTACGCGGGGTACTTGATCGGGGCCCTGGCCGGGACGCTGCTGCCGGCCCTGGTGCGTTCCACAGCCGTGCTGCGTGGCTGCATGGTCGCGCTCGTCGCCTCTCTCGCGGCGATGCCCCTGACACGCACCCCTGTCGTGTGGCTCCTCCTGCGCCTGGGGGCCGGAGCCTTCAGCGCGCTGATCTTCGTGATCGCCGTCAGCTCACTGCTCAGTCATCTGCGCGACCACCCGGCCCAGCTGCCCGGCTGGGCGTTCGGCGGGGTCGGCGCCGGTATCGCCCTGTCGGGCGTGCTCGTCCTGATACTGCGTACGGTCGGCGACTGGCAGACGGCGTGGTGGGCCTCCGCGGCCCTGGCGGTCGCGCTGACCGCGGCGGCCTGGCAGCTGCGGCCCGAGCCGAGCGCACGGCCGGCCGGTTCCGCGCCCGTCTCCGGAGCACCGCACCGGGCGGCCGGTCCGCGTACCCGTCGCTGGTTCGGCGCCCTGTTCGCCTCCTACACCCTGGAGGGCGTCGGCTACATCATCGCCGGCACCTTCCTGGTCGCGGCCGTCGAACAGACCTCACCCGGCTGGATCGGCAGCGGCTCATGGGTGCTGGTGGGGCTGGCGGCCATCCCGTCCTCCGCGCTCTGGGCGGCGCTGGGGCGCCGCTGGTCCCGCCCGGATCTGCTGCTGGCCGCGCTGGCCGTGCAGGCCGTGGGCATCGCGCTGCCGGCGCTGGTCGGCGGGGTGGCGTCCGCACTGATCTCCGCGGCGCTCTTCGGCGGCACCTTCATCGGCGTCAGCACGCTGGCTCTCGGAGCGGGCGCGCACCTGCGGTTCCCCCGTGCCGTGGCGCTCCTGACCGCCGGCTACTCGGTCGGGCAGATCCTGGGCCCGCTCGCCGCCGCCCCACTGCTCCACCACGGCTATCATCAGGCGCTCCTCCTGGCCGCTGTCGTCGTCCTGGCCGCTGCTCTCGCCGCCTTCGTCCTGCGTATCGGATTCCCCCACCACCTGCCCGGCCCGGGACGACAGGGAGTGCAGCGGGAACCGGCCCCTGGACATCAGCTCGCCTCTGTGGATGCCCGCGAGGCCCGGTCGGCCGAGTGACCGCGCCGGGCCGGTCGGCCACTCGGCGACTTCGGGGCGGCTCGCGGCAGGAAGTGACGTACCGTCAGGTCGTGCCGTGTCGACGCCCTCAAGTGATCACATTCACAGGGAGTTCCCGGCCGTCACGGAATGAGCCGACGTCGACGGTGGTTGTCCCAAAGCACCTGCGCCCCACCTGGCCGTACGGCGTGCCGTGTCCGCCGCCGGGGGGTATCACACGTCGACACCTCCACGGGAGAAGTCATGAAGCGACGCCAGTCCGACGACGAGTCCCCTCGACTGCGCCGCATCCGTCTTCCCGGTACGGTCATGCGTCTTCCCGGTACGGTCATGCCGGCCCCGCCGACAACTGCCCGGCCACCGCGAGACGACAAGGACACGGGTCCCTGCCTGTCGCGCACGGCCGGGTCCGTCGCGGACTGACGTCCTCGGGCCCCGAGCCGGCGCCCGGCCGCCGGCTCAGGGCCGGGTGATGGGCATGTTCACCGACACCGTCTTGCCCATGCCGTTGGGGGAGCTGTTCCACATGTCGGCCAGAGTCTCGACGATGAGCAGGCCGCGGCCGTGTTCCGCTTCCGCGTTCTCCTCCTCGGCCAGTGCCAGGGGCGACGGAACCGGTGGGTTGCTGTCCGAATCGCGTACCTCCAGGCGTATGTGATCCGCGAACACCCGAAGACGTACGTCGACGTCGCTGCCGGCGTGCACGAGCGCGTTGGTGACGGTCTCCGAGACGACCAACTCCAGCGCGTCCGACATGCTCTCCAGCCCCCATGAACTCAGGCGGTCGTGCACGAACCTGCGTGCGGTCCTGACCCCGCGCAGGTCGTGGCGCTGAATGCGCATGCACCCCACCTGAGGCTCGCCCTGGTCCCTCGCTCCCTGGTACAGGGCCAGCAGCAGGACGGCGTCATCGCGTCGCTGCCAGGCGGCGGACACCTCGGAGATGACCAGGTCCGCCAGCCGCTCGAGATCGGGAGCGGACCCCGGCGCGCCCGCGCCGAGCAGCGCCCGGCCGCGGGCGTCGGCATCGGCCGGGTCCCAGCCGACGAGACCGTTGGTGTACAGCATCAGGAGCGCACCCGACTCCAGGGTGTGCTCACGTCCTTGGAAAGCGCGCCCCGAGCACACGCCCAGAGGAACGTTGGCCGGCGCGTCCAGGACGCCGATCCTCCCGTCGGGTCCCCGCACCAGGGGCGGCGGATGCCCGGCGAGAGCCACCTCGGCGGTGCCGTCCGTGGTGTCCAGGGCGACGACGCAGCAGGTCACCGTCAGATCCGTATGCAGTCGCCCGAGCAGTCTGCCGGTGCGCTCGATCACCGCGGCCGGGCGGTGCCCCTCGGTGGCGTACGAAGCCGTGGCGGTGCGCACCTGCCCCATCACGGCGGCGCTCTCCATGGCGTGGCCCTCCACGTCACCGACGACCAGCACCGCCCGGCCGTTCGCCACCTTGATCACGTCGTACCAGTCGCCCCCCACCTTGGACGTGACCGTGGCGGGCTGGTACCGGGCCGTGGTGATCAGGCGCGGCAGATCGGGGAGCACGGGAGGCAGGAGAGTCCTCTGCAGACATTCGGCGACGGCGTGCTGCCGCGCGCTCAGTTGGACGCGGTCCACCGCCCCGCCCAGCAGGCCCGCCATCATGTCGAGGACGGCCCTTTCCTCGGGCGGGAAGTCGCGCGGGGCGTCGAAGGCCAGACAGCAGATGCCGACAACCTGCGGTTTGCCGGCCCCGGGCAGATCGACGAGGCGGCCGTCGCCCCTCAGCGGCACGTACGCCACGGTGTGGGGCTCCCCGGCGGAGAGGCTGCCGGCGGTCGGCAGAGGGTCTTCGGAGACGAACAGCGGCCGCCCGCGGAACGCCTCGGTCGCCGGTGTGTGCTCACTCATACGAAGGCCATGGAGGCCGCGGACGATGTCCGAGGAGGCCCCGCAGTGGCCCAGCACCCACAGACGGCCCTCGGCGGCGGAGGCCAGCACCAGGGCCTGGGCGCGCAGCGGGGCCATGACGCAGTATTGGGCCGCCGCGACGACCTCGTCCATGGTCATGGCCCGGTTGACCAGATCGGCCAGACGCCGCAACGGGTACATCATGCTCGTCCCCGAGGAACCCGGCGTGCCGTGCACGCCCCAGCCGGGCGTGCACACGCTCGTGTCGATGCGGGACTCCGGGGGGATCAACAGGGGCGTCGGGCCTGCCGCCACCGTGACGCCGTCCTCGACGAGCGCGGCGAGGGCGGCTGCCAGTTCGTCGCCGATGTCCCTGAGACCGTCCTGCTCGGTGGTCGAGAAGGTGCCGAGGTCCTCCGAGCGCAGCACGGTCAGGGCACCGAAGCGCCGGTCACCGGCGATGACCGGCGCTGACATCGCTATGTACGGATAGGGCTTGACATGTTTCTGGTCCGGCTCGGCGGGATCCGGGTCGACGAGAACGGCCGTGGTCCCCGACTCGACGGCGCGCACCGTGGCACGGGGTGCGCCCAGCATCATCCGTCCGGCGAAGGTGAAGAGCGACGGCGGACTTCCGGCGGCCAGGGCCAGCCGGAGTTCGCCACGGCGTTCGTCGAGCAGGTAGACCGCCGCCGTGACGGCGTTCAACCGGTGCATGGCCCTCCGGACGGCGCTGTGGAGCACCTCCGCGAGATCCGCGCCGCCAATCACAGGGCCGCCGCTGCGATTCCGGCCTGGCACTGGTTCGGTGCTGGTCACGAGAGAACTGCCTCCAGCGCGAAGAGGTGGTGTCGGGAGGGGATCTGCCCCGTTTCTCGCGTTCAGGCGACGAGCAATCATCTGCCGGCTGGTCCGGCTCCAATCCTGCACCGTCGGCTGGTGTCACACCACTCGCCGTCCGGCGCCCACCATCGGCTCGCGACGGTCGCCGTCCGGTTCGGTGCGCCTCCCTCCACAAGCGGCCGGAACCCTTTCCGGGAGCCAGGCACGACGGGAGCACCAGGCGGGCCGAGGGCTGCGGCAGCATGTGTGGCCGACAGTGTCGTGTCAGTCGTCCCACAAGGGGCCCGATCGGACCGCATCGCCGGCGACAGAGACGCCCTGCCCCGGTGCCGGTCGTACCGAGAAGCCCCTACTGGCCGCTGACGCGTCCCTCCGCGAACGCCACGGCGTCCTGGTGGCCGAACAGCCCCGGCAGCCCTCCGGTGTGGAGGAACACGGTCTTCTCCCCGGGCCTGATGTTCCCGTCGCGCACGGCGGAGACGAGCCCCGCCATCGCGCGGCCGGTGTAGACGGGATCGAGGATGAGCCCCTCGGTCCGCGCGGCGAGCGACAGGGCGGCAGCCACCTCGTCGGTGAACACGCCGTACCCCTCACCGATGTGGTCGTGACGAATCCTGAGCAGCTCGGGGGTGAGGTCCGCCGAGGCCAGCGGGGCGGCGAACGCGCACACCGCGTCCGCGATCCCCGTACGGGCCCCGGTGTCCACCCCCAGCACGCGGTCCGCTCCGAGACCCGCCACGAGTCCCGCCATCGTGCCGCCGGAGCCCGCGGCCACCACGGTGTGCCGCAGCCCGGGCACCTCGGCCTCGAGCTCCTCGGCGCATCGCAGGTATCCGCGCGCGCCGAGGGTGCTCGAGCCCCCGAACGGAATCAAGGCGGGCCGCTTCCCCGCACGGCGCAGCTGTTCGGCGACGACGGCCGCCTCCTCCGACAGAGCGGCGGCGTCGACGTCGCCGGCCCAGACGACACGCGCACCCAGCAGACCGTCGAGCACCAGGTTGCCCGAGTGCGACGTGCGTGCGGACCCCGGGAAGACCAGCACGCACTCAAGGCCCAGACGGGCGGCCGCCGCGGCGGTCAGGCGAGCATGGTTGCTCTGCGCGGCACCCGTGGTCACCAGCGTGTCGGCCCCCTCGGCACGGGCGGCCCCCACGGTCCATTCGAGCTTGCGGATCTTGTTTCCGCCGCCGCCGAGTCCGGTCAGATCGTCCCGCTTGACCCACAGGTCATCGGGGTGCAGGCCGATGGCGGTGGCCAGACGGGGGAGCGGCTCGACAGGGGTGGGAAAGGTGCCGAGGCCGACACGTGGGGGAGGGAGGGTGGTCACCGCTGCTCCTTGTGGGTGGGTGTGTCAGGGATGTGTCCGGCGCACCGGACGGCGTTCCGCCCGCCCGAGCATCCGGAAGACGTCGATGTGCGGAACCATCAGGGGCGAAGGTTCCTGCGTCGTGCCGTGCGGGCGGACCCTGTGATGGCGGCGCACCCGGGGTCGGTCACCGGCGGGCGGCGCAGCCCAGCAGATGCCTACCGCTTGTTCGGGTCGTCCTCGGGCAGCCACGCCTCGGGGGCATGGATGCCCAGGTCCGCGAGGTGGTCCGTCAGCGCGTCGACCGTGCTCAGGACGGCGGTGCGGGTCTCGTCGCGCCGCCATACCAGGGACCAGGTCCAGTAGACCTGCGGGTCCACCACGGGGCGTGCGACCAGATCGGGCGGGAGCGGGGTGGTCTGAGACTTCGGCGAGTTGAGGATCGGTCGGGCCGATCGGCGCACATGGTCGAAGAACGCCGGCCCGGTGACGCCGCCGTCGGAAATGTGCACCGCACGGGCGCCTGTGTCCCGAACCAGTCGCTCCGCGTAGGCGTTCCAGGAAGGCCAGGCAGTGGCGTCGTCGTCCAGCAGCACCGCGATGTCCTGGGCACGGACGGCGGAGGCGTCATGGCCGGCGCAGACCGCGTACAGTCGATCGGCGCCGAGGAGCCGGGAGTCGAGCCGCCGTGCGGCCAGGTCCTCCCGGCGGATCCAGCACACCGCGAGGTCGAGGCTGCCGTCCGCGACCCGGGCGGCCTGTGTGTGCGAAGGAGCGACCCAGGCGTCGACATGTACACGTGCCACGGCCGAGGTCCGCGCGGTGAGGTCCGGGGGCAGCCAGCTGACGTGGCCGAGCCGGACCGGCTCGGAACCGGCGATCCTCGCCGCGAGGGAACGCAGCTCGTCGGCGCTGTCCACCAGCGCACGCGTACGCGGGAGGAGCGCGGCTCCGGCCGGTGTCAGGCTGACCGAGCGGCGATCCCGGTCGAACAGTCGCACCCCGAGATCGCGTTCCAGCGCCTTGATCTGCTGGGACAAGGACGGCCCGGCGATCAGGAGCCGGCTCGCGGCGCGGCCGAAGTTCAGCTCCTCGGCGACCGCGAGGAAATACCGCAACTGGCGCAGTTCCACGGGATCATGGTACGTGTGCCGAGAGGACGCCCTGTCGGCGGAGGCGCTCGGCTCCGGGGGTGCGCGCCGAGGCTCTGCGTCCCTCACACCAGGCAGGCCAGGTTCTGCAGGATCCGAGCGGCTGGCTCCGCCGTCGCGTGACGATGGCCCGTCCCCGCCCACAGATTGATCCGCTCCGGATCGCCGGCCGCCGCCGCGGCGCTGCGCAGCGGGCTCGTCAGGTGGTGCAGGGCGGGGTAACCGTCCGGGGCCAGGGCGCTGAACCGGTCGGTGAAGTCGTTGCCCAGTGCGCGTGCCGGGCGGCCGGTGAACGCCCGCGTCACCACGGTCCCACGGCCTTGCGGGTCGGCAAGCGCCTTCCGGTACGGCTCCGACGTCCCGGCTTCGTCGGCGCGCAGCAGGACGGTGTCCACCATGACCGCGGAGGCCCCGGCCGCGAGCGCCTCGGCCACGGCGTGCGGTGTGCCGATGCCGCCCGCGGCGACGAGCGGCACGGACACCTCCTTGCGCACCGCCTGCAGCAGGTCGGGCAGGGGCACGGCGGGCGGCGTGCGCTGCGGGGTCCACGTGCCCGAGTGGCCGCCCGCGGCCGAAGCCTGTACGGCCAGTACGTCGACGCCCGCTTCCGCGGCCGCGCGCGCCTCCACCGGCGAGGTGACCGTCTGGACCACGAGTGTTCCGACCCTCCGGAAGGCGGTGACGACCGAGGCCTCCGGAAGGCCGAAGGTGAAGCTGACGACCGGTACGGGGGAGGAGAGCAGAAGATCGAGCTTGTCCGCCCAGTGGTCGTCGTCCTCGACGGGCCGGGTGTGCGCAGGGTCCAGACCGTAGGAGCGGAACTCCGGTGCGATCGCGTCGGCGAAGGCCCGGAAGGCCCCGGGATCCACCGGTACGCGGTTCGGAGTGAACAGGTTCACCCCGAAGCCGACGCCCGCGGAGCGGACGCGGGCGATCTGTCCGCGCAGCGCCTCAGCGGTCTTGTAGCCGGCGGCGATGAAGCCGAGGCCGCCGGCACCGGCCGCCGCGACGACCAGTTCGGGCGTGGTCGGACTGCCTGCCATCGGTGCCGCCAGAACCGGCGTCTCGAGTCCGAGATCGGTGAGCGATGAAGCCATCGGGGATCTCCTGCTCCTTCCCATGAAGAACGGCGCGACGGCCGCGGTCCGTGTTCGCCGGCCCGCGCGGCGGCGGGAGGCGACCCCGGCGCGACGGGCTTCCCGGCACTTGGGAGGCAGGTGTTGTCACGCCGTTGAGGTCACCATGCGCCACCCATCGAGGTCTTTCCATGACGTGCTTTCTCTCCACTGAGAGGTTCGGGCTCCTACCGCAGGTGGCGGACACGGACGGGCCCGTCCTCGGGCTTTTCCACGGGAGGGCACCTAACGGGTCGGGTCGCGTCGGTCTCCGTCAGCGGCGTGGTCGGCGGACCCGGCAGTGCTCTGGGTGCCGAGCATGTCGAGGAGGACCATGGCGTCGTGGTCCGCGCTCCCCGCCTCGGCGTAGTAGGCGACGAGCCGGTGTCCGGGAGTGCCGTCGAGCTGCATCGACTGGTAGCCGAGGGTCAGGCCGCCGACCTTCGGGTGGTGGAAGTGCTTGGTGCCGGGGCGGTGGGGCCTGACGTCGTAGCGCTCCCACAGGCGGGCGAAGTCGGCGCTCTTCAGCAGCAACTCGCCGACGAGCCGGGCGAGGTCGGGGGCATCGGGGTCGGTGCCCGCCAGGGCTCGAAGCCGTGCGACGCAGCCGCGGATCCGGGTGTCCCACTCGGGGAACACATCGCGGGCGGCGGGGTGGAGGAAGTAGTAGCGGGCGAGCTTGCGCTGCCTCGCCGGCCAGTCGTCGATGCCGGCGTAGAGCTGTAGCCCGCCGGGGTTGGCGGCGAGTATGTCCGACGTCTACGGCCCCTACCCCAACGAGGAACTCGTGGGCCGGGCTCTGGCCGGCCGCCGCGACCGTGCGGTGATCGCCACCAAGGTCGGATTGGAGGCAATCGACGCTACCGCCGACGCCGGTGGTTCTCCACTGGTCAGGCCGCACGGGAGGCCCCAGCACGTGCGTGCGGCCATCGACGCCGGTCTGCGCCGCCTGGGCACCGACCATGTCGACCTCTACCAGCTCCACCGCGTCGACCCCGAGGTCCCGATCGAGGAGACCTGGGGTGCCCTGGCGGAGGCCGTCACGGCCGGCAGGGCGCGCTACCTGGGCCTGTCCGAGGTCGACGTCGAGCAGATCCGGCGCGCCGAGGCCGTGCGCCCGGTCACCACCGCGCAGTCCGAGTTCTCCTTGTGGACCCGCGACGTCCAGGCCGAGGTCCTGCCCTACTGCGTCCAGCGGGGCATCGGGTTGCTGTCGTACTCGCCTCTGGGCCGTGGCTTCCTCGCCGGCCGCTTCGCCTCCTTCGACGAACTGCCGGACAAGGACCAGCGGCGACGTCTGCCGCGTTTCCAGCAGGACAACCTGCGAGCCAATCTCGACATCGCGGCCGGGGTCCGCGGTGTCGCCGACCGGATCGGCGCCACCCCGGCACAGGTGGCCCTGGCCTGGCTGGTCGCCCAGGGCCCGCACATCGTGCCGATCCCCGGCACCAAGACACCGAGGTACCTCGCCGACAACGCGGCCGCCGCGGACCTCCGGCTGTCTCCCGACGACCTTGCCGACCTCGACGCCGTCCCGGCACCCGTCGGCGCCCGCTACTGACCGGCCGGACCGTGTACCAGCCCGCGAGTGGAGCCTTGGCCGGTCACGGCGCGCACCCGTGCCGTCCGTCTCCCACCACCTCGGACGGGCGGCGCGTGCCGCCGAAGCCTGTAACGGTCCGTCCGCGTGGGCCACTTCTGACGGCCGGCGCGGACGGCTGGGCGGCGACCGGCGGCGGTCGGTCACTTGACGACTTCGAACAGCCGGTCCGCGAGAACGGCCGCTGAATGAGGGTTCTGCCCGGTGATCAGGTTCCGGTCCTCCACCATGTACGGCTCCCAGATCGGGCCGCGGCTGAAGTCGATGCCGACCTTGTCCTTGAGCTCGGTCTCCAACAGCCATGGCGCCCTGGGAGCCAGTCCGACGGCCTCTTCCTCCTCGTCGGTGAAACAGGTGACCCGGTAGCCCTTGAAGGGTGACTCGCCGTGGATCCGCGTGGAGAGGATCGCCGCAGGCGCATGGCACACGATGGCCAGTGGCTTGCCCGAAGCGAGCTGCGCCGTCAGCAGGCGGCCGGCATCGGCGTCGAACGCCAGGTCCGCCATCGGGCCGTGACCACCGGGCAGATAGACGGCGTCATAGTCCTCCAGGCGGACGTCCGACAGCTTGAGCGGACGCCGCAGCACCTCGGCGGAGCGGATGATGCCCTCCAGTTCCAGGGCTCCCTCCTCACCGCCCGCCATGGAGGGACGCAGGCTCATCATGTCGACGTTCGGGACGGCGCCGCCGGGGGTTGCGACCACGACCTCGTGACCGGCCTCCGTGATCTTCTTGTACGGCAGCGCGAACTCTTCGGCCCAGTAACCCGTCGCGTACCTGGAGCCGTCCTTGAGCACCCAGTACGTCGCGCCGCTCACGATGAAGAGGACTTTCGCCATGGCAACTACCTCCTGGCCGCCCAACAGCGCGCGAACACGGGTGTGGCGGGGAATCGGCTCACCTGCGCTGAGCCGGGGATGTGAGGAGCTTTTCACTCATTCCACGCCCGGCGTCACGGTGCGGCAAGTCGGTCCGCAGCCCTTCCACCGCGCCGCATCCGGCCCGTCTCCCGGCCGGGGAGGGACCGCGACTCCGTACCGGACGATCAGTGGGCCGCCCCGGCGGGTGCGGCCGCGGCGGCGGACCGGGCCGCGACGACCGCCCGGCCGCGCTCCGACGCGGGGACGAACTGCCCCGCCGCGCGCCGGTAGAGGTCGACGTAGGGGGCGAAACGCCCGGCCGAGCCGCTGATCACGGCCAGCATGAGCGGAAGTCCGTAGTGGGCCGTGCGGATCACCGACTGGGGTGAGCCGCCGACACCGACCCACGTGGTCAGGCGTCCGGACTCGGTGGTGGGAAAGACCTCGGCGTTGTGCAGAGGGGCCCGCACGGTGCCCTTCCAGGTGACCGGCTTCTCCTCCAGCAGCCGGACGAAGAGGTCGAGCTTCTCCTCGACCAGCGTGTCGTAGTCGCTCAGGTCGTAGCCGAACAAGGGGAACGACTCCGTGGAGGAGCCGCGGCCGAGGATGACCTCGGCCCGGCCGCCGGAAAGCGCGTCGACCGTCGCGAAGCGCTGGTACACCCGGACGGGATCGTCCGAGCTCAGGACGGTCACACCGGAGGAGAGCCGGATGCGTCGGGTGCGGGTGGCGATGCCGGCCAGCACGGTCTCGGGGGTGGAGACGGCGTATTCGGGGCGGTGGTGCTCGCCGAGCGCGAGGACGTCCACGCCGAGGTCGTCCGCGAACACGGCCTCGTCGACGAGCTGCCGGATCGCCCGCGCGTGGGAGACGAGGACGCCGGAGTCGTCCTCGGGCACTTCACCGAACGTGTCCAGACCGAACACGGGATCAGACATGGGTGGACTCCTTGGTGAGCAGTTCCCGTACGCGCGGGGCGACTTCGTGGCCCAGCAGTTCGATGGTGCGGGCGCGGGTCCGGCGCGGCAGGTGCATGATGTCGTACTTGAAGTCCGTGGCGGGCGGCACGCAGCACGGAGTGCGGACTGCCGCTCACCCCGATCCAGGTGGGCCCTACGGGGATGCATCGAGGACGCCGACATCAACCGCGACGGCGCGGCCGCCGCCCTGCGCGAAGGCCCCCTGCATCGCACACCGTGCGCCGGTGTGCGATGCAGGGGGCCCGTACGTTCCGGCCTGAGGCCGGAACACGTGTCAGGTGGCCGGAGAGGTGTCGCGGGATGAGCGTCGCGCCAGCTGGGCGGTGACCGTCTCCAGGAGTTCGTCGGAGAACTGCCGGTCCTCCACCGCCCGGGACATGAGCACGGCGCCGACCAGGGCGCTGAGCGTGACCATCGCCTCCGCCCGGGCGTCCTCGGCGTCGCCGTCCAGGCCGGCGATCAGGTCCAGGTAGGTGCGGACCTGCTTCTCGTACGCCTGCTTGAAATGCTGGTCGCCGCGACCGGCGGCGGCACCGAGGGAGACCAGCGCGCAACCCGTGGCCGGTGCGTCCCGATGCCGCTTGGCGAGGTAGGCGTCGATGAGGCCCGCTCGCGGGTCGTCCTCGTTCTTCCGTGCGGACCGCTCCATCTTCGCGGTGCCTTCCGCGAGGGCGAACGCCGCGGCCTGGAGGATCAGATCGTCCCGCGACCGGAAGTGTTTGTAGAAACCGCCGTGGGTCAGTCCCGCCTCGTTCATGAGCTCCGCGACGCCGGGGCGGGTCACGCCCTCGGCACGGATCTTGCGTGAGGCGATCCGCAGCACCCGTTCGCGGGTCGCCGCCTTCTCCGCCTGCGAATGGCCCATCTCGACCTGCCGTTCGTGGGGGTGGCGCAGTGCGGCCACCGTACAACTGGATGACATACATCATACGTCGACTCCCTGGGAAACGGGATTTCCCCATCCGTCATTTGACTTTCAGGATGACGACCGTAATCTGAAATCAGGATGTTGCTCATCATCCAGATCGGAGCAGAACCGTGACCACCACGACCTACGACCCCCGGCGCACGGCCGTCTTGCTGGTCGACCCCTTCAACGACTTCCTCTCGGAGGGCGGCAAGATCTGGCCGCGTCTGGAGCCGGTGGCGCGGGAGGTGGGGCTGCTGGAGCACCTGCGCCGCGTGGTCGCCTCCGCCCGCGAGAGCGGCGTCCGAGTGGTGTTCGTCCCGCACCGCCGTTGGGAGCCGGGTGACTACGAGACATGGGAGCACCCCAACCCGACCCAGCTCGGCATCATGGAACGCCACAGCTTCGCCCGCGGCACCTGGGGCGGCGAGTTCCACCCGGACTTCCAGCCGCAACCGGGCGAGGCCGTCGTCCAGGAGCACTGGGCGCAGAGCGGGTTCGCCAACACGGATCTGGACTTCCGGCTCAAGCAGCACGGCATCAGCCACGTCGTGCTCGTGGGCCTGCTGGCGAACACCTGCATCGAGTCCACCGGCCGTTTCGCCATGGAGCTCGGCTACCACGTGACGCTGGTGCGCGACGCCACCGCGGCGTATCTCCCCGAGATGATGCGCGCGGCGCACGAGCTGAACGGGCCCACCTACGCCCACGCCATCACGACCACCGAAGAGCTCACCACCGCTTTCAAGGGAGCACGCGCATGACCACCCTCACCGGAGACCTGCTGATCGGGGCGTCCCGGGTGCCCGCGACCGCGGGAACCATGAAGGCGTTCGACCCCGCCACCGCAGAGTTCGCCGAGCCGGAGTTCGCCTTCGGCGGCGCGTCCGAGGTCGACCGTGCGGTCCGCCTCGCCGACGAGGCGTTCGACAGCTACAGCCACACCGGGCTCGCCGAGCGGGCGGCGTTCCTCGATCTCATCGCCGACAAGCTCGAGGCGGCCAAGGACGAACTGGCCGCACGTCTGGCCCTGGAAACAGGCCTGCCCGCAGCCCAGTTCGAGGGTGAGGCCGTCCGTTCCGCCGGTGTCTTCCGCAAGTTCGCCACCGTCGTCCGGCAGGGCCGGTTCCTGCAGACGACCATCGATCCGGCACAGCCGGAGCGGCAGCCCGCGCCGCGCCTGGACCACCGGCTGCAGAAGGTGGCCCTCGGCCCCGTGGTGGTCTTCGGCGCGAGCAACTTCCCGATCTCCTACTCGGTGGCGGGCGGCGACACCGCTTCCGCCCTGGCGGCCGGATGCCCCGTCATCGTCAAGGCCCACAACGCTCACCCGGGCGCCTCCGAGATCGAGGGCAGGGTCATCCAGGAGGCCGTAGCCGAGGCGGGGCTGCACGAAGGCGTCTTCTCCCTCCTGCGTGGCGCGGGCAACGAGATCGGTGAGGCACTCGTGGACCACCCCCTGGTACGGGCGGTCACCTTCACCGGATCCGAGGCCGGCGGCATGGCCCTCTACCGCCGGGCCCAGCAGCGCCCGGACCCGATCCCCGTGTTCACCGAGATGACCAGCGTCAACCCCACGTTCGTCCTGCCCGGCGCTCTCGCGGCGCGTGGCGCGGAGATCGGCGCCGGCCTCGTGCAGCGCGCCATGTACAACGTCGGACAGGCCTGCCTGAAGCCCGCCGTCCTCCTCGCCGTCGACGGTCCCGGCTTCGGCGAACTGCGCGGCGCGGCGGGCGCCGAGATCGAGAAGGTGAGCGCGCGGACCATGCTCACGCCCGGCATCCACGACGCGTACACCCGAGGCGCGCAGCGCCTGGAGAACGGCGGCGCGACCCGCGTCGCCGCGGGGCCGGCCCCGGCCGCCGCCTGCGACGGCCAGTCCCTGCTGTACGAGGTCAGCGGGGAGCGGCTGCTGGCCGAACCCGCGCTGCGCGAGGAGGTCTTCGGACCCGCCGTCCTGCTCGTCAGGCTGACCGGGCCGGAGCAGTTGATCGAGGCCGCGCGGGCCTTCCGTGGACAGCTGTCGGCCACCCTGCACGCGGAGGCGGCCGATCGCGCCACCGCCGAGCAGCTGCTGCCGATCCTGGAGCGCCGCACGGGCCGCATCGTGTTCAACGCCTTCTCGATACCGCAGGAGGTCTCCTACGCCTCCACGCACGGCGGCCCGTTCCCGGCCACGTCCGACAGCCGGTTCACCTCCGTGGGCATGGGCGCCATCGAGCGCTTCGTGCGGCCGGTCACGTACCAGAACTTCCCCGACGAGCTGCTGCCGGAGCCGCTGCGCGAGGCCAACCCGCTGCACCTGTGGCGGGTCGTCGACGGCGAACTCACCCAGGACTGACCGGATCGCCCCGGCCCCGTCCGCTCGCCGGGCGGGGCCGGGGCATCGGCGAGAAGAAAGGAATCCTTCCGTGACCGTCACCGACCTGGCAGCCGACAGCAACGAGTCCAAGGCCCGCAACGAGGTCCGCATGAGGCTGCTCGGCGCCTGGCAACTCGTGTCGTACACCGCCGCCGACGCCGGCGGAGAGGTCGTCCAGCCGCTCGGGCCGGCCCCGTACGGCCTGATCATCTACACCCCCGAGGGATACATGTCCGCTCAGCTCGGGCGAGATGACCGGCCGCACCTGAGCTCGGGGCGCCTGGAGGACGCGGCGAGCGACGAACTCGCCCTGGCGGCGGTCGGCTACGTCGCCTACGGCGGCCCGTACGAGGTGGTCGATGCCGACACGGTGGAGCACCACGTCACGACCAGCCTCTTCCCGAACTGGATCGGCCGGTCCCAGGTTCGGAAGGTGCAGTTCGCCGGGTCGTTCCTGCAGCTCAGCGTGGCCACTCCCACCCGCATCTGGGGTGCCGAGCGCACGGCCGTCCTCGTCTGGAACAGGCTGGCCTGACCACGGCCCGCACCCGGTCGTCCCGCAGCCGGCGACGGGCCCCGAGGCTTCCGGGTGCCGACATGCTCGGGGACCCGTATGGTGTTCAGAACTTGGCGTACCGGTGGAGCGCGGGCTTTTCGTAGCGCACACGCGCCGGCAAGGGACCGGGTCGATCCCCTGCCGGCGCAGGCACTCGCAGGGGGGCGCACAAGGCAGGACCGTCATGACTTCTCGAGTGGAGCCACGCGACGGAGAGGTCGTCCGGCAGGCACACTTCACACTCCGCGTGAACGGGCAAGAGCATCCGGTAGACATCGACACACGCACGACCCTGCTGGACGCCCTGCGGGACAGGCTGGGCCTCACCGGTACCAAGAAGGGCTGCGACGCCGGCACCTGCGGTGCGTGCACCGTTCACGTGAACCGCAGACGCGTCCTGTCCTGCCTGACTCTCGCGGCGCAGTGCCATGACCGCGAGGTCACCACCATCGAGGGGATCGGCGACGGCGCGACGCCGCATCCGCTGCAGGACGCGTTCCTCAGGCACGACGCCTTCCAGTGCGGCTACTGCACCCCCGGACAGATCGTGTCCGCTCTCGCGCTGATGGCCGAGCGCAGGACGGGATCCGCAGCGGAGATCCGCGAGTACATGAGCGGGAACATCTGCCGCTGCGGCGCGTACCAGAACATCGTCTCCGCCATACAGGAGGTGGCTGGTGGTCATGGTCCGGCCGTTTGAGTACACGTGGACCGACGACATCCCCACAGCGCTGGCCGAAGCGGGGGCCGACGGTTCCGCCGCCTACCTCGCCGGCGGGACGACCCAGCTCGATCTGATGAAGGACGGCGTACTGCGCCCCAGCCGCTTGATCGACATCACCCGCCTCCCGCTGCACGAGATCGAGCGAAGGGGCGAGAACCTCTTCATCGGCTCTCTGACCACGATGGAGGAACTCGCGGCTCATCCGGTCGTCGCGCAGCGCCTGCCCTTCGTACGGGAAGCCCTGCTGCGCAGCGCCTCGGTCCAGCTGCGCAACATGGCCACCATCGGCGGCAATCTCCTCCAGCGCACACGGTGCAGGTATTTCCGCGACGACACCGTGGCGCAGTGCAACAAGCGCGCGCCGGGGACCGGGTGCGCGGCGATCACGGGATTCCACCGTACGAGCGCCGTACTCGGGACGAGCGAGCACTGCATCGCCACCCACGCCTCCGACCTCGCGGTCGCGCTGATCGCCATGGACGCCGTCGTCCACACCAGGCACG
The DNA here is from genome assembly GCF_053589015.1 of Streptomyces sp. NPDC003393. Taxonomy (NCBI): domain Bacteria; kingdom Bacillati; phylum Actinomycetota; class Actinomycetes; order Kitasatosporales; family Streptomycetaceae; genus Streptomyces; species Streptomyces sp. NPDC003393. The sequence goes on along the minus strand of NZ_JBSFRB010000047.1, from coordinate 29,381 downwards.
TGGACGGTGGCCGTACGGTCCCGGTCACCCGCTTCTACCGGACCCCGTCGGACACGCCGCACCTGGAGAACGCCCTGCGCCCCGGTGAGCTGATCACCGCCGTCGAGGTGCCGCTTCTGCCGGTGGGGGCCCGCTCCGACTACCTCAAGGTGCGCGACCGCATGAGCTACGAGTTCGCGCTCGCCTCGGCAGCGGTGGCCGTGGTACTCGACGGCGACGTCATCCACTCGGCCCGGGTGGCCCTGGGAGGAGTGGCCACGGTCCCCTGGCGGGCGCTCGAGGCGGAGCACGTGCTGACGGGAGCCACGGCACGCACCGAGGTGTTCCGGGCCGCGGCGCAGGCGGCGCTGGCCGGGGCCGAGCCCCGGCCGCTGAACGGGTTCAAGGTGCCCCTCGCGCAACGCACCCTGGTGCGCGCGCTGCGAACCGTCACAGGAGTCAGCTCATGACGACGCTCTTCCGCCCTCCCCTCCTCGGCAGCGGCCGCAACCGCGTCGAGGGGCAGCTGAAAGTGTCCGGCAGGGCGCCGTACCCCAACGACTTCTGCTACCCCGGCATGGCCCACGCCGTCCTCCTGAGCAGCACGGTGGGTGCCGGCCGGATCAGGGGCCTCGACACCGGGGCAGCCGAGCGGGCCCCCGGGGTCATCGGCGTCATCACGCATCTGAACGCCGGTCCGCTCCAGCGGGCCCCTGACACGCCTCTGGGTGTCTCGCCACCCGCTCCGCTCCAGGACGAGATGATATTCCACTACGGCCAGCACGTGGCCGTGGTCGTGGCGGAGACCTTCGAGGAGGCCACCGAGGCGGCCGGTCTGATCCGGGTGGACTATGAGCCGGCGCCGACCGTCCTGGAGGTGGACGACCCTCGCGCGACGCACAGGACGAATCCCTGGGGCCGGGACGCGGAACGGGGCGACGTCTCCCGGGCGCTGGCCTCCGCCGACGTGGTGGTCGACCAGACCTATCTCACGTGCGACAACACGAACAACCCGATGGGGCTCCTGACCACCGTGGCCCGGTGGCAAGGGGACACCCTGCTGGTCGACAACTCGACTCAATGGGTTTCCCTGGACCAGACGTCCCTGGCCGCGGCCTTCGGCATCCCGGAGGACCGCGTCCGGGTGTCGGCGCCCTACGTGGGCGGAGGATTCGGCGCCGGTCTGCGGGTCTGGCCGCACGTCGTTCTGGCGGCGCTGGCCGCACGGAAGACCGGCCGGCCGGTCAAACTGGTCCTCACCCGGCCGCAGATGTTCACGGCCGTCGGGCACCGGCCCAAGGGGCGGCAGAGAGTTCGTCTCGGCGCGAGGCGGGACGGGCGACTGCTCGCCGTCGACCACGAGGCGCTGACGGCCACGGCGATCGACGACGACAACTTCGAGCCCACGGCAGCCGTGTCCGCCGCCGCCTACTCCTGCCCCAACGCCTCCACGAGAGACATCCAGGCCCGGCTGAACATCCCGGTGCCCAACTCGATGAGGGCGCCGGGAACGGCGACAGGCAATTACGCGCTGGAATGCGCCATGGACGAACTGGCCTACGCACTCGGCATGGATCCGCTGGCTCTGCGCCTGCGCAACGACGCCACCGTGCATCCGCAGCTGGGGCTGCCCTGGAGCAGCCGCGCCATGAAGGAGTGCCTCCTGCACGGCGCGGAACTCTTCGGATGGTCGCGGCGGACCCCGGAGCCCGGCTCGATGTGCCAGGGCGACGTGCTGATCGGCTACGGTCTGGCAGCCGTCGCATACCCGTGGTTCCGGGCCCGCTGCGGCGCACGCGCGACGGTGCGGCGGGACGAGACCGCCTACGTGTGCAGCGCCGGTACGGAGATCGGCAACGGCGCGTACACCGTCTTCTCCCAGTTGTCCGCCGAGCTGCTGGGACTGGACGTCGACCGGGTCACGTTCGGCCTGGGCGACTCGTCGATGCCCCGCGCCCCGCAGACAGGGGGCTCCGGACTGACCAGTTCCGTCGGCAGCGCGGTGTACGAGGCGTGCCGCCGGCTCATCGCCGACTTCCTGGCGCTGGTCGCGGACGACGCCGACTCGCCGTTGCGCGGGTGCTCGGTCGACGATGTGGAGGTCGACCGGGGTGTCATCCACCGGGGCGACGACCCGGCCCGTGGGGAGTCGTACGGCGACATCCTCACGCGGCACGGCCTGGCGGAGCTGACCGCGGAGGGCGAGAGCGTCCCCAAGCAGGCGAAGGAACTGGGCATGGCGCCGGCGGGGGCGTTCGGGGCCAAGTACGTCGAGGTGCACGTGGACCGTGAACTCGGGCGGTTGCGGGTGGCCCGCGCGGTCTCGGTCGTCGACGGCGGCCGCATCCTCAACGAGAAGACGTCGGTGAGCCAGATCATCGGCGGCACCGTGGGCGGCATCGGCATGGCGTTGCTCGAGGAGACCGTCAGCGATGCGCCGTCGGGCCGCGTCGCCAACGCCACGCTCGGTGACTATCTGGTGCCCGTCAACGCCGATGTCCCGGAGATGCAGGTCGCCTTCGTGGGTTCCCCCGATCCCGCCAACCCGATCGGCACCAAGGGCATCGGGGAGGTCGGCCTGGTCGGCATCGCTCCCGCGATCGCCAACGCGGTGTTCCACGCCACGGGCCGCCGCATCCGTTCGCTGCCCGTCACGATCGAGAAAGTGCTGTGAGAGGCGGAAGGCGGACGACATGACACCGGGCGAACCGCATGCCGCCGCAGCGGGAACGGGGCGCCTGGTCGCCCGCGAAGCCGAGCGCGTGGACGGCGGGGTGGTCGTCCGCCCCCGCCCGTGCACAGCCGGGTCCTGTACGCAGCACTTGCCGGAGGGCTGCCATGACTGAGACGTATGACCCCCACCGCACGGCGATCTGCCTGGTCGACCCGTACAACGACTTCCTCTCCGAGGGCGGCAAGGTGTGGCCCTTGGTGAGGCACGTCGCCCTCGAGGTGGGGCTGCTCGACCATCTGCGTGCCGTCGTCGCCGGGGGACGCGAGAAGAACCTGCACCTCTTCTTCGTGCCCCACCGCCGCTGGCGGCAGGGCGACTACGAGGACTGGGCCCACCCGAACCCCACCCAGCTCGGTGTCATGGAACGCCACACCTTCGCCGACGGGACGTGGGGCGGCGAGTTCCATCCCGACTTCCAGCCCGCCGACCGTGACGTGGTCATCAAGGAGCACTGGGCGCAGAGCGGCTTCGCCAACACGGACCTGGATTTCCAGCTCAAACAGCACGGCGTCACGCATGTGATCCTCATCGGGCTGCTCGCCAACACCTGTCTCGAATCGACGGGCCGCTTCGCCATGGAGCTGGGCTACCACGTCACCCTGGTGCGGGACGCCACCGCCGCCTTCAAGCCGGAGATGATGCATTCGGCCCATGAGCTGAACGGGCCCACCTTCGCCCACAGCATCACGACGACGAAGGAACTCCTGCAGGCGTTCGACGGCGGCGCTGGGGCCGGGGTCCGTCCGGTGGAGCAGGGGGCGGGCGCGTAGCCGCGCCGATCACGGCAGGTGAGCCGGGGCTGGTGTGTCTGTATGCAGGGCGTGCGGGCCCCGCGCCCGCGCCGCGAGCCGCCGGACAGGGTCCGGCCGTGCCGGCCGGACCGCCCCGTCCGGGTCCCGAGCGCCTTCTCACGCGGTGGGTGTGCGGTCCGTGAGCGGAGCGGCGTCGAGCAGCGCGGCAGCGGCGGCTCGGGCGGTCGTGGCGGCGGAGGGATCACGGTCCATGCGCGCCGACTGTCCCGCGCCGTCGTACAGCAGGTGCAGCTGACGGGCCAGTGCCTCCGGTTCGGCGTAGCCGGACGCCGCGGCCAGTTCCGTGAACAGGTCGCGCAGCCAGAAGCGGTACTGGTCCGCGGCGCGCCGGACGGCACTGTCCTCCGGTGTCTCCGCGGTGGCCCGCACGAACGCGCAGCCGTTGTACTCGGGATCCGTGAACGCCTCGCCCAGCGCGTCGAAGACACCGAGCATCTTCTCCCGGGGGGTGCGGAAACGTGTCAGGGTGCGGGTGATCCGGTCGCGTGATCGCGCGTAACGGAGGTCGAGATAGGCGCAGACAAGGGCCTCCTTGCTCCCGAAGGTGTTGTACAGGGACGCCTTGGCGACACCCGCGTGTTCGATGACACGGTCGATGCCGACGGACTGCACACCTTCGCTGTAGAAGAGTTCGTTCGCCGCTTCGAGCAGGCGCTCGCGCGCGGACGTTCTGGCCGCGGTCCGGGTCGCCATGACCATCACCCCTTCAGACAGGTCTGTCCATTGTAGTGCGCCTTCCGGCCGTCACGACCGGGAGCTGTGCGCGAGAGCCGGATCGGCGCACGACGTCTCTCCCCGGATCACGGCCACCCGCTCCGCGCGCCGGCCGTGCAGCAGCAGGCCGGTCAGAGCCGCGAGCGCCAGGACGACGACGGCGGCGCCGTACTCCCTGGCCGTCTGGACCAAGCCCCCGCCGTGCACGACCAGGACGCCGCCGATCACGGCGGGCACGCCCAGGCCCACGTAGCAGATGACGTACAGCAGGGAGAGGACGCCGGCTCGCTCGTGCGCCTCCACCTGGGGCACGACCAGCCGGATGCCGCCTTGGAAGCCGCTGCCGAAGCCGAATCCGGATATCGCGCCGCCCACGAAGAACCCGATCACCGAAGCGGTGCCGCCGGCCCCCGAGGCGATGGACACCACGGTGATCACCACACCGCCGACCAGGCTGCCGATGCCGATCAGCATGACGCGTCGCGTCGCCGTGCGGCGCAGCACCATGACGGACAGGCCGGCGAAACCGGCGAGCACGAACAGCGGCAGCCCTCCCCACACCACGGAGGTCGAGTGCACCAGAGTCCGGGTCAGGGCGGGTCCCAGCGCTCCGTAAAGACCGGTCAGCGCCCACACGGCGAACATCACCGGGGCGGCGATGGCCACCGAAGCCCGTGCGGACTTCGGCAGCTTGAACTCGGGGGCCATGCTGGCCAGAGCGCCGGGCTTGCGGCTCACCGTCTCCTTCAGCGCGAGCACGGCCAGCGCCTGCAGCACGAACACCGCGAGCAGCACGATGTAGACGAGGCGGGTGGGAGCCGGCAGGTACTGCACGATCAGGCCGGAGACCAGGGCGCCGCTCGCGGTGCCGATCGTGGGCGCGAAGGAGTTCAGGAAGCCCCCTCGGCGGGCGTCCAGGTCGAGCATGCCGGCGCCGAGCGCGCCCACCGCCGCACCGGTGCTCAGCCCCTGGACGACACGGGCCGCCAGCAGGGCGTCCACGCCACCGGCGGTGAGGAAGACCACCATGGCCAGTGCCTGCGCGATCAGAGCCGCCAGCAGCACAGGTCGCCGGCCGACATGGTCGGAGACCTTTCCGAACACCAGGAGCGAGGCGAGCACGGCCACCGCGTACACACCGAACACGACGGTGACGGTAATCGGTGAGAAACCCCATTGCTGCTGGTAGAGCGCATACAGCGGGGTCGGCGCGCTGGAGGCCGCCAGCAACGACACGACGATCGAGGCGAGCAGGCCCAGGGAGGCCGTGGGTCCCAGTGCCCGGCGTCGCGGCGCCGCATGCGCGGCGGACCGCTTGACCGGGGCGCCCGTGGCGGGGGAGGTAGTGACTTGCATGACTCACTCTCGGACGGAGGGACAGCGACCACCCCATCTTAGACAGACCTGTCTACCCAATGTGGCGGTCGCGGACGTGAGACACGTCGCACCGCTTCTGCCGCACGGCATCCGTCATGCCTGTGCGTCGCGGACCCACGGCTTCCCGCGGACCCACGACGCACAGGCCCTCGTTCCTGTCGCGGTGGCCGGGAGCGGTCGGCTCGGCTGCTCGTCGCCCCGCGCCCGACCGCGGTCCTCGTGTCACTCCCCGCCGAGCATCCGCTCGAACGGCACGGGGTCCTCGTACGGATCGTCGAGGGCCGGCGTCTCCCGCCGTTCGACCTCGGCGGCGAGCTCGCGAGCCGCGCGCCCGACCCGCTCGCGGAGGGGCCCCTGGGAGCCGTCTCCGCCGCCCCATTCCTCCGTCGCGGCGAACACCGCGGTGGGCATGACCACGGCCCGCAAGTAGGCGAACATCGGTCGCAGGGCGTGTTCCAGGACCAGCGAGTGCCGTCCCGTGCCGCCGGTCGCCGCGATCAGTACCGGCTTGTCCACCAGCGCGGTGTCCTCGATGCAGTCGAAGAACGTCTTGAACAATCCGCTGTACGAAGCCGTGAAGGTGGGTGTGACCGTGATCAGGCCGTCCGCCGCGGCGACGTCCTCGAACGCCCGCCGCAGTTCCGGGGACGGGTAGCCCGCCATCAGATGGTTGACCAGGTCGTGCGCATGGTCGCGGACCTCGATGACGTTCACGTCGACCGTGCAATCCCGCCGTTCGAGCTCTTCCCCGGCCGCGTGGGCGAGCCGGTCGGCCAGCATCCGGGTGGAGGACGGCAGCCGCAGCCCGGCCGAGACCACGGTGAGTGTGCGTTTCACCGCCGGCCCTCCTCGTCCCGCCCGTCCTGTGCCTCCGTGGTCCGGTAAGGGTGCGTGGGAGCCCCCGGAACGTGGGCGGGACGGTTCGTGGCGAACTCCTTGCGCAGGACGGGCACGATCTCGCCGAGGAACTCGATCTGCTCGAGCACGGTCGTGTGCGGCACTCCGATGCCGTCCACGTTGAACAGCTGGCGCTGAAAGTCGCCGGCCGCGTGTTCGCGGTAGGCCAGGACGCGCTCGATCACCTCCTGCGGACTTCCGGCGATCAGCGCGGTCCGGCCCATGGTCTCCTCCAGGGACGGGCCGCCGCCGTACACGGAGTTGTCGTAGTAGGGCCGGAACTCGCGGACGGCCTCCTGCGAGCTCCGGCGCACGAAGATGTGTGCGGCGAGCCCGACGACGGCCTGGTCGGCCCGACCGTGTCCGTAGTGCTCGAAGCGGCGCCGGTAGAGATCGACCAGTCGCCGCACATGCTCCTTGGGCCAGAAGAGGTTGTTGTGGAAGAAGCCGTCGCCGTAGTAGGCGGCCTGCTCGGCGATCTCCGGGGAGCGGATGGAGGCGTGCCACACGAAGGGAGGCACACCGCCGAGGGGGCGCGGGGTGGCGGTGAAGCCCTGCAGAGGGGTGCGGAACTTCCCTTCCCAGTCGACGACGTCCTCGCGCCACAGCCGGCGCAGCAGGGCGTAGTTCTCCACCGCCAGGGCGATGCCGTCGCGGATGTCCTTGCCGAACCAGGGGTAGACCGGACCGGTGTTGCCGCGGCCCATCATGAGATCCACCCGGCCGTCCGCGAGGTGTTGCAGCGTCGCGTAGTCCTCGGCGATCTTCACCGGGTCGTTGGTGGTGACGAGGGTGGTCGACGTGGACAACAGGATCCGTCGCGTCCGCGCCGCTATGTATCCGAGCAGCGTGGTGGGCGAGGACGGAATGAACGGAGGGTTGTGGTGCTCACCGATGGCGAAGACGTCCAGGCCGACGTCTTCGGCCAGTTTCGCGTACTCGACCAGTGCTTTGATGCGGTCGTGCTCCGTGGGTGTGCGGCCGGAGAGAGGGTCGCGTGCCACGTCTCCCACACCGAAGATCCCGAACTGCATGTGTTGATCCCGTCTGTCGTGTCGATCGTCTTGTTCGCCGTTCACCTCCGGGGGAGGGGCGGCGCACCGCACCGGCACCGGCTTCGGCCGAGCACGGTGCCGCGCCCGCTGTCCCGGTACAGGGGTTCCGGGGATACCAGGGGCGGTGACCCCCGTCACCCCGGAGGAACGGGGTGCCTCAGTCCGAGGTGTGCGTCCGATGGGCCGCGTCGCCGCCGCTTCGGGTGAAGTCGGCTGGTGGCACCAGCGGAGTGCGGGCCGTTCTGCGGTGCCGTCCGTGTCCGGTGAGGTCGCTGCCGGGGAAGCAGCGCTCCTCGTCGGCGTGACCGCCCCGGTGCCGGCCGGTCCCCGCTGCCGCAAGGACACTGTCCGGCCAGGCACGGTCGGATCGGATGAGGGTGACGGGGGGAGTCATGATCGTCCTTTCCAGGATGTGTGCTCTGTTCACGCGGTGCGGACCGGTTCCTCTACCAGGTCAACGGACCGGACCTTGGCCATGGCGACGGTGTGTCCGGCCGTCAGGTCCCGCAGGTCCTCACAGAAGAGGCGGTCGGCGCGCCCGCGGCCGGGCCGAGGACCGGCCCGTACCGAGGGCGGCGTCCTCAGGCGCGCCACGATCCGCCGGCCCCGTGCGGCGACATGCGCACATAATTGCTACGCGTAGCAAATATAACCACAGGCCTGCGCGGCCCTCCAGGCGAGCGCTCTGAGGGGTGTGTCACGGCGCGACCGAGTGACCGACAGCCACGGTCGATGCGGCAGGAACGTCGGGCGCTGGGTCCGTTCCGCACGTCCCGTTCCCGCGCGCAGGCCGGGGCGCCTCCAGGCGGAGGCCGGGGGAGGCGCAGTCGCAACGGCCCTTGGCCGTGGGTGGGTGTGTTCCGCTCACGAGGCCTGCGGCCGCAGGACGGTGGCCGCCGGTCTCATCCGGCGACCTTCTGGAGGGCGGCGGCGAGCTTCGCGAGATCGATGCCCTCCAAGTGGTCGAGGAAGTGCCGCCGTACGGCAGCGAGGTTGGTCGGCCACGCCTCTTCCAGCCGGGCCAGGCCGGCGTCGGTGAGAGCGGCGTGCCAACTCCGGCCGTCCCGGTCGCACCGCACCCGCCGGATGAACCCCTCGCTCTCCAGTCGCTGTACGACGCGCGTGGTGCCGCTGAGCGACATCTCGCAGGCATGGGCGAGTTCGCCCATGCGCAACTGCCGACCTGGTGCTTCGGAGAGGTGCATCATGGTCAGGTACTCGGTGTTGGACAGTCGTTGCTCACGCGTCATGTCAGCGTCGATCGCACGCGGAAGGGCGTAGACGAGGCACGGCAGGGACCGGACCACCGCCTCCTCCTCCGCCGTGAGCGGGCGCACCGCGTCCGTGGCCGTTTCGGCCCTTGGTGTCATGGGGGCTGACCTCACATTCGCACGATGAAAACTGCTCCGGCCGACCGGCGGCCGGACTTCCGGAGCGGGCCGCGGGCGAGCTCTGCCGTCCCTCCGTGTCGGTGACCGAACGGCGTGGGCGCAGGATCTTCTCGCTTCAGTCGTTCCTTCTCCGGCTGTCGACCGGACCGCGTGGACCCGCCAGGACTCGGGATCCGCCGGGACTCGGGATCCGGCCGCTGGCGGGGGCATGACGCACGAGCCGATTTACTTGACGAGACAACTTCCTTTGGCCTAAATTACTTGTTGCGACAAGTATATCTCGGGCCGCGCACCGAGGCACTCCTCACGAAGGGTTCCGCATGACCAAGACCAGATTCGCCCTCGGCGGTACCCGCCCGGCCGTGACTGCCCGCGTCGTCGGCCTGGCCGGATCCTTGGCGGGTCAAGTAACATCAGGCCATGCCACGTGACGCACGGCAACAGGACCCCTCCGGGAAGGAGCTCAAGCCCCTCACCGCGGAGGAGGAGGCTGTCGTGCGGTCGCTCGGTCGGGTCATCTACGCCTTGCCACGGGCCGTGGACGCCGACATGCTGCGGGAGCAACGTCTGTCCCTCATCGAGTACCTGGCTCTGTCGAATCTCTCCGAGGCGCCGGGCCGGCAGATGCGGATGAGTGACCTCGCCTCCGCGATCGAGATGTCGATCAGCGGCGTGACGCGCCTGGCCAACCGGCTGGAGAGCCAGGGGCTCATCGAGAGGGTCAGGTCGACGCAGGACGCCCGGAGCTTCAACGCGCTTCTCACCGATGCAGGCGTCGCCCGTCTGGAACAAGCCTGGCCCACCAACCTGGCCTCCGTCCGCCGCCACTTCCTGGACCACCTGGCGGGCCTGGACCTTCGCAAGCTCGCGGCGGCACTGCGCAACATCGGCACCTGAACCGGGCCGCTCGCGCCCTTCGTTTCGCCCCGACCGCACGCCGCCCCGTCGCCGTGCCCTCGCATCGCGCTGGGGACGGCCGGGACATCCCCACACGCATGCTTTCTTACTCCTCGACAAGGACCGTCGTGTACATCGCTGCTGTCATTTTCAGTGTTCTTCTCGCTCTCGTCCTCTTCGGCGCCGGCACGCCCAAGGCACAACTGAAGGGCAACGTGCCGGAAGGCCTCATGGCGAAGGGGCTGACCGCCGGACTGGTCCGCTTCATCGGCCTCGCCGAACTGGCCGCCGCGGTGGGTCTCGTGGTGGGCATCTGGTGGCAGCCGCTGGGCATCGCCGCCGCCATCGGCGTCGCCGTCCTGCTCCTCGGCGCTGTCGCGTACCACGTGAAGTGGGGCGACTACGGAGACACCGCCTCCCGTGGCGCCGCCGTGGCGCCGGTGCTGTTCTTCTTCGTCGCGGTGGCCGCGACCCTGACCCTGGCCGCCTCTCAGTAGGCAGTGCCGGGCCGGCCGGCACGCGCAGCCGACGGTCACCGCTTCGCGACTCCCCGGCGTGCGCAGCGCTGTCGGCAGGCCGACCGTCGACATCTCGTACGACGACGGGAAGACCTGGCAGCGTGCCGACCTCGACCATGACGGACGGGGTGAGGGCTTGCGCACCTCGTTGCGCGCACCCAAGGCCGCGCAGTTCCTCAGCCTCCGGGTCGTCGCGCGGGGTCACGACGGAGACAGGGTGACGCAGACGCTCACCCGGGTCTTCGGCCTGCGCTGACGCCGGGCGCTCGCACCACAGGGGCGGGACCGCGGCCGGCGGCCCCGCCCTTCGTCGTACGTGCCCAGCCGGTTTCCCACACGTGGCCTGACGAAACATCACATGACCGTGGCAGTCCCAACTCGTGCTGAAGTAGCGCGACATGGTCGGATGTCAATATCATTGACTCGTCAAGCAATTGGATGATGTGTCCCCCTGTCCGGTCGGACACCGTGATGTGACCACCTCCGCATACGTATCTCGAAGGAGTGCACGCAACGAGCATGCGCAAGCGCAGGTTTCTCGGTGGTGCCGCCGTCGCCCTCTCCGGAAGCGCCCTGCTGGTGGGCGCGGCCCTGGCGCAGCCGGCCGCTGCCGTAGAACTTCCCTGGGGCGAGGCCAACTTCTACACCGGAAGGGATCTGACCGGGACCGTGCTCCCTGTCAAGGCAACTGACACCGAGTGCACGAAGCTGCCCGAGCCGGCGCTCTCCGTGGCCAACTTCGCCTTCGCCGGCGTGGTGGCATACGCGGACGAGAACTGCACCGACCTCGTCGCGAACGTCCCCGGCCTGCACTGGGGCGACCCCTACACGTCCGCCCGCAACTACCGGGTCATCCCCACGTATTCGCCGGCGTCCACCGGCTGACGGTTCGAACGAGCGTCGGCGGCGATGCGGGGCGTGAGCGAGGCACGGGCCGACAGATCCGTGCCGTAGGGGCGGCCCGGCCGCTACCAGGCGCTCGCGCCCCCGTCGACCGCGTAGTTGGCGCCCGTGATGTACGACGCCCGGTCCGAGGCGAGGAACGCCGCCAACTCGACGATCTCCTCGGGCCGGGCGAAGCGCTTGAGGAGGGTCTTGCTGGTGACGGCGTCACGAAGCGCCTGGTTGTCCCCGAGGTCGCGGTCGCTGGCCGGGGTCAGGACCGGGCCGGGGCTGATGGCGACGGCGCGGATCCGGTGAGGGGCGCCTTCCAGTGCGAGCTGCCGCGTCATTCCGATGACGCCCGCGTTGGCCGCGGTGTGCGCGACCATCGGGGGGTTGGAACCGGCGATCATGCCGGCCTCCGAAGCGACGTTGATGATGACACCGCCACCGCGCCGGAGCAGATGCGGCCAGGTGAACTTCGATACGAAGAAGGGAATGTCGAGTTCGCCGGCCTCGGTCGCCCGCCAGTCCTCGACGGAGAAGTCCGGCATCGGACCGAAGCGCTGCATGGCGGCGTTGTTGTAGATCACGTCGAGTCCGCCGTAGGCCTGGGCGGCGGCGTCGGCCATCTGCTGCACCTGATCGGGGTCGGTGAGGTCCACGGGGGCGATGCCCGTCATCTCACCTCCGGCACGTCGTACGAGGTCTACCGTCTCCTCGTTCTCCTCCGCGTGAATGTCGCAGCCGATGACCTTCGCGCCTTCCCTGGCGAAGATCAGTGACGCGACGCGGCCCATACCTCCGCCGGTGCCGGTGATGAGCGCGACCTTGTTCTCGAGGATGCCCATGGGTTCTCCCAGATGTGGGTATGGCTGTCCCTGGCAAGCAACTATTTGCTTGACGCGACAAGCATTACTCCGGGGTCCGGCAACGTCAAGCGTCGAAGCTGGGTGTGGTGAGGCACACCTCGGCGAGGTGTCGGCATGTGTCGAGTCCCGGCGTCGCGGATCCGGGTCACCGGGTTCGCCGTGCACACATACGTCCGGCGGGCGCTGCGGGCGGGTGTGTCGGTGGAATTCTGCAAGGGCGACGCGCCGGATCCGCGATCCGCCGGATCTCGGTCCTCCGCGGGCTTCGCCTGTGGCCGGCGCCCCGCGCTACCCCGCGAGTCGTGGGGAGTCCGTGTCGACGGGCGCGGCCAGGTCGACGTCGTCGAGCGGCGTCTCCGTGCCGTCCTCGTCGACGAAGGCGACATGCAGGTTGCGGCCGCTGGTCCTGCTGCCCCGGCGGACCGCCGGGCCGTCCGGGTGGGGGCAGTGCGCGTCGCCCCACTGCTGCAGTGCGCCGAAGACCACCATGAGTTCACGGCCCGCGGGCGTCAGGTGGTAGGCCATCCGTGACCGGGCGCCCGCCTCGCGGTAGGGGCGCTTGTCCAGCACTCCGCCGTCCACCAGGGTTCCGAGCCGCTGGGTGAGGACATCGCTCGCCACGGACAGACGGTCCCGGAACTCCGAGAAGCGGGTCGCCCCGTTCAGCGCCTCACGCAAGATCAACAGACTCCAGCGGTCGCCGAGTATCTCCAGGGCGCGACCGATGGAGCACCGTGTCTCGTTCGCGGGGCCTGCATGGCTTCTGTGTGGCATGTCACCAGTCTACGTCTGGATTGGTTATCCGAATTCAGATGCTAGATTGGAAAACAGGTTTCAGATCGGATTCCCGGAGGCCATCGTCAACGCACATCAGCGCCTCGTGATCGACACGACCGATCCCCGGATGTGGCGGATCACGTTCGACCATCCACCGCTCAATCTCATCGACGGCCGCACCATCAGTGAGCTCGCCGCCGCCCTGGACGTCCTGGAGCAGGACCCCGAGGTGCGCGTCGTGGTCTTCGACAGTGCGGTCCCCGACTTCTTCCTGGCCCACTACGACGTCGCGGCCGCACCCGCACCGGATGCGCCGAAGGCCGGCCCCACGGGGCTTTCTCCGTGGCTGGACGTGCTCGCACGCATCGCGGAGGGTCCGTTCGTGTCGCTCGCCAAGATCCGGGGCCGTGCCCGCGGTGCGGGCAGCGAGTTCGTCCTCGCGTGCGACCTGCGGTACGCCAGTCGGGAGCGGACGGTGCTCGCCCAGCCCGAGATCGGCCTCGGCCTCGTCGCGGGCGGCGCCCCCACCCATCGTCTGCCCTTCCTCACCGGGCGCGGGCGCGCACTGGAGATCATGCTGACCGGCCAGGACTACGACGCCGATCTCGCTGAGCGCTACGGCTACGTCGACCGGGCGGTGCCGGACTCGGGCCTGGACGGGTTTGTCGACGACGTCGCGCAGAGGATCGCCTCGTTCGACAAGGCCGCGCTCGTCGAGGTGAAGGACTTCGTCGGTGAGGTTTCGCTTCCTGCCCGCGATCTGCAGGCCCGGACCACCCGGGCCTTCTGGGCCTCGGCGGCCCGTCCGGCGGGCCGGCGGCGGCTCGCCGCCGCCCAGGAACAGGGTCTGGGCAGGCCGGGCGACTTCGAGATGCGCATGGGACGGTATCTGCCCGATCTCGACGACGCGGCCGGCGCCTGAAGCCTTCCTCTTGTGACCACACCCCATGGCCGAGCCGCCGCTCGGCCGTGCACGCAACGCAGAAAGAGCCCCATGAGCACTCACGCCCAGTTCGCCGTCGACGAGGTCAGCCCCTCCTACTGGAGAGTGACCTTCTCCAACGGGGAGATCAACCTGATCGACCCCGACACCATCGAGCAACTGGCCGAGCTGATCACGCGTATCGAGCAGGCGCCCGACCTGACCGCCGTCGTCTTCCGCAGCGCCAACCCGGACTTCTTCATGGCGCACTGGGACATGCTGTCCGACCGGTCGCGCGTCGCCGCGATGAAGCCGGCGCCCTCCGGCCTTCATCCGTACGCCGACAACCTGTTCCGGCTCGCCAAGGTGCCCGCCGTCACCATCAGCGAGATCGACGGCCGCGCCCGCGGCGCCGGCAGCGAGTTCGTCCTCGCCACGGACATCCGCTTCGCCGGACCCCGTGCCATTCTCGGGCAGTTCGAGGTGGGTGTCGGATCGGTACCCGGCGGCAACCCCACCGGCAGGCTGCCCCGGCTTCTGGGCCGGGGGCGTGCCCTGGAGATCCTGCTCGGTGCCGACGACTTCCCCGCGGAGCTGGCCGCGGCCTACGGCTATGTCAACCGCGTGGTGCCCGAGGGTGAGCTGGCCCGGTTCGTCGACGCCTTCGCCCGCCGCGTCGCGAGCTTCGACAAGACCGCCGTCGCCCGGACGAAGGCCCTCGTGGACGCCGAGTCGCTGCCGACCGGGGAGTCCTACGGCGCGAGCCTGCAGGCCTTCTTCCAGACGTCCGGGCGCCCCGAGAACGCCCACCGCGTCCGTTCCCTGTTCGAGCGCGGCCTCCAGCGCCCCGACGGGGTCGAACTCGACCTCGGCCGGCATGTGGCCGGCTGAGCCACACGCGGGCGAAGCGGCGCAGCGAGCCGCAGAACCTCGGCGCCACGGGCGAGAGCCCGTGGCGCCGGTACGCGTACACGCCCACTTGTCGGTCCTTCGGTCCTTGAGCGGTTGCGAGGAGCCCGTGTCGTCCTGCTCGGTGGAACTCGAGGGACGGACGGCCTGGGGACGCGGTGCCTGCACAGATCCGGCTTTGCGACTGGTGAGCGTGCATGCCGCGGTGTCGCGTATTCCTCGGTGACGCGGCTCGAGGGTCACGGGTGGTCGTCGGGGGCTTATCGGTTCCCAGTCTTCGAGGCAGACTCAAGGCTGTGGTTGATACGACGGCAGTGTTCAGCATGATCAGCGGCCTCGGCGGGGCGGCCTTGGGGGCGCTTGCCGGAGTGTACGGACCGGCCTTGCTGGAGAGACGTCGAGATAGCACACAGCAAAGCAGCGACGCCCATACGACGGTGGCCAGGGCACGGCAGGCCGGGCACGCGTGGCTCCGCGTGGTGGACCGCGCCATTCAGGATGTTCGGGCAGGTCGGGCAGTCGACATCGCTGACTTCGATCAGGCCACCGAGGCGGCCATGGAGACGGTGACCGCCGCGGTGACCGATCTTGCGCGGCCTGGCGTCCAGCTTTACCGCGTGCCTTCCGGCGCCGCGGACTTGAGCGGTCCGGCCATCGCAAGAATGTGGGAGATCACCCGTCAACTGCGCAAAGTCATGACGGGCTTGGCGGATGCGCGTTGGCTCGACACGATCGAGGCCCAAGCGCAGAAAACCCGTGATGCACTTGGGTACTTTCTTCAGAGCGAGATCGAAGCACGGACCGGCCATCCACTGCACGGAGTTGCATCCCAACAGTCCATCTACGACTACCCACCGCCATACCGTTCTGCAACGTCCCCCAATGTCACTCAGCCGCCCGCTGGCCCATCCATCTACTACAACCCGCCTGCGTCACCGCCGAATGTTCCCCCGCCGCCCGGTGACAGCTCGGCGGCGAACGAGCCGTAGACCGGTGCTCGCATGTCGAGGTGTCGCGTATTCGTGAGACCGCAGGTCGGCGAAGGGCTCCGGCAGTGGGGACGGCGGGTCTCCCAACTGGACGGTGACGGTGGTCTCGTGGTCGGTGACGTCATCGAGTGTGAGGCGGACGATGCGCCTGACGGGGTGACTGGCACCGGTGGGACCACCGGTACAGCCGTACGCGCCAAGCGCTTGATCCTCGTCGCGTGGCACGCATGATCGGCCCGGCGGGGAGGCGGATGCGGCGCTGCGAGGCGATCTGGAAAGCCGCCGAAGACGCCGGAGGGCGAGTAGTTCTTGCCGGACCGGCAAGAGCAATTGCTTCCTCTGCCCGAGCGCCGCACCGTGTGCCGCATGGACGACGAACTGGACTCTGGCGTTTTCGATGTAGTCGTGATCGGCGGCGGTGTGGCCGGTCTGTCAGGGGCGCTGACCCTGTCGCGGGCGCGGCGTTCGGTGCTGGTGCTGGATGCGGGGGAGCCCCGCAACGCCCCCGCCGCTGCGGCTCACGGCCTGCTCTCGCGGGACGGTGTGGCGCCGCTGGACCTGCTGGGTACTGGGCGAGCCGAGGTGAGCCGGTACGGCGGGCAGGTGCTCTCCGACCGTGCCACACACGCCATGCGCGGGGAAGAACTTTTTGTCGTCGCCACGGAGAGCGGCGCAAGCTTCCGTGCGCGGCGGCTGCTGGTGACCACGGGCCTGGTGGACGAGTTGCCGCACGTGCCGGGGCTACGCGAACGGTGGGGGAGGGACGTGCTGCACTGCCCCTACTGCCATGGATGGGAAGTGCGGGACACACCGATCGGCGTGCTCGGCACAGGTGCAGCCTCAGTGCACCAGGCGCTGTTGTTTCGTCAGTGGTCCAGCCAGGTGACGCTCTTCCTGCACACGGCGCCGGAGCCCGAAGCGGAGCAGTGGGAGCGCCTGGCGGCCCGCGGCATCGAGGTCGTGCGGGGAGAGGTGACAGGCCTGGAGGTCGTGGACGACACGCTCAGAGGCGTCCGACTCTCCTCGAAGCCGGTGGTCCCCGTGCATGCTCTGGTGGTGGCCCCGCAGTTCCTCGCGCAGAGCGAAGTCCTGGCCGGCCTCGGCGTAGGCCCGGTGCCGCACCCGATGGGCGTCGGCACCTATGTGCCGTCCGGTCCGGGCGGCGCGACAGATGTCCCCGGCGTATGGGTGGCCGGCAATGTCACCGATGTGATGGCCGGGCTCGCCCAGGCGCAGGCAGGCGGGGTGACCGCCGCGGCGGCCATCAACGCCGACCTCGTCGAGGCCGACACCGACGAGGCCCTTGAGCGCCGGCGCGCTGCCCCGCGGGAAAACTTCAGCGCCGCGATCGAGGCCCAGGTCACCGAGCGTGTGCTGGGCGAACGGCGGCACGGCCTGGACTCCCTGCTGTCCGGTACGGAGTGACCGCGATGCGGTCAGGCGGGGCGGGCCCTGAGATGGGCCCGCTCGCCCTGTTTGCCGAAGATGACCAGCAGCTCCACCGGCTGATCGTCGGCGGCTCCCAGCCAGTGCGGAACATGGGTGTCGAATTCCGCCACTTCACCTGGTGCGAGGAGCAGGGAGCGCTCGCCGAGCAGCAGGCGCAGCCGGCCGTCCAGCACGTAGATCCACTCGTAGCCCTCGTGAACGTTCAGCTCAGGCCGGCCACTGCTGGGGCTGATGACGAGTTTGTGGGCATGCAGCCCGCCGGGGCGGCGGCTCAGTGGCACATACGTCATGCCGTCGCGGGTGACGGGCCGCAGATGCACACGCGGATCGCCGGTCTCGGGCGCCCCGACCAGCTCGTCCAGGGGGACCCGGTAGACGTGGGCCAGGGGGAGCAGGAGTTCCAGATTCGCTTTGCGGCCACCGCTCTCCAACCGAGAGAGCGTGCTTTCGGAGATCCCCGTGATCTGCGAGAGAGCGGCCAGCGTGATACCGCGCTGCACACGCAGCGTCCGCAGTCTCGGTCCGATCGCCGTCAGGACTCGATCAAACTTCGTCATGGTGCCCAGCTTGCCAAAAGAGCATGAGACTTTGCACTTTCGGCAGGACTTGCTCCAGCCTCCGGGCCATGCGACGGCGCACGCCGCCTTGTCGCCTTGTCTGCGGTTCCGGCTCAGGAGAGATTTCAATGACCAGCCTTGCCCGCCGCGCCCGAAGGGCGCCCGGCCCCACCACGCCGGATCCCCGTCGGTGGATGACACTCATCGTGGCGTCCGTTGCGACCCTGATGGTCGTCCTCGACGTGTCCATCGTGAACATCGCCTTGCCCCAGGCCCAGAGCGATCTCGGGATGAGTGACGCCGGCCGCCAGTGGATGATCACCGCCTATGCACTGGCCTTCGGCGGCCTGCTCCTGCTCGGCGGCCGCGTCGCCGACTTCGCCGGCCGCAGGAAGAGCCTCCTCATCGGCCTGCTCGGCTTCGCCGCCGCCTCCATGCTCGGCGGCCTCGCCCCCGACGCGGGCATCCTGTTCGCAGCCCGCGCCCTGCAGGGAATCTTTGCCGCCCTTCTGGCCCCGGCCGCTCTCTCCCTGATCACCGTGGCTTTCACCGACCCCAAGGAACGCGCGAAGGCTTTCGGTGTCTTCGGCGCGTTCCAGGGCGGGGGCGGTGCCGTCGGGCTGCTGCTGGGCGGTGTGCTGACGCAATACGCGGGCTGGCGCTGGTGCATGTACATCAACGTCCCCATCGCCCTGGCGGCAGCCCTCGCCGCTCGCCCCTGCATCCGTGAAAGCCGCGCCGCGGGTGACCGCCACTATGACGTCCCCGGGGCCGTGCTGGTGACCGGTGGACTCGTCGCCCTCGTCCACGGCTTCGCCCAGGCCGCCGACGGCGGTGGCTGGACCGCCCCGGCAACACTGCTGCTCCTGGCCGCCGCCGTGGTTCTTCTGACCGCGTTCGTCGTCGTCGAGGACCGCAGCGCCCACCCGCTCCTCCCGCTGCGCGTGATCCTCGACCGCTCCCGTGCCGGTGTGTTCCTGGCCAACCTCCTCGTCGGTGCCGGCATGTTCGGCATGAACCTCTTCATGACCTACTTCCTGCAGGTCAACCTGCACTACACACCCCTGCGGGCCGGTTGCGCCTTCCTGCCCTTCAGTGTCGGCATCATCGCCACCACCACCCTCGGCGCCCCGCTGGTCACCCGCCTCGGCCCCAAGACCCTGATGGCGGCCGGAACCATGCTGGCCACGGCGGGACTGCTCTGGCTCACCCGACTCGACACGGCGTCCGGCTACGCGGGCGAAGTTCTCCCGACCCAGATTCTCGTCAGTGTCGGCGTCGGCCTGTTCTTCCTGGCCGGCCCCAACGTGGCCCTGTCCGGCGTTGATCCACGCGACGCCGGTATCGCCAGCGCCACCCTGAGCACCAGCCAGCAGATCGGCGCTGCCCTGGGCCCCGCCCTGCTCAACACCCTCTACGTCGCCGCCGTCACCGGCTACCTCACCGCCCGCAGCGAACACCCCGGGCAGGCCTTCCAGGCCGTGCAGATGGAGGCCCGTCTCCACGGCTACCGCATCGCGTTCATCGTGGCAGGCGCTCTCCTGGCCGCCGCTGTCGTCGCGCTACTCGCCCTGGTGAAGACGCCCAAGAGCACGGCCGGCGACACCGCCGCACCCGACCCGGGCCGCTGAGCTCATCCGAGCCCTGACCCCCATCCGCCCCGAAGTCATCCGAAGGAGAGGCACCCGCGATGGACGAGTGCATCCGCGAAATCCACGCCGCCGACAATGCTGCCAAGTTCTGGGAGCATCTGTACCGCGGCAAGGACGGCGTCTGGAAAGACACCGTGAACCCTCTGCTCGCCGAGACGGCCCGGCACCTCACACCCGGCCACGCCCTCGACCTGGGCTGCGGCGAAGGCGGAGACACCCTCTGGCTCGCCACCCACGAATGGCACGTCACCGCAGTCGATATCGCCCCCACCGCCCTGCGGCGCACCAGCCGGCTCGCCGCCCGACACGGCCTCGAGGACCGTGTACGCACCGAACAGCACGACCTCGCGGAGACCTTCCCCGCCGGCACTTTCGACCTCATCTCGGCCCAGTATCTGCAGAGCCCCTACGCCTTCCCGCGCGCCGACGTGCTGCGCCGCGCCGCACACGCGCTCACTCCCCGCGGGCTCCTCCTGATCGTCGACCACGGCTCGGTACGCCCCTGGGCCTGGAACACCGATCCCGACACCCACTTTCCCAGCCCGGAAGACATCTACGACGAACTCGCTCTCGACCCGGCGCGGTGGATACCTCAGCGCCTGGCCACCCCGCAACGGGTGGCCACCGGCCCCGGCGGACAGACCGCGACCGTCACCGACACGGTCATTGCCGTACGCCGCCTCGCCTGACCCTCCGACCCCCACACACTGCACAACCCTGCTTCAGGAGTCACCTTCATGACTGACCTCTTCGCGCCCGTCACGGTAGGCAAGTGGACGCTGAACAACCGCATCGTCATGGCCCCCATGACCCGCAACCGGGCCACCCCCGACGGCGTCCCCACCAGCCTCATGGCGACCTACTACGCCCAGCGGGCCACCGCCGGTCTGATCGTCACCGAAGGGGTGCAGCCCAGCGCGGTCGGACAGGGTTACATGAACTCGCCCGGCCTGCACACCCCCGAACAGATCGAAGGCTGGCGCACCGTCGCCGCCGGCGTGCACCGGGCAGGCGGCCGCATCGTGGCCCAGCTCATGCACGCCGGACGTATCTCCCACCCCGACAACAAGCGCCAGGCCGAGACCATCGCCCCCAGCGCCATCGCCGCACCGGGCGAGATGTTCACCGCCGCCGGCCCCCAGCCCCACCCCACACCGCGCGCCCTGACCACCGGCGAGATCCCGGCTGTCATCGACGAACATGTCCGCGCCGCCCGCGCCGCCATCGACGCCGGCCTGGACGGCATCGAACTGCACAGCGCCAACGGCTACCTCCTGCACCAGTTCCTCGCCCCCTCCACCAACCGGCGCACGGACGACTACGGCGGTTCGCCCCAGGCCCGGGCCCGCTTCGTCATCGAAGTGGCACAGGCTGTCAGCGACGCCATCGGCAGCGAACGCGTCGGAATCCGTATGTCCCCCGCCGTCGACCTCCACGGCGCGCTGGAGACCGACCCCCACCTCACCGCGGCCACGTACCGCACTCTCGTCGACGCGCTGTCCGGGATGGGCCTGGCTTATCTGCACACCATCGGCGACCCGGCCGCCCCGCTGCTCACCGAGCTCGCGGAGCGCTTCGGCGGTTCCCACATCGTCAGCAACGGCTGGGATCCCGTCACCGACGTCGCCGCCGCACAGGAACTGGTCAGCACCGGACGGGCCGACCTTGTCGCTGTCGGGCGTGCCTTCATCGCCAACCCCGACCTGGTACAGCGCTGGCGGACCGGAGCCCCGCTCAACCAGCCCGACCGCACCACCTTCTACGGCGGCGACCACCGTGGCTACACCGACTACCCACACTTGGCGTAGGGTGCCGACCTCCTAGCCATCTAGGGTGAGCGCAGATGCTCAGGCATCCGGCACCGCCAGGCATCCGGCGGTGCCGGTCCGGGGATCCGCGGCCCCCGGACGGCCGGGAGGAACCGAGAGTATGCCGCGGTCCACCGCCGAGGGCGATACCTCCCGCCGACGCCGTCCGGGCGAGCAGCCGGTACGTGTGGGTTCGGTGTGCAGAGCCGTCTGTCTGAACCCGGCACCCGCGTTCGAGCGTTGACGGAGAGGTGGCCCCGCGTACGGCGGCACCCGTCCCGGCCTGGTGACGCCGGCGTGGAACCAGGTCGCGGACACTCGGTACGAGCGTGAAGAAGTGAATGCGTCATGGTCATGGACACGACCGCCCGACAGGTCGTCATCATCGGTGGAGGGTATGCGGGGGTTCGCCTCGCGCGAGAATTGGACGCGGATGCCGACGTCACGATGATCGACCTCAAGGAAGCGTTCTTCCACCGTGTCGCCTCCCTGCGGGCGAGCGTCGACGAGCAGTGGACGTACGCCCCCTTCATCCCCTACGACTCGCTCCTGGCCAACGGTCGCGTCGTACACGACAAAGCCGTCGGCATAGCGACCGCCGAGCGCCAGGTGGTCCTCGCCACCGGGCGCCGGGTGCCCTACGACGTGCTGGTGATCGCCACCGGTGCCGACTATCAGGAACCGGCGCGCTTCACGGGGCACACCGTCGGGTCGGCGGCGGCGTCCTTCCGCGGTCATCAGCGTCGTGTCGCGGCCGCCCGCAGCATCCTCGTGATCGGCGGGGGGCCGTCCGGCGTGGAGTTGGCGGCGGAAGCGCGGCGGGTCAACCCCGGCGCGTCGGTGACCCTCGCGCACTCCGGCTCCGGCCTGCTCTCCCACAGCGGCAACGGGCGCATGGCCCGTCAGGCCAGGGAATGGCTGGAGCAGCACGACGTGCGGGTCCAGGTCGACACGTTGGTCTCGTCCGCCGGTGGCACCGGCGCCGCGCTCCGCGACCAGGCAGGCGGCCCGCTGGGTGCCGACGTGGTGTTCTGGACCACGGGAACCACGCCGAACACGCTGTGGCTCCGGCTCGCGGGACTCGGCACGTGGCTCGACGGCAAGGGCCGCGTCCGGGTCGACACACACCTCAGGGTGCTCGGGCAGCGGGACGTCTTCGCGATCGGCGACGTCAACGACGTGTCGGAAGCGAAGCTCAGCCCGACGGCGGTCGCGCAGGGAGAAGCCGCGGCCCACAACATCCGCGCGTTGCTGGGGCACGGCAAGCACGGCGGCAACCCGCGCCCCTACAAGCCGGCTCCGGCACGGATCTTCTCCGTGCCGTTCGGACCCGACGGAGGCACCACCTTGCTGCCGGCGTTCGGTCGCGACGTCGTCGTACTGGGCAACAAGGCGACGTCGGTCCTCAAGAGCAGGAATCTGGCGCTACCGGCGATGCACAGGCTGCTCGGCCGCTCCACGGCATGACGGTCGTCCCCGTGCCGGAGGACGTCCGGACAGGTGCCCGGCACCGGCGCCGGCGCGGCTGCCGGGCGACCGGCCGGTGCGGTGCTGCTGAAGGACGTGCAGACTCCAGGTGTCGGCCTCGGGACTGCGCCGGTAAATGACGTTCGGTTGAAACCGGGTCACATGTCACCAGCAGAATGTCTCCCTGGCCGAGCACGACCGTCCGCTCGACGTGTGTGGAGCGTCGCTTGCGGGTCCGAAGGGTCTCAAGCCGCAGCAAGTGCGGGCCTGGGGGCGTCCAGGTGGGTGGCCGGGAGTGCCGTTCCCGTCGGCGAACCGGCTGCGGATGCCGCGTTCCCGGGCTGGACGGAGCGGTGGACGCCGCGCTTGAGCCACTTCTGCGTGAGCTCGGCGAACCACCGCTCCACGATTCTCGGGCAGGACCGACTCGTCGGTGTGATGTGGAGAGGGAGCACCGGACCTCCGGACCTCGTCGACCGCGTTTTCGTCGCCGGCGCGCCGAGTGCCGGCGGGTAGCCGGTGTGAGCCGTGGCCTCACGTTCTCCGGCGTCGGCTACGTCGCGTTCATCGTGGACGTCGTCTTCGGTCGGAGTGCCGTGTCATGGCCGTCGGCATGAGCGTCCTGTGACGCCGAGAGTTGTTCCTCCGCCCAGATGATCTTTCCGTTGCCGTCGTAGCGTGTTCCCCAGCGCCGGGTGAGCTGAGCGACGATGAACAGTCCCCGTCCGCTCTCGTCGAAGGTGCGGGCTCGCCCAAGATGCGGTGAAGTGGTGCTGCCGTCGGAGACTTCGCAGGTCAGTCCTGTGCCGTGCAGGATCAGGCGCAGCCGGACCGGTGGGCGGGCATGGCGCAGGGCGTTGGTGACGAGCTCGCTCGCGATGAGCTGTGTGGTGGGTACGGTGTCCTCGAGGCCCCATTCGGCCAGTGTCTGCGAAACGTGTTCACGGGCCTCCGAGACGGCGGCGAAGTCGGCTCCCAGGTCCCAGAATGCGACATTGCTGCCGGAGAACGTGTGAGTGCGGGCGGCGAGCACGTCGGCGTGGGTGTAACGCCCTGCGGCCAGCAGCGCATCGAGGTCGGACCGGCAGATGGCGTCCAGGCAGGGCGGAGACCCGAATCCCGCCCCGGTCGGCACCGTCTTGTCGGTCCCGGCTTCCGGGTCGGGTGTGCCGGGGGTGTGTCCGTGCAGCAGGAGCACGCTGCCTTCGTCGAGTTCGACCTCGGTGGCCTCTGCCGGCGGTTGCGCCTGCCCCAGTGGCGGACCGGTGGGAACCGCGACAGCGGTGACCCCGCCGTCGGGCCTGACGACGGTCGGCGCGGGATACCCGGCGCTGGCGAGGATGCAACGGGCGGAGACGGGGTCGTACACCGCGTACAGGCAGCGTGCGGTGACCTGGGACGCACCCGTGCCGTGCGGGTTTGAGCCGTTGGTGGGCCGTAGCCGGTTCAGGACATGTTCCAGGTGGGTGAGCAGTTCCACCGGTTGCAGGTCGATGTCGGCCAACGTGCGTACGGCGGCGCGGAGTTCGGCGGTCAGTGCGGGTGCCGTGTTCCCGTCCGGGGCCAGGGAGCCCGCGACGAGCGCAATGCGGGCGCTTGACAGTGGTATGACATCGAGCCAATGCGTCTTGGGCCGTGCCGGGCCGTCGGCGGTCGAGCCGCGAGCGGCGAGGTCCACCGCCGCGGGCTGCGGGAGCGGGTCCAAGGGCGCATGACTGACCGAGGACGCGGGAGTGTCGCGGGATGCGGTGTCCAGGGCCCGCGTCACGTCCGAGTCGAACTGCGTGGCGCCGATGTGGTGCACGGGCCGCGCCGCGGCGGTGCAGGTCCGGCGTTGCGGACGTGCGCGCGACCGGCAGATGACGAGGCTCAGACCGAAGGACAGCGCCGCCGCGGCGATCACGACCGTGCGGCCTCCGTCGGACACCCCGCGGATCGCGAAGCCGTAGACGGCCACGCTGGCCAGCACCGTCGCGGCCCCGATCGCCACTGTCCGTGCGAAGGGGAGCAGGGCAGCGGCCACGACGGGAACCAGGACCGAGTAGTCGGACCAGCGCACCAGACCACCCGTGGATGTGCTCAGTTGCACCGCGCACACCGCGCTCAGATAGACGGCGAGCAGCGAACTCGGCCGGCGCAGCAGGCTTCGTACGGTGGTCATCCTTATCACTGTCCCTTCGTGGCCGGTGTGCTGAACGGCGGGCGGGGCCGGCGTGCCGGCGTATCGGGTCGGGCTGTGGTGTCGGAGAAGTCCTGGAATCGCGGGGGAGAGGCCGTGGCCTTACGGGCAGGGCAGTGCACGGCCACCATGGCGAGGTCGTCGTCGAGGCGCGGACCCGCATGGCTTTCGAGGTCTTGGCTGATGTCCCGCAGAAGGCCGTCCGGGCACCGCCAGGCCCAGGTGGCGGCTCGTTCGAGAACGGGGTAGAAGGCACCGGCGGCGTTGCGGGCCTCCACGAGACCGTCGGTGTAGAGCAGCAGCGTGTCGCCGGGTGCGAACGCGAAGGTGTCGAGGTGGAATGCCTCCGCCGTGCTTCCGGCCAGTCCAAGGGGCGGGGCGGGGCGCTCCGCACTCAGGACGGTCACTCGGTCGCCTTGCTTCAGCAGAGGCGGGGGATGGCCGCAGCTGACGACCCGGACGGTTTCTTCTCCGTCGTGAAACTCGACCAGGAGCGCGGTGATGAAACGCTCGGCGCTGTCGGGGTCCCTCTCGGCGACCTCGGTCAGGTGCCTGTGCAGGCTGCGCTGCAGGGCGGCTGCCAGGTCCGGGAGGGCTCCGTGTTCATGCGCGGCCTCGCGGAAGGCGCCGAGCAGGGCGGAGGTGTCCTCGATGGCAGGCAGGCCCTTGCCGCGGACGTCGCCGATGAGAATGCGGGTCGTGTGTCCGGTGCGGGCGGCGGCGTACAGGTCGCCGCCCACCAGAGCGTGTGCGGTGGCGGCCCGGTACATCGACGCGATGCGCAAAGGTCCCAGGGTGCGCGGAATGGGCCGCAGCAGCACCCGCTGGGCCACTTCGGACACGTACCGCACCTGTGTGAGTTCCCGCAGGTCGCGGTCGTGCAGGGCGCGAGCGACGATCACGCAGGCGGAGACCGCCAGCAGAGCGCCGATGTGAATCGGCAGGAGAGGCGAATGCAGCAGGCCGTCATGCGAGTCGACGAGGAGCACCGCCGCACTGGCGGCCAGGGCTATGACGATCGTGAACCGAGTACCCGCCACTGCTGCGGTGAAGGTGGGGGCGGCCACGCAGAGGGGCGAGAGGTGAATGGCCAGGGGAGCGAAGGACGCCGCGAGAGTGATCGCTGCGATGAGCAGGAGGGGAAGCGCCACCTGCGCCCGGGTTCCGTCGGTCGGCAGTCGACTGCCACCTGCGAGGCCGAGTGGGAAGCGACCTCCCCGTCTCCGTGTCCGCTGGGCTTCGCGGCCGTCGGGACGCGGCATCGAGATACGGTTGGCAAGGAATTTCATGGGTGGTCCTGCGAAGGAGGGTGAACGCCACCAAGGGGGAGCGCACGCTCTTGTGCACTCGAGTGCCGGCGCGCTGTGGCGGACCTCGTCCGGCCCGGACTTCGCGGAGTCCGCGGTGGATCACGACTACGGCGCCCTTACCGTATCCTTGGCGTTTTCTTGTCGTATCGCGATATTTCATTTCCGCTGTGCGGAACTTCAATATCCTGCACCCACGGACCTCAGTCAAGCGCTCCAGGCCCGATTTTGCACATTACGGAAATTGGACGTCGCTCCCGCCTCCGGACACCGGACCGCCCAGCGGCCCGGCAGGAGGGCGGGTGACGCGTGGAAATGCAGCCAGCAGGAATGCCGGCGGGAGTGCCGGCCTGAGACGCTGGAGACATGCTGACCTGCCTGATCGTCGATGACAGCCCTCGCTTCGCCGAGGCCGTTCGCCGTCTGCTGGAGAGCGAGGGCATCGCGGTGGTGGCGGTGGCATCCGACACCGCGCAGGCGTTGCGGCAGGCTGAGCGCCTCAGGCCGGAGGCGGCGCTGGTGGACATCGATCTGGGCATCGAGAGCGGGCTGACTCTGGCCCGTCGATTGCAGCGCGAGACCGGACCTCCCCCTCCTCGGATCATTTTGATCTCCAATTACGCGGAGGACGAATACGCCGATGTGATCGCGGAGAGCCCGACGGTGGGTTTCCTGGGGAAAGTCGATTTGTCGGGCGACGCCATTCGTGATCTCCTCGCCGAGCAGAACCGCGACAGCCGGCACGGCTCGGTCACCCGGCTTCGAGAAACGTGATGACGGCCCGCACCCGACGGTGATCGTCGTCGGTCTCGGAGAGGTTCAGCTTCGCCAGGAGGCTGCGCACAAGTTTCTGGCATACGCCGACAGCACCAGGGTTCCCGTGTCGGGGAGCTCCTCCTGGATGGTCAGGGCTGGGTCGAGCCCTTCGGTGCCCTGCCCGGGCGGCATCCTGATGTCGGTCAGCACCAGCTCCGGCCTCATCCTCCGGACGACGTCGAGCAACTGGCGGGCGTCGCAGGCCCGGCCCGCCACCGTGCAGCCCACACCTTGCAGTAGGCTGGCCAGTCCCTCCCGAAGCCGGACGTCGTCTTCGGCGAGGACGATCCGCAGATGCGGCACGGCCGGCTCTTCGCCGGCACGCGACGTCGGGCTTCCTGGCGTCATACCCACCATTGTCGTTGGGCCTCCTCCGATGGGCACCCCGTCCAAGGCCCGCACGTCACCTGTCTCTCCGACAGGGAGGAATCCGTGCGTCTGCTCGCCTTCCGCGCCAGGGGAACCGGCGCACACGGCGGCCTCGTGCGCCGCGTGATCGTCGCCAGTGGGCTCCTCCTGATCTTGATCAGCTCGGCCTTCGCCGTCCTGTTCCACTCGATCGTCGGCCTGCGCAGAGCCCAACGGCTGGCGCAACGGTCCGAAGAACTGCTCAGAACGGCCGATCAGGTGGAACACCGAGTCCTCGGCCTCGGCGCGGACTCGCGCGGCCATGAACTCACTGGACAGCGGCAGATCCTCAAACGCTGGCAGGCTGCTGAGGCGACCTTTCCCAAGGAGGCCGCCACGCTGACGCGCCTGACCCAATCCAGCCCTGAGTAGCGGGTCGGTGCGGAACGGATGACACAGGCCGTTGCCGCATTCATCACCAAGGAATACTCCGCGCTTCTGGTGAACGCCGCACATCACGACCTCACCAGGAGTGGACCGGCTGCCGCCGGTGGCGAAGGCAGCCGACGGGTCGAGGAAATCCAAAACGCGTTCCAACGCATCGCGACAACCGAGCGCGATCTTGCGGTGGTCCGAGAACAACGCGCCGCCGCCATCGCCAACCAGGCGGCCGTCGCAACCGTAGGAGGCCTGACGGGCTCAGCGCTCCTCATCATCGGCTTCGGAGGCTACGTCGTCCGAGCGATCGTGTATCCGGTGCGGCGAGCAGCCGCCATGGCCGTCCGACTCGGCGACGGCGACCTGGCGGCGCGCATGCCGGAAACCGGCGGGGGCGAGATCGGAGCGCTGGAGCACAGCTTCAACGGGATGGCCGACTCGCTGCAGGACAGCCATGCCGAACTGTCCGTCTCGCGATCCAGGATCCTCGCGGCCGCCGACCGGGCCCGGCGACGCATCGAACGGGACCTGCATGACGGCACCCAGCAACACCTGGTGGCCCTGGTGCTGGAACTGCGGGCCGCCCAGAGCGCGGTACCCGCGGATCAATCGGAGCTGAGGGACCACAGTGGCGCGGGCCACCGATTCGCTGCTGGCGGTGCTCGAGGAGCTGCGCGAACTCTCCCGCGGTATTCATCCGGCCGTCCTTTCCGAGGGCGGTCTGCCCCCCGCGCTCAAGGCTCTGGCGCGCCGCTCGCCGGTACCGGTCGAAGTCGATGTCGATGTGCCCCGGCGACTGCCCGAGCCGATCGAGGTGGCGGCCTACTATGTCGCTTCGGAGGCACTGGCCAATACCGCCAAGCATGCCTTCGCCTCCTTCGCCCACATCTCCGTCCGGGCCTGCGACGGCCTCCTGTGCCTGTCCGCACGCGACGACGGCGTCGGCGGGGCCGCCCTGGGGCGGGGCTCGGGTCTGGTCGGCCTCACCGACCGCGTACGGGCGCTGGGTGGAACCCTTACGCTCTACAGCCCCCACGGTCGGGGAACCACCCTGCATGCGTGTCTGCCTCTGACGCAGTCATGACCCACGCATTCGCGTTCCCGGCCTGGCTCGAGGCAGCCGAGCCGGTGCTCCCGGAACCGGGATCACCGGCTCCGGGACGCGACTCGAGGCGCAGGCGCCACGCAGAAGGCGCGCGGCGTCAAGTCTCCTCCGCCAGCGCGCGACAGCGGTGGTCGCAGCGGTGCACCGTGAGCGGGTACGCGGGGAGATGCCGGGGCACGACGGCGCAAGGGGGGTCGAGGGGCTCGTGGGCTCGAAGTGCTCCGCGCACGGTCGAAGCCACGGCCCCAGTACGCGTTCGCCGCAGCAAGCCCGGCCCCGTTCGGTGCGCTCGTGGGCCCGATCGGCGAACGACGTCCACGCCAGGAGGACGACCACTGCGCAGTCATTGCAGCCAGCCCCCACCCGATCCCCCCGTCAGCGGCACCGGGGAGTTCCTCCGCGGGAAGCACCGCCTGGTCACAGCACGACACCGTTCGCCACGGCTGCCACGCACAGCGGGCGGCGTCGGCCGCCGGCCCGCAGGATGGAAGAAGCCGGCCCCCGCTCCGTGCACCCCGAGCCGGAGCGGA
>NZ_JBSFRB010000046.1:0-73692 GCF_053589015.1 Streptomyces sp. NPDC003393 | reverse complement strand
TCGGTGTGGCGATGAATCCGGCGAGCGCATCGAGCTGCCGGGCGACGGCCTCGTACCCTTTGATGCCGCGAGCCCCGTATCTGCCGAACTCGATGTTCCTCTCCGGCACGTTCCTCTCCTCGTTCCGTCTTCCCCGGGCGCGGCAGCATCTTACTGATCGTCGTTGCGGCGGCGCCCCCTTCGGTAACTGCGCGACCCCTGTCCGAACCAAAGCCGTCGGAAACCGGCATCGATCCCGTGAACGTGAGCTCTCGGCCCCGTCGCCCGTGTATCCGCCGAGCGCGCGCAGTTCACCTGCCGCCGACGGGGCACGCGTCCCGCTGGGGTCGCGTGCCCATGTGGCATGTGGCACGGCCATCAGGACGCCGGTGACGTCAGGTCATGAACCTGCCGCCGTCGACGTTGATGGTCTGTCCGGTGACGAATCCCGCGTCGGGGGACGCCAGGAAGAACACCGGGCCGACGAGGTCCTCCGGCACCTCGTCCCGCCTGAGTGCCCGGCCGACGCGCTGCGCCTCGAGCACCTCCTCCGGGAACGTCCTGCGGACCGGCTCGGTGACGGTGAGACCCGGAGCGATCACGTTGACCGTGATGCCCCAGTCGCCGACCTCACGGGACAGGGACCGAGTGAACCCGATGACACCGGCCTTTGCAGCCACGTAGTGGGCCTGGAAGCGGGTTCCGTCGAAGAAGGAACCGGAGCCGAAGTTGATGATGCGGCCCCAGCCGTTCTCCTTCATCAGGGGGAGCAGGGCGCGGGTGGTGAGGTAGGTGCCGGTGAGGTTGATGTTGATGACCCGGCGCCACTCCTCCGGCTCGATGTCCTCGAAGCCCGTGATGGGGAACCAGCCGGCGCAGTTGATCAGGACGTCGACCCGGTCGGCCTGCCCGCGGATGGCATAGGCGAGAGCCTCGTTCCCGGCCTCGCTTGAGATGTCCGCCGTGACGGTGATGAGGTTGGCGTCGTCATTGAAGCCGTCGCGGAGCCGCTCAAGTGCCTGCTCGCTGAGGTCGGTGGCGATGACTGTGTCGCCGTTTGCGAGGAAACGTGCGACCAGCACGGCTCCGACGCCACCGGCGGCCCCGGTGATGACTACGACTCGGTTGCTTCGCATGATCTGTACCTCACTTCTGTTCAGGCCGTGCTCTCGGCGAGCGTCGGGTAGTCGGTGTAGCCGCGCTCGTCGCCGCCGTAGAACGTGGTCCGGTCGGGCTCGTTGAGGGCTGCGCCCGCCTTGATCCGGGCCACCAGGTCGGGATTTGCCAGGGCCATGGCGCCGACGGTGATCACATCGGCGAGGCCGTCGTTCAGGTCCTGCACACGGGTCTGGATGTCGGCGCCGGCCCGGTTGAGGAGCAGGGCCCCCGGCCAGTCGCCGCGGATGCTCTTCAGCAGCGCTTCGTTGCCTCCGTGCGCCACGTGGAGGTAGGCCAGGTCGAGGCGTGCCAGAGCGCGCACCAGGGCGCCGTAGAGCTGCGGCGTGTCATTCTCGACAATGTCGTTGAAGGGGTTGCCGGGCGAGATGCGGAATCCTGTCCGGCCCGCCCCGATCTCGTCGGCGACCGCGGTGGCGACCTCGACGGCGAAGCGGATGCGGTTCTCGATGGAACCGCCGTACTCGTCGGTGCGCTGGTTGGCGTTGCTGGACAGGAACTGGTGCAGCAGGTAGCCGTTGGCGCCGTGGATCTCCACGCCGTCGACGCCGGCCTCGATCGCCGCGGCCGCTGCGCGCCGGAAGTCCTGGATTGTCTCCGCGATGTCCGCCTTCGACAGTTCGCGCGGTTCGGGGATCGGCTGCATGCCGCCGGCCGTGAACATGCTGGCCTTGGGCTGCACCGCCGAGGGGGCCACCGGCTGGCGCCCGTGCGGGGTGTTGTCCGGGTGGGAGACACGGCCCACGTGCATCAGCTGGATGACGATGCGACCACCCTCCGCGTGTACCGCGTCGCTCACCTGGCGCCATCCGGCGATCTGCTCGGCGGTGTGGATGCCGGGCGTCAGCAGATATCCCTGACCGTCTTCGGAGGGCTGGGTGCCCTCCGTGACGATGAGGGCCATCGACGCGCGCTGGGCGTAGTAGAGGGCGTTGAGCTGGGTCGGCACGCCCTCAGGAGTGGAGCGGTCCCGGGTCATCGGCGCCATGGCGAGGCGGTGCGTGAGGGCGATGTCACCCAGCTTGACGGGGTTCCAAAGCGTGGACATGAAGTCTCCGATCGATTTAGGTGGCTGGCTAGTGATTGATTACCACGGTAGATTTACATGCTCGGCCATGTAAAGCGCCCATCTCTGTGGCCCAGGTCACAGCCACGCGGTGCAACCAGGTGGGTGTCATGCCCCCTCGCTCCGCCGTGCACCTTCGAAATATGGCTCTGACCAGGGTCTCTTTCACTTATTGAGAAAGTCGGCGGGCATGGTCGGCGCAACGGCATCTGTGGGTGCTTGTTGCCGCGGGTGAGTCGCTCAGGGAGCGGGCTTGCGGATTACATGTTTGAACACTTAAATTGGCTCGCATCGACCGAGACGCAGCGCCCACACCGCGTGCCTCGCCAGCTGGAGGGCAGTTCCCATGCAGTTCGGTGTCTTCACCATCGGTGACGTCCGACCCGACCCCGTGTCCCAGCGCACCCCTTCCGAGCAGGGGCGGCTGCGGATGATGGCCACCATCGCCGCGAAGGCGGAAGAAGTCGGCTTCGACGTCTTCGCCACAGGCGAGCATCACAACCCGCCCTTCGTCTCGTCCTCGCCCACCACACTGCTCGGTTACATCGCGGCGCGGACGGAACGGATCATCCTCTCCACCTCGACCACGCTGATCACCACCAACGACCCGGTGAAGATCGCGGAGGACTTCGCGGTGCTCCAGCACCTCGCGGGCGGCCGGGTGGATCTGATGATGGGCCGGGGTAACACCGGACCGGTCTACCCCTGGTTCGGCAAGGACATCCGTCAGGGCCTCCCGCTCGCCATCGAGAACTACGCGCTGCTGCACCGGCTGTGGCGGCAGGAGTCAGTGGACTGGGAAGGGCGGTTCCGTACCCCGTTGCAGAGCTTCACCTCCGTTCCCCGTCCCCTCGACGGCGTGCCACCCTTCGTGTGGCACGGCTCCGTACGCAGTCCTGAGATCGCCGAGCAGGCCGCCTACTACGGGGACGGCTTCTTCGCCAACCACCTGTTCTTCCCCAAGGACCACTTCACGCGTCTGGTCAACCTGTACCGGGACCGCTTCGAGCACTACGGCCACGGCAGCCATGACCAGGCCGTCGTCGGCCTCGGCGGCCAGGTGTTCATGCGCCGCAACTCCCAGGACGCCGTACGGGAGTTCCGTCCGTACTTCCAGAACACGTCCGTCTACCGCGGGGGCCCGTCCCTGGAAGAGGTCGCCGACTACACGCCGCTGACGGTGGGCAGCCCGCAGGAGGTCATCGACAAGACCCTGTCCTTCCGCGAGACGTTCGGGGACTACCAGCGCCAGCTGTTCAACCTGGACACGGGCGGGATGCCGGAGAAGACCGTGCTGGAACAGCTCGACCTGTTCGGCGAGATCCTCCCCGTACTGCGCAGGGAGTTCGCCGCGGGGCGGCCCGCCCATGTGCCCGACGGCCCCACCCATCCGGCGCTCCGAGCGGGCGAGGCCGCGACGACGGCGAAGTGGCGGACGGCATGAGGACCTGGAACCTTGTGGTCGTCTCGGCCGGCCTGAGCGACCCGTCCTCCACGCGGCTGCTGGCGGACCGCCTCGCCGGCGCCACGCGAAGCGAACTGCGACGTGCCGGGTACGCCGTCGACGTTTATGTCATCGAACTGCGGGATCTGGCGGCCGAGATCTCCCGTCACCTGACCCTGGGCTCTCCCGGACCAGACCTCGCCAAGGCCCTGGACCGGGTGACCCGGGCGGACGGGCTCATCGTCGTCACCCCCATCTTCGCCGCCTCCTACAGTGGGCTGTTCAAGTCGTTCTTCGACCTGATCGACCCCATGGCCCTGATCGGTACGCCCGTCCTGACAGCCGCCACGGGAGGAACCAGTCGGCATTCGCTGGCCCTGGAGCACGCTCTGCGCCCGCTGTTCGCCTACCTCCATGCCACGGTCGTTCCCACCGCTGTCTACGCCGCCACCGAGGACTGGGGCGCCGTAGGCGATTCCCGTACCGAAGGACTGCCGACCAGGATCACCCGAGCCGCACGTGAGCTCGCGACGCTCGTCGGTGCCCGTGCGCAGGACGCTCCGCCCGCCACGGAACACGGCGGAGACGGTCCATCGACCGCCCTTGATGAGGGCGTCGTTCCGTTCGCGGAGCAACTCGCCGCGCTCGCTGTCCGCCCGCCGTTTCCGGACCGTCCGCTGCGCAGGTGACGCCGTGCTCCGGATGTCAGACACCCAGCCTTCCACCCTCCTGATGCCGCCCATCGGCCGCGAAGGGTCATAGCGGCGACACCGCCGTTGACCTGGCGCCGAAGATGCTGCCGCCCGATCCGGCTGCACAGTGCCGGGGACTTCCCGGAAGGCGTGGCGGCCCTTCACCAGGCGCTCGTACGGACACACTCACGCGCCCGCAGCCCAAGCCGCAGCCGCAGCCTCGACAAGAGGTTCGATAGGACGTCGCCACTGTTCCCGGAGGTGGTGCGGACCTCCGTGAGCGGGGCGCCGATGGCGATCCGCCGGCTGTTTCCCCTTTGTCGCCCGTGAGCGGAGAGGACGAGGGCGGCTGGGCGCCGCCGGGACTTTGTTGCTCGCCCACTCGCCTCTTGTACCTCAGGACGTCTCGGCCCGCCAAAGGCTCGCTGTCGATGCCAGGGAGACGCTTCCGTGACCGAAGCCGCCAACCGGAAGGTCGTCGTCCAGCCATCCACCGCGGTGAGGGGCCCATCAGCCACGCCATCATCGGCCGTGGAGGACTGGCTGAGATCCGGCGACTGCAGGGCAGACGCCGGTCGGGATCGTCGGCGTTCTCGAACAGCGACCTTTCCACCGTTCATCCGTGGGATATCTACGCCGATGGTGTGGCGGGCGATGCGGTGGCTCGGCGGGCGGTGGCGCGGTTGAGGACGAGGATGAGGCCCATGCTTGTGAGGACCCACACGGTGAGGACGGTGATGCCGCGGAGGTAGCCGGCGCCGTGGAAGTAGGAGGTGCCTTGCAGGGCGCGGACGCCGAGGCCCACGGGGAGAAGGCCGGAGAGGGGGCGTAGCAGGCTGGGGAGGTATTCGGGTGGGAGGGTCCCGCCGCTGGTGGCGTTGCCGAGGATGAGGAGGAGAGCGGGGGCGAGGAGGGTGGCGGCGGAGCCTGCGGCGCGCATGATGAGGAGAGTGGCCGCCCCGACGGACATGGCGAGGAGCGTGGTGACGGCCGCGACGGCGAGCAGGTTACCGGGGAGGGCGTTGAAGCCGGTGGTGCCGACGATGAGCGCGGTGGTGGTGCCGCCGACGGCGGAGAAGGCGGTGAGGCTGGCCAGACGAAGGCGCGTGGAGAGGCGAGGCGCCATCTGGTGAGAGGCAACGCCGAAGAGGTAGCCGGCGAGGACGAGACCGAAGCTGGCGTAGAACGTGGACAGCCCTCGGGTGTCTCCTGCCGAGGTCGGCGTGACGTCATGGGTGGTCAGCGGAGTCTGTGAGGCCGTGGCGACGCTGCGGAAGACGTCGTGGAGGGTGCTCGTGACAGCAGGGCCGTTTGCTCCCGCTTCCAGGAGGCTGGCGCGGGCGCCATCGCTGGTGATGACGTAGGCGCCGTAAATGTGACGGTGCTCTACGGCATTGCGGGCCGCGGCAGCAGTGGGGTAGGTGGTGAGCGTGATGGCTCCGGGTGTGGTGGCCTGGAGTGTCCGCTCCACGGTCTCGACGTTCTGGGTGGGGCCGACGATGCCGACGGGGAGGTTTCTGGGTTCGGGGGCGTGGAAGGCGGCGAGGAATACGGCCACGAACAGTGTGCCGATGATGAGGCCGACCATGATGGGGGTCAGGACTGCCTGACGAGTGCTGGGGCCGTGCCGGGCGGAGGTGATGTTCTCGGCGTGGTGGGGTGTGGTGGGTTCGTGCCGCAGCAGGCTGGGAGCGGTCATCGTCTTGCCTTTTCGAATCGGTGGTGCATCGTCGGTGGTGCATCGTGCTCGGCGTCGAGCCGCCTTCGCTGGTCGAACGCCGTTTCCGCCCCGGGATGTGTGAATGGATCAGGTCTGCCGCGGATGGATCGAAGACGCTGCGCTGACCTGTTGAGGTACGCGGCGAGCTGCTCGCACCGTGAGGAGACAGAAGGGCGGTGGGCCGGTAAGCCGCGCGGGCGGGGCAGCGATGCACCCCTGGGCGGCTTCTGGCGGCTGCGGCCCGAGGCCCGGTGTACTTGCGTGCCGCGGTCGGCTGTGCACAGTGACCTTCCGCTCTCAGCGGGGTGGGCCAAGGACGATCTGGCCGTAGAGGTCGGCGGCTTCGGCCATCTTGGCGGGGTCGAGGGCGAAGTCCTTGGGACGGGGGGTGGTGATGTCGCGTCCCGCGTGGCGGAACATGCCTTCGATGCCCGCGGGGGTGGCGATCATGAGGAGGTCGGCGGTGTCGGAGGTGATGCGGTAGCTGTGGGGGATGTTGCGGGGGAGGTAGACGATGCCGCCTTCGGTGATTTCCATCTGGTCGTCTCCGGCCCACAGCAGGGCGCTGCCGCTGATGAGCATGAAGACCTCGTCCTCGCGCGTGTGCATGTGGAAGGGCGGAGCCTCGCCCTTCTCGACGCGGAACCGGCCCACGGTCAGCTGTCCGTCGGTGGCCTTGCCGTCGAGCAGAACGGAGAACGTGCTTCCGTCGATCCACTCCAGGGTCTGCTGCTCGTCCGCTTGCGCCAGAAATACCATGCTCATGACTGTTCATCCTCTTCTCGTATGAAGGCGCGCCTGCCATCGAACGATGTTACTTGTCCAGGCAGGTAAATCGATCTTAGGGAGATGCCTCGCGCAACGCAAGGAGCGGGGCCCAAAAAGGTTGTTCGAACATGATTATGGCCGCCGGAGAGGGTAGCAGATCATCCCACCGATGAGCGGAGCTCGCAGTGCGACATGGGGAGGACGTCTGTGTCAGGTCATCGAGCTGCCCTGGCTCGTAGTACTTGTTTGGACATCTTACTCTCGGCCAAGCGCTCTCCTTGGGGTGATTGGAGCTCGGTTGTCCATCCAAGGAGGCGGCCCAGTCACGGAAGCCCCCTCCAGTACCTTGTTCGATCAACCAATGTGGGGGGTGCCCGTAGCCTGCTTGTAGACGCGTTCGCCGGCGAAACAGCGCTGCTCGCCCTAGGACCACCCCGACCGGGTGCGCCTCGGCTGCTTCACCCCACAAGGCCTCGGCGGCCGTCATGGCGGTGCGATGATCGGGAAAGTCACGGCCGGGGCGGATGCCGGAGAGGGATCGGTGATCCGTGGCCGCGCCGCCGTGACGGCCGGCGGGAGGCGGTAGAAGGACAGAACAAGGTGAGCGAGCTGTATGCGGCCCACCTGTCGGCGGCCGGCGTGGTGGGTCACGCGGACACCGATGACGCCCTCGGCGGGTGAGAGAGAGGAAGCCGTGGCAGGGCACCCGGTTCGGCAACAAGCCGGCGATGCGGCGCGAGGTTCGTGGTCCGTCGATGTACCACTCCGGTGGTGGAGCCGGCCGCGATCGTGCCGAGCCGACCCAGGTCGGCGTAGTTGTCATGCTCGTCATCCAGCCTGCCACCACTGGCATTGCCCGATGCCCCAGGCGGAAAGGTAGCGCGGCGCGTATACCTTGAGGAATACTGCGGATATGGCTGAAACCACCGTCAAGGTCGATACGAGCACCAGGGACACTCTGCAGGGCCTCGCCGCCGCCGAAGGTCTGTCTGTGAAGGCTTACCTGGCCAAGGTGGCGGGAGAGAAGGAGCAGGAGCGAGCCCTGCGGACGGCGACCGCCGCTTTCCGTCGCGCGATCAGCGAGCCCGGCGTCATGGACGCCTTCGACGCCGAGTTCGGCGGGCTGCCGCCCGTCGCGTACGACACCTCTCGGGCGGCCTGACCTGTGCCTCCCGTCGTGTACGCCGACTACCGGTGGTTCCTCGAGCGCCAGGAAGAGATCCTCCGGGACGACCTGACCGTCAACGACTTCTCTGTGCTCGTCGGCATGGCCCAGCGCCACAGGGTCGACCCACCCCGGCATGATCAGCACCATCCCGACGCCTTCTGGCGGGCTGCGGTCATGCTGGAGGAGTGCGTGCTGCTGCGCCCGCTCCCGGCCCGCAATGAGGTGTACGGATACGGCGTCGCCATCGCCTACTTGGAGGCCTCCGGAGAACGCGTAGACACGAAGTTCGAACTCTGGCGGGAACTGATCCACGACATCCGGGGGCTGCAGCTGGACTCGTACGGCATCGCCGAGAGGCTGCGTTCCTGGCGCCAGGCCTGATCCGGCCCGGCGCCGCGTTTGTCCACGGTATCGGATCCGGCTTTCACGCGGCAGCGACCGCTGATGACAGGGCGTCGAAGCGGTGGGCCATGAGCTGAGAGCTGACGGTGCCGATGAGTTCTCGGGCCTGATCGAGGAGTTCCCGTTCCTGGTCGCCGTCGCCGCACTGGTGGACAGCGTCGGCCAGGTCGAGCACTGCGTAGAGGTGGTGGCGCGGGTAGTCGGATGCGGTCGCCTCGACGCAGCTGCGCCGGTCGACGATGACCCCGGCGGCTGCGTACGGAAGGTCCAGCGCAGCTTGTTCGCCGCGGCGGTTCGGTTCCGCACGAGACGGCGACGGCGGTCGACGAGCGGTTTCACGTCCCGCGCGGGCCCGGCGAGGTTGGCGCGGGGCAGGCCGGGCTCGCGCAGTGCGGCCCGCGTCACCGCCTCCGCGTCGATCGGATCGGACTTGCCGCGCTCGCGGGCTGAGCGGCGGGCTCCAGCCATCAGCCGCGTGTGCGTCCACACCACGGCATGGCCGGCAAGCAGCAGATCAGCCTCGAACCGGCGGGTCAGGAGGCGACAGTCCTCGATGGCGAGCAGGACCTGGCCGAACTGGCTGATCCACTTGGTCGCCTGCTGGTGACCAGTCGGGGCAGCGACAACGGTGATCTCGCTCTTCCTGCGTCCCAGCGGGTCGACCGTGACCAGCGTGTGCGTCTTCTTGTGTCCGTCGATGCCGACGACGTGCAACGGAACCTGCATGGCACAGTGGAATGTTGAGGATCACCTGCACCACGGGGGCACGCCTCAATCGGGCTGGCGCAACATCGGTGTACCTGCCTGCGCACGCATCAAGAGGCGTGATCGACGGCCCTTCCGACCGCCTGAGGACAGCCGAGGCGTGAAGCCCCTGAGAGTCACTGCTGAAGGAGAAGTGAATCGCTCGGTGACTGCTGCCGTTACGTAGGAGGTTGCGCTGCATGGCTTTGGACGAGATCAGGGAGAGAGCTGCCTGCCGGAGCGTGGCCGGTGAGCGTCTGCCGGTGCTCGGCGGCCGTTTACCCCGCGAGGTGCTCGCGGACGCGGCTCGCCACGTCCCGTTTCGCCGGTCGGTGCAGAGGCGGGGCAGGGCCCGGCCCGGCTCAGTCGCCTTCGGATTCCTGGTGGTTGGTCTGGCGCGCGGCGAGTTCGCGCAGTGTGGTCGTCGCCGCATTGCGGACGTGGGCCTCGCATGCTCGGCGAGCGGCGTCGGCGTCACCGCGTACGGCCGCGGCCTCGTGAATGGCTTCAAGTTCCCGGACGGTCTCCGGCCCCCGCCCCTCGGCCTGCATGGACAGCCCGCGCAGCATCTGCACACGGGCATGGATGCCGCGCAGGG
Source organism: Streptomyces sp. NPDC003393 (assembly GCF_053589015.1). Lineage (NCBI taxonomy): Bacteria > Bacillati > Actinomycetota > Actinomycetes > Kitasatosporales > Streptomycetaceae > Streptomyces > Streptomyces sp. NPDC003393. Next base: position 63,935 of record NZ_JBSFRB010000046.1, on the reverse strand, counting down.
TCGAATCGATGACCGGATTCACGGCCCCGGCGGTGAGGACGTTGTAGAACTCGTCCTTCATCGCCAACCGCTCCGCCAGATCGGCCTCGCAGTAGGAGCGTGAGAACCACCGGACCACCTCTCCCAGCCGCTTACGCTGCTCGGCGTCGGCCCGTTCGGCGAACAGGGCCCCGGCCAGGCCCTCCAGCGCGCACCGCACCTCGTAGAGCGCCTTGGCGTCGAAGGCCGTGAGCTCGGTGATGACCGGACCACGGTTGGGCACCGTCGTCACCAGGCCCTCGGACTCCAGCTGCCGCAAGACCTCACGGACAACCGTCCGGGAGACCTCGTACAACGCGCACAAACGCGCCTCGACCAGCCGCTCCCCGGGTTTGAACTCCGCTGCCAGAATGTCCTGGCGCATCAGCTGGAGCACCTGGGTCCGCAGTGGCGCAGCCACACGCTGTACTCGTTGCCCTGCCACGAGGCTGCCTCCCACGTTGAAATCGTATTACGCTAATATACCCTGTTGTTGCCCAACGAGGTCCAGCCGGGTGTGAGCGTGGCCGGCGTCTTCCCGACCGCAGCGCCTCGATCCGGCCGGTCGGTCTGGTGCCGTACGAGCAGAACGACGAGTGGACCGAGGGTCGCCGCTGCCCGGGACTCGACCAGCCGGCCAAGATCCGGCTCCGCCCGATCGGGCCGGAACCGACGACACCGTCCGGCCCGCCGAACTCATCGCCCAGCCCCGGAACCAGGCCACCCCCACCTGGCCGCCGGCACACCGCATCGGCGGACATGGCCCAGAGCGGCCACCGCCCCGTGATGGGCGGCTGCCGCTGCCCGACCGGGGCGCTCTCGCGCGGTGGTGTGGGTGTTGTCAGTCCGGAAGGAGGTGCGAGACGAGGGTTCGTGTCCACTCCGGGGTGAGGGGGAAGTTGGTGAAGACGGCCCGGTAGTAGAGGGGGGCGAGGATGGCGTCCGTGGTGTGTTCGAGGGTGGGGGGGTGTGCCCCCCTGGCCTGTTCGCGTTGGAGGATGGCTTCGAGTTGTCGCTGGCGTTCCCCGCGGCATGCGGCGGCGCCCTGTTCTCCGCCCGTGCCGATGGTGGCGCGGACCAGGGCGAGGGTGTCGGGGTCGCTGAGGTCCTTGGCGAGGTCGGATGCGTAGCGTTCGAGGTCTTCGCGGAGGCTCCCGGTGTCGGGTACCACGATGTCGCCGGAGAAGCGGCTGGTGGTGACGTCGGCGAGGAGGTCGGCGACGGAGCCCCAGCGGCGGTAGACCGTGGTGGCGTGCACGCCCGCACGGGTGGCCACGACCGGAATGGTCAATGTTTCACCGGACTCGTGGGCGACCAGTTCCCTGACGGCCCGGTGGACGGCCGCGCGGACCCGGGCGGAGCGGCCGCCGGGGCGGGTGCCGGTCTGGGGTGATGGGGAAGTGGCCATGGGGCCAGTATTGCACTGATGACTGCTTTTTTGTTGCAGTGATCAGTGCGTTTATTTTGCAGTGATCACTGCGTTTGTGCTACCTTCGAGCCGCTAAAGCAACGATCATTGCGAGGTAGTCATGTCTGTGCAGTCCGCAGTCCCCATCGCAACGCCCGCCGGCGGCAGGCATCGTGTGCTGGGCAAGGGGGCCTTCTCCGCGGTGGCGGCTGTCTTCGTCCTCTTTCTGGCCGCCTCCAGCTCCCCGTCCCCGCTCTACGCCGTCTATCAGCAGCAGTGGCAGTTCACGGCGTGGGTGCTGACCGTGGTCTTCGCCCTCTACGTGGTCGGCATGCTGGGCTCACTGCTCGTCATCGGAGCGCTGTCCGACCATCTCGGCCGCCGGCCGGTGCTCGCCGCGGCGGTCGGGCTGGAGATGGTGGCGCTCGTTCTGTTCCTTTTCGCGGGGAACGTCTTCGTCCTGTCCGTCGCCCGGGTGCTGCAGGGCATCGCGACCGGCGCGGCGACGACCACCCTGAGCGCCACTCTGGTCGATCTCGAACCGTCGCACGCCCGCGGACGTGCCGGTGTCGTCACCTCGGTGGCTCCCCTGACCGGGCTCGCCCTGGGTGCTCTCGGCTCCGGTGTGCTGGTGGAGTTCGGTCCCGCCCCCACCCAGCTGGTCTACGCGCTGCTCTTCGGCGCGATGGTCCTGGCGGCATTGGTCGTCGCCCTCATGCCGGAGACCTCGCCGCGTCGGCCGGGAGCCGTCGCCTCCCTGCGTCCGCGGGTCGCACTGCCCGACTACCTGCGCGCGGACATCGTCCCGGTGGTACCCGCGATGATCGCGGGGTGGGGCCTGGCGGGAATGTACCTCTCGCTCGGCCCGTCCGTCGCCGCCGGGCTGCTGGGACTGCACAACCGCCTGATCGGCGGCGTCGTCGTGATGCTCCTGGCGGGCACCGGAGCCATCGCGATCGCCCTGCTCCGCTCGCGTCCCGCGCCCTCGCTGCTGGCCCCCTCCTCCGCACTGCTCGGACTCGGCACCCTGGCCTCGCTGGCCGGAACGACGTGGAACCTCGCCTGGCTCGCCGTCGTCGGCACCGTCGTCGCAGGCTTCGGCTTCGGCTCCTCCGTCCTGGCCACGTTCGGTACCTTCGCCCGTCTGGCCAGGCCGCACGAGCGCAGCGCCGTCTTCGCCCTGGCCAACATCATCGGCTATCTCGGAAACAGCGTGCCCGCCGTGCTCGGCGGAATCGCCGTCACCACCCTGGGCCTGATGACCGCCACCAAGATCTACGCCCTGGCGATCGCCGTACTCACCTTCACCGCCCTCGTCCTGCGCCTGAACCAGACACGGACACAGCGCCGTACCGGTGTGACCTCGTCCCGGTGAGGCGCCCCCGTCCGACGCCGGCGGAAGGCCGTCCGACCCCGCCCTCCCTCCACACCAGCTCATTGCCCCGCATCCCCTGACGCGGAACAAGACGGACAAGAATCAAGGAGACACCCGGATGTCTGCAACCAGAGTCAAGAAGAACCTCCAGGTCCAGCGAGCGGACCACACCACGATCCGGTACACGGCCAGCGGTCCGGCCGACGGCCCCACTGTCGTCCTCATCCACGGCTGGGCGTGCAACCGCGGCGACTTCGACGCGGTCACCGACCACTTGCCCGACGACTACCGCGTCCTCGCGGTCGACCTCGCCGAGCACGGCGAGTCGCGGTCGACGCGGGACGTGTGGACGATGGAGGAGTTCGCCCACGACGTGGCGGCAGTACTGGAAGCCGAAGCGGTGGACACGGCCGTGGCGGCCGGGCACTCCCTCGGCGGTGCGGTCGCTGTCGAAGTCGGCCGGCTCCTGCCCGACACCGTGACACACGTGGTGGCACTCGACTCACTCACCTACCTGTCTCTCTTCCCGGCGCAGGACACGCAGCAGACGGACGCGATGGTGCAGATGTTCCGTGTGGACTTCGCCGGGGCGGTGCGGGGCCTGGTCGAGGGCGGCTCACCGGCAGACTTCGACCCGGCTCTCAAGGACGCCTACTTCCAGAAGATGGTCGCCGTCCGGCAGCCAGCCGGTCTGCACTCCATCGAGGGCCTGGTGCGCTGGGACATGGACGCGGCTCTGCGCGAGACGAAGCAGCCGATCACCGTGTTCGCGATACGTGACTTCGTGACGCAGGAAGCGATCGACCGCTATGGCGACCGATTCGACATCGTCCTCATCGACCTGGGCAGCCACCACTTCCCCGTCGAAGCCCCCGAAGCCACCGCGAAACTCCTGACCGACCTGATCACGGGTTAGGGACCGCGTGAACCTTCACTCGCCCGTGAAGACCGGACACCGTCCATGTCGGGCCGTCACCCACCGCCGCGTCCGGGACCACCATGACTGATTTCCTCTTCCGGCGGCAGGCCGTCCTTCGCTCCGGCCCGGCATCGTGATCCAGCTCTCATCATGGCAGTGCAGCAGATAAGACTGCTTCCCTGTCGAGGGGGTGACAAGAAGGACGGAGTGGGCGGAGCCGACGGCCGAGCCGGAGCCGGTTCCTACCCAGGCGGCCTGCGACGGCGAGTCGGGCTCGGTGGTCGCGGTCTCGCCGCACGCACCGACGGTCGTGCACAAGGGCGACACCGTCACGGTGAGTCTCTGCACCGGCTGACCTGAGACGCCCTGCCCCCACCCCCGGGTTATGGAGGTGCGGGGCAGGGCTCCCTGCCGCTCGGCGCCGCCAACGACAGGGGCTGATGGGATCCTGTCCGCGCACAGGACATCGGCGCTGCGCCCGGGCCGGAAGTTCAACAGGGCGGCCGGCTGCGCGATCCTCGGGCCGTGATCGGTGCTGTCCACGCCTGTCACCTCAACCGGACCCAGAACAAACGGATCTCCGGGGCGTGCAGGTTTTGGTCTCGCGCGCTTCCGCCTCCGGCACCGCCGCGGAACCTCGCTCAGCGGTCGAGCCAGGGAGAGCGGTGCGGGTGCGCCAGGCCGTCGTCCACGGACACCTCAAGCTCGAACCAGACGGTCTTGCCGCGCCCGCTGGGCGAATTGCCCCACGCGGAGGCAAGGGCGGAGACGATGAGCAGGCCCCTTCCGCCCTCGGCCTGGTCCTCCGCACGGGGCAGGGTCACGGGCTCGGCCGGGCGGGGGTCGCTGTCGCGCACCTCCACCCGCAGAAGGGTTCCGTAACGCCGCACGTGGACGTTGACGTCGCTGTCTCCATGGACGAGGGCGTTGGTGACCACCTCCGATGTCAACAGCTCGGCCGTGTCGGCCAGTTCGGACAGCTCCCAGGCGGCCAGCCAGTTTCGCAGCCGTTCCCGAGTGCGGTGGACACCTCGCAGGTCGCGACGCTGAATGGCGTACTGGCGCACGTTGGCCCGCGCCTCGTCCCGGGGGCCTTCGTAACGCAGAAGCAACAGGGCGGCATCGTCACCGCGGGAGCGGAGTCCCACGGCAGTGTCGATGATCCGGTCGGCCAGAGTCTCCAGCTGCCCGTCCACCATCCGCGCGGTGGAGCCCAGCGCGTGGGCGAATTCGTCGTCGGAGCCGGCCAGCCCGTCGGTGTAGAGGGCGAGCAGCGTGCCGGGGGCGAGGGGGACGTCGGTGGCCCGGTAGACGGGGCTCTCCTGCACTCCGAGCGGGACACCGATGTCGACCACGGCCTGGAGCGGGTGGCCGTCTGCCGTGCGGATGAAGGGAGGGGGGTTTCCGGCGGTCGCGAGGCGCATCGTTTCCCCGGCCGGGTCGAGCAGCACACAGCAGCACGTGGCGAACAGGTCCGTCTCCAGGTCGAGGAGAAGCCGGTTGGTGCGGCTCAGCACCGTCACAGGGTCATGCCCCTCCGTGGCGTAGGCGCGTACCGCGCTGCGCAACTGGCCCATCACCACGGCCGCCGTCGTGTTGTGGCCCTGGACGTCTCCGATGACCGCGGCCACGCTGCCGTCGGCCAGGCTGATCAGGTCGTACCAGTCGCCGCCGAGATCGGTTCCGTCCAATGCCGGTACGTACCTGCTGGTGGCGAGGACACCGGGCGGCTGGGGCAGCATGCGTGGCAGAAGGGCCTGCTGCAACTTCTCGGCGAGGGCGTACTGCGCGTCGGACAACTGGGTGCGTTCGAAGGTCTGGCCCAGGAGGGTGGACACAGCAGTGAGCACCGCCTGGGCAGACGTGACGTCCGGGCTGGTGGCGCCGAGCCCCAGGGCACACACGCCCACGACACGGTGGCTGCTCATCAAGGGCAGCATCACCCACGTACATCCGCCCTCATCGGTGTCTGCCGTCTGCGGCGTCTCCAGCAGCCGGCCGCGTGTCGCTTCGCTCGTCCCGGGACAGACGAGTCGGCGCCGTTGAGCGATCGCGTCCGTCTCGGGCGCATGCCTGCTCAGCGGCAGACCGTCGAGCGAGCGCAGGTACTCCCGTGAGCAGCCCGACGCGCCCACGAGACGCAGCCGGTCCGACTCGATGAGGCTGATGGAGATCGCCTGTGCCCCGAAGGCGGGCACGATGCGTTCGAGGACCCGGGCGGTGGCCTCCCTGGTGCGGTTCGTGGAGGTCAGGAGCAGGGCGAGCTTGTGCAGGTGGTAGACGAGCGGGGCGGTTCGCGGGGCGAACGCGTACAGGGACGAAGCGTCCGTTCCGTCCTTTCGCGGTTCGGCGGACACGACGAGGGGCAGCGGTGCCGGAGCCATGGACACGCCCTGGGCCGCGAGTGCCTCCAGCCGGCGGGAGAGCAGGTCCGCCGTGCGAATCAGGTAGGTCTCGTCCTCTTCGGGAAGGGCGCGGAAGGGCTCGGGCCAGAAAGCGGTGAGGGTACCGGCCCGGCGCGGCCCGCAGAGCAGGGGCACGGCGGAGACCGTGGAGGGAAACGACACGGAGACCGCCAGCGAGACCGCGACTTCCGGGTGCTTGGCCTGGATGTCGATCGAGTGGCGTGTGGTGGTTTTGCCGGACTGGAAGGCCGCTGCCGAGGCGTAGGCGTCGTCGTCCACCGCCACGCTCTCCAGCGAGGCCACGCCGAGCGGTGACACGACCATCACGGTGGCGTCCAGTGTCGATGTCGTCTCGGCGTGAAGATAGATCCCGACCGACGAGGCACTCAGATCACGCAGGCACTGCCGGGCGATGTCGGCCAGCACCTTGTCCCGCTCCGCCAGCTCCGACGCAGGTCGCTGGGGTGCGCGTCGCCCGGCTTCGGCAAGTTCTGTGAAGTGCATAGACAACCGGACCGTTCGGCAGACGCCGATGCGGTGTCCACCTTTCTCCTCCCGGTCAGCGTAGCGCGATCAGTGCGCCTCGGCGCGGCGACAGGGAGCCGATCCTGCGCACCGTCGGCGCCGTGACCTGCGTCGACGACGGCCAGGAGGAACAGGAACGGAATGAACCGCAAGATCGTCGCTGTTGGGGCTGAGGGGGGAGACGTCTGCACCACGCCCTGCAGGAGGAGTTCACATGGCCCGGGACGACGAACGGCAGAGTTTCACCGAGGCGTGGGAGCGATGGCACCACCAGAAGGAGCGGATCCTCGCCGGTCCCCACGGATTCCTCGCCATCACCAGCCTCCACTGGTTGGGCGAGGAGCCGGCTCGCTTCGAGGATGCTCCTGGAGCCTGGTCGAGCACCGCGAAGGGAGTGGTGGTCGAGCTGGCCGAGGACGAGGAGCTGACCGTCGACGGCCAAGCGGTGCACGGCTGGTACGAGTTCGGGGTGATCGCCGAGCGGGACAGCCGGTACGCCGGTGCGGGCGACGCCCTGATCGAGGTCGCCAAGCGCGGCGGCCACGACATCCTGCGTCCTCGCCACCCCGGCAACCCACTGCGTACGGCGTTCACCCATACCCCCGTATACGCTCCCGACCCGCGGTGGGTGCTCGGGGGACGCTTCCTCCCCTTCGGAGAACCGCGCCCGGTCACGGTCGGCGCCACAGTGGAAGGACTCGAACACGTCTATGACTCGCCCGGCCGGATCGAGTTCGGGTTCGATGGCGCGGTGCACCGGCTCACCGCCTTGAACGGCAAGACGCCCGGCAGCCTGATGGTGCTGTTCACCGACCGGACGGCAGGTGTGACGACGTACGCGGCAAACCGTTCTCTGCACATCGAAGCCCCGGACGCCGAGGGCCGGGTGAACCTCGACTTCAATCGCGCGGGGAACCTGCCGTGCGCCTACACCGACCTGGCGACCTGCCCATTGCCGCCGAAGGAGAACCAGCTGCCCTTCGCGGTCGAGGCGGGTGAGAGAATTCCCCTGGAGCGGGGCGGACAACCCTGATCGTTTCGTGGACGGCCCTGAGTCGCCGGGCTTCCTGCATGCCGTGTGCATCGTCATGTCGAGGACGAACAGGGGCTCCACGACCGCCTTCGCCCTTCGGATGCCGCCGCAGAATGTGGGTGAGAACTGGTGGACACGCACGCGAACGAGGTGACCGGGAGCGACCTCGATCCCTCCGAGGACTCGGCGGAGTCCACCGGACCTCTGCACTCCGCGCTGCCCGATCGCCAGGCGCTCTCCGCTGTCTCCGCGTGGGTGCACGACCACTCGGACGACATCTTCACCGACATCCAGGACCTGGTTCGCCTTGAGACGCCCAGCACGGACAAGCAGCTGCTGGACCAGGCGGTCGTCTGGCTGCGGCAGCGGACCGAACAGGTGGTCGGAGCGCCGGGGGACGCCAAGGTGTTCGACGGCGGGGAGTACGGGAATGTTCTCGCCCTGACCTACGGGGGCACCGGCGACGCCGTCGTCACCTTCTTGTGCCACTACGACACCGTGTGGGATGCCGGAACCCTCTCGGGCTGGCCGGTCACGGTCGAAGGGGACGTGGCAGAAGGCCCGGGGATCTTCGACATGAAGGCCGGATGCGTCCAGGCGATCTGGGCCCTGGCCGCGGTTCGCCGCTCGGGCCTGACGACCCCGACAGTGCACATGCTGTTCACCGGCGACGAGGAGATCGGCAGTGAGGGGTCGCGCGACATCATCGAGCGTTACGCCGCCCTGTCCGATCTCGTGATGGTCTTCGAGCCGAGCGAGGAGGGCCGTATCAAGACGCAGCGCAAGGGGACCGGCCGGTTCTTCGCGACTGTGGAAGGCCGGGCCGCGCATGCGGGCTCTCATTACGAGCAAGGGGTCAGCGCGCTCGACGAGTTGGCCAGGCTGACCCTGACGCTGCACGGGTTGACCGATCTGGCTGCGGGCACCACGGTGAACGTAGGGACGGCGCATGGTGGCACCCGCTCCAATGTCGTCGCGGCCCTGGCAACGGCAGAGATCGATGCCCGGGTCTCGCGCGCCGCCGAGATGCGGCGCATCGACACGGCCCTGGCAGAAATCCGCCCCCACCATCCGCATGCGCGCATCACGCTCACCGGAGGATGGAACCGCCCGCCGATGGAGCGGTCGGAGCTGACGACCGGCCCGTACCGCATAGCGCGCTCCGTGGCGGCTCTCCTCGACTGCGAACTCGGTGAGATCGCGGTGGGAGGCATCAGCGACGGGAACTTCGTCGCCGCGCTGGGCGTGCCTGTACTCGACGGCATGGGGGCGATCGGCGGGAACCCGCACGCCCATGGCGAGTACATCAGTCTGTCTGGTTCTCTCGAGCGGACGGCGATCGCCGCCGGGGTCCTCGCTGCCCTGCGTGTGCGTCGTCCATGACACGCGGCTCGCTGAAGTTTCCCCGTGATCTCGGACACGTGATCGTTGTGCGGCGAGGGTGTGCTGGTGCCGCTGCCTGGTCTCCACCGGGGTGAGGTAGCCGTAAGTGGGGTGCTTGTGCAGGCGGCGGCGGTTGTGGAAGGTCTCGATGAAGGAGGAGACTTCGGCGCGGGCGGTGGCCCGGTCGTCAAGATCCCAGTCTCCAGGTGTCCACGTTCAAGGGGAAGCTTCACGTCCTGGGCAGACCCTGATCGGCGACAAGAACTACTTCGGGGAGGACTTCGAGCACCGACTCGCCGACCTGAAAGTGCGGTTGCACCGACCGGCCCGCAAGGGCGAGCCGGAGCGGCCCGGATCGCAGCTGTTCAAGCCTCTGCGGCAGGTCATCGAGTCGGTGGACGAAACGTTCAAGGGCCAGCTCGACCTCGAACAACATCGTGGCCGCGCCCCGGCGGGCGTGATGGCCCGCGGCCTCCAACGCATCCTCGCGCTCACCAGCGTGATCTGGCACAACGATCACACCGGCCAGCTCGTCATGCGTGCCCTGACCGCCTATGACCAATGAACCCCTTGGAAGCAATCATCTCTAGGCGGACAGCACGTCGACCAGGAGCTTGGCGGTGCCTTCGGGGGATTCGACGGGGAAGTGGTGGCTTCCCAGGTCGACGGGCACGAAGCGGAGGCGATCGCCGTAACGCTCGATGGCCTCCTGCGTGAGGATCCTGCGCACCGCGAACACCGTGATCGGCTGCTTGACCTCGCGCAGTGTGGCGTCCATGTCCCAGTGCACCAGGCCCTCGATCGATCGCAGGCCCGCGGGCTGCCGCACGGCCACCATCTTCTCGAAATGGGCATCCTTCAGTGCCGGATCGGTGTCCTCCAGCGATCCGCCCTCGACCAGGCCTCGCACCGCGGCGCGGAAGTCCTCGTGGAAGGGTTGCAGGATTGCGTTGGCCGTCTGCTCGTCCTGGGCGGGGAAGAGTGCGAGGTAGTGCAGGGCGTCGAGCGCAATCACCTGTGTGACCACGTCGGGCAGGAGCCGGCCGACTTCGACGGCCACCGCCCCGCCGAGGGAGTGCCCGGCCACGACACAGCTGTCCACCGATTCGGCTTCCAGCACGGCCTTCACGTCGTGGGCGAACTCCTCCATCGTCCAGGTGTTCCGGGTGGAGCGGGACTCGCCGTGCTCGGCGAGGTCGATCGCGAGGGCGCGACAGTGCCCGGGCAGGTGGTCGGTCACCGCGTCGAAGTCGGTGCGGTTGCAGCCCCAACCGTGGACGAGGACCAGAGTGGGGCCTGTGGCGGGACCACTGATCGTGTACCGGATCGTCGTGTCGCTCGAGCGCTCAACCTCGCGGCTGGCCGCAATCCTGTTCGTCATCGTCATCCCAGTTCTCGTGTGGTGTTCCCAGGTGGCGGGTCGGGCTTTACAGCGCCCGGTGGTACTGGACCGGCCAGGCAGCCGGGTCGTGGGGGCGGTTGCGCAGGGCCAGGTAGGGGTCGCGGAGCAGGGCGCGTCCCATGAGGACCGCGTCCGCTTGGCCGTCGGCCAGGATCTTGCCGGCCAGTGACAGGTCGCCGATCTGTCCGACCGGGGCGACCGGGAGTCCGGATGCCTTCTTGAGGGTGTTCGCGAACTCGACGTTGACGCCGTCCTGCTCCGGCGGGCGGGCCTGCAGGTCCCGCGTCAGCACTCCGGAGGAGACGTCCAGGAGGTCGATGCCCACGGCCGCCAGTTCCTTGGCGAACACCGCTGCCTCCTCGATGGTGATGCCGCCCTCGACCCAGTCGGTGGCGGTGATGCGGACGAAGACGGGCTTGTGGGCCGGGAAGCTGTCACGGACAGCGCGGGCCACCTGCAGCGGAAGGCGCATCCGGTTGTCCAGACTGCCGCCGTACTCGTCGTCACGGTGGTTGGCCAGGGGGGAGAGGAACTGGTGCAGCAGATACCCGTGCGCTGTATGGATCTCCACGACCTCGTACCCCGCCAGGTGGGCCATGCGGGCGGCCTGGGCGAAGGCCTCGATCACCTCCTCGATGTCGGAAGGGGAGGCCTGCCGGGGCATGCTCAGATCGCCGAAGGGGGTCGGTGACGGCGCGATCAGTTCCCACCCGCCGTCGGCCACGCTCACGGGGCCGTTCTGCCCCTCGCCCTCCCAGGGAACCTGATGGGAACCCTTCCTGCCCGCGGCAAGCAACTGCACCGCGGGAATGGCGCCACGCCCGGCTATGAACGCCGTCAGACGCCGGTGCGCGGCGGCCTGGTCCTCGTTCCAGATTCCGAGGTCCGCCGCAGTGGTCCGATGCAGCGGACCGACGGCGTTGGACTCGACCATGACGAGCCCCACCCCGCCGAGAGCGCGCGCACCGTAGTGCACGAGGTGCCAGTCGGTCGGCTTCCCATCGGTTCCCGCCGCGTACTGGGCCATGGGCGACATCCACACCCGGTTGGGGATCGTGACCTCCCGCAGCCGCAGCGGGGTCATTTCCGCGCCCGTGAACTCTGTGCTGGACACAGCTGGACTCGCTTTCTCCGTCGTGTGTATGCCGGCCATACGGATGGTTGACAGTGAACGTACCGTAGCACGATACTCCGTGCCAATCTGCGGTCCGGCAAGCGAGAGAAGAGGCCCTGTACAGAGCCGGACGTGCATCCGTTGCCATGGGGCGGCATGACGCGGTGGTGGGCCCGACCAACGGCACGACGTGACAGGAACCCCTCTCGGCAGGTCGCCGGCCCGGCCGAGTCCTCGTGCCCTTTCGGCGGAGCAGCGTGTGCGACCTGCTCGGACACCTGCACCGGGTTTTGCGCATGAATCGGTTTCGTCCCGGATTGACGGAACTCTTTCCCTCACTACGCTTTCGAAGGAGAAGTCGTGTCAGCAGAGGAGCACGCCGTCGTGATCCGACGCGCCGACAGTCACGGCGCATCGACCAGGACGACCCTTGAACAGAAGAAGGCGATCTGCGCCGGCTCGCTCGGCAATGCGGTCGAGTACGTGGACTGGGGAATCTATGCGTCCCTGGCTCCGGTATTCGCGGGCCAGTTCTTCCCCAAGGGCAATCCCACTGTTGCCTTCCTGTCCACACTGGCGATCTTCGCCGTGGGATTCTTCATGCGTCCGCTCGGCGGCCTGGTCCTGGGCGCCTACGCCGACCGGTACGGCCGCAAGAAGGCCTTGACCCTGACCATCAGCCTGATGTCGATCGGTGGTCTGGCCATCGCGGTGTCCCCGACCTATGAACAGATCGGCGTGTTCTCGCCTCTGCTGCTGCTGGTGGCCCGGCTGGTGCAGGCGTTCTCCGCCGGCGGCGAGTGGCCGAGCTCCGTGTCGTACATCGTCGAGAGCGCGGCGCCCGGGCGGCGGGCGTTCGCCGGGTCTTTCCAACAGGTGTCGACGGCGGGCGGGATCCTGCTCGCTTCGCTGCTCGGGCTTGTCGTGACCTCGGTTCTGAACGACGAGCAGATGCAGGTGTTCGGATGGCGGATCGCCTTCGCGGTCGCTGCCGCCCTGGGGCTGGTGGTCCTGTGGCTGCGCCTCCGCACGGACGAGAGCCGGCACTTCGACGACGCAGAGCTGACCGGCGCGTCGCACAAGCCGGTCACGGCGCTGTTCGCCGAGCACAAACTGAGCATGCTCCGGGTCGTCGGGATCACGGTTCCGGGCACGATCATCTACTACCTGTGGATCACCAACATGCCGGGCTATGCCAGCACGACGAACGGCCTCGACCTGGACAAGGCGCTTCTGGCGAATTCCCTCGCGGTCGTCCTGTTCATGGTGCTGCTTCCGCTGGGCGGAATCATGTCGGACCGCCTCGGCAGACGCTCCACCTTCATGGCCTTCCTGATCGGTTTCGCGCTGTACGCCTGGCCCGCCTACCGCATGCTCGACGGCGGCGGCTTCTGGACGCTGCTGCTGGTCGAAATCGTCGGGGTGGTCCTGCTCGTCGGCAACTCCGCGAATGTGGCCGCCATCTACGCCGAACTCTTCCCGACCTCGGTGCGCACGACCGGGACTGGACTTCCCTATGCCACGGCCGTCGCGCTGTTCGGTGGCACCGCACCGTACTTCACCACCTGGATGGCCAGCATCGGGCACCAGGACAAGATCTGGATCTACATCGTCGTCTCGGCACTGATCGGCATGGTCACGATCATGACGATGCCCGACGGCGCGAAGAAGGGAACACTCGACTGATGGGTTCGAACCAGGGAGTATCGACCGAGCTTGAGCCGTGGCAGTGGGACGAGGCCGTATGGCGGGGCCATGCCGAGCGCGTCCGCGCTGGGCGTGATCTGACGCCACGGGTGTGGCCGGGCGGCGCTCGTATGGCCGTGGCGCTCTCTTTCGATCCCGACCACGAGACGCTCTCGCTCCGCGAGGGGGAGACCTCGCCCGGCGCGATGGGCAGGGGCGAGTTCGGGTCGCGCGTGGGATCCCGCCGGATTCTCCAGCTCCTCGACAAGTACCAGATCCCGGCCACCTTCTTCGTTCCCGCGGTGTCCGCGCTGCTGCACCCGCAGGAGACCAAGGACTATGCGGCAGCGGGCCATGAAATCGGTGCGCACGGCTGGATCCATGAGCGAAACGCGCTGCTGGGCGCGGAGGACGAGCTCGAGCTCACCCGCCGCAGTGTGGATGTCCTGGAGAACCTCGTCGGTCAGCGGCCGGTCGGCATCAGGACACCGAGTGCCGACTTCTCCGACTCGACTCTGGAGATCCTGCGAGACGTCGGCTTCAGGTACGACTCGTCGCTCATGGCCGACGACATGCCCTACGAGATCCTTTCGAACGGACGGCCCACGGGTCTCGTGGAAGTGCCCATGGAGTGGATCCGCGACGACGCGCCCTACTTCATGATGACGCGGTTCGGCCCCTACCGGCCCTACACCCCGCCTCGCGCCTGGGTCGAGATCATGAAGGACGAGTTCGACTCAGCCTACGCCGACGGGGCTCTCTTCCAGCTGGTCTGCCATCCGCACATCATCGGCCACCGCTCGAGGATGTACGCGCTGCGCGACCTGGTCGAGCACATGACGGCGCACGAGAACGTGTGGTACGCCACGCATGGTGAAGTCGCCGACTACGTGTGGCGCACTGCCGGCCGGGACACGGAGCACGGCGTCCGGCAGCAGTAGGGCGGTCAGGCGGACGAGATCAGCTTGCTGATCTCGTCCGCGGCTGCGACGACCAGCTGTGCCAGGGCCTTTTCCTGCGTGCTGTCGTAGCGCATCTGCGGGACAGCGAGCGTGAGTCCTGCCATGGGGCGTCCGGCCGAGTCGGTGATGGCCGCGGCGATCGAGGAGACGTGCGGACGGAACCATCCGGACACATTGAGGGCGTACCCGCGCCTGGCGGTCCGCTTGATCTCCTCGCGGAGTTCGTCGGAACTCGGGACGGGGACCTGGGCGAACTCCGTGAGCTCATGCTCGAGCAGCTCGTCCACATCGGCAGGCTCGAGGCGTGACATGATCGCGACGCCGGCCGAAGTGGCCCGAAGAGGCACACGTGTGCCGACCTCGAGGAACACGCGGACCACTTGCTTGCTGTCTTCCGTCGCGACGATGACGTAGTCCTCCCCGTCGCGCAGGCCGAGCTGGACCGTCTCGTCGGTCTCCGCGGCGAGGCGCTTGATGACGGGCGCCGCCAGATCCCGGAGGTCCTGCTCACCGGCCCCGCGCAGCCCGATGGCGAGAGCCTTCATCGTCACGCCCCACCGCGCTTGCTCGTGATCGACGACCCTCAACCAGCCGGCCTGCTTGAGCGTGACGAGGCACCGCTGAACGGAACTCTTCGGAATCTGCGTCACGCGCGCCAGTTCCGAGACGCCGATCGGCTGTCGCACGGCGACTTCTTCGAGGACGCGAAGCGTGCTGAGGACGCTGTTCATCGACCGAATGCCGCTGGTCGGCTTGTCCTGCTCAGTCACGTTTGCCCCACCTTTCCGTTCTCCGGTGTCACCGAGAGTATCACTTTCGGCACAGTCATCTCGCATCGCGGCACAGACCCTTGCAGTGGTGAGCTGTCACGTATTACGGTGCGGCACGGCGTATCGTATAACGGAACGAGGCCTGGTATGGACCTGACCATTGTGGGCGATGTCGTCGTATCGGGGCTGCCGCGGCGTCCGACGGTGGTGCCTGCCGGCCCGGGTGATTCGGCGTTCGGGCTTCTGAAAGCCGGCGATCTGACGATCGGCAACCTGGAAGTGCCGTTCACGGAGTCCGGAGAGCGTGCCGAGAAGCTGGTGGCGATGCGGGCGCCGACGTCGGGGGCGGCAGAACTGGCGGACCTCGGGTTCGATCTGGTCTCGCTGGCCATGAACCACGCCATGGACTACGGAGCCGACGGCATGCGCGACACGGTACGTGCGCTGGATGCCGAGGGAGTCCTGCACGCCGGATTCGGCGAATCGGTCGCCGAGGCGGCCGGCCCCCGAGTGGTGTCCGTCGGCGAGAGCACGCTCGCCTTCTTCAGTTTCTGCTCCGCCCTTCCGCTGGGCTACAACGCCACCGCGGACCGAGCGGGAGTCGGTGCGATTCGGGTGCGTCAGAAGTTCGAGTTCGACAGCACCTTCCTGGACGAGACACCCGGCACACCCCCCTTTGTGCACTCCGAGGCGCATGAGCCGGATGTGCGGGCAGCCGAAGCCCTGATCCGTGCGGCCAAGAAGCACAACGACGTCGTCGCCGTCGCGCTGCACTGGGGCGTGCCCTTCTGCTACCTGCCGGATGTACAGGGACCCCTGGCGCAGTACCAGCGGCCACTGGCCCGGCGGCTGATCGACGCAGGGGCGGACCTCATCATCGGGAGCCACCCCCACTGCCTCCACCCCGTGGAGTTCTACAGGAACGGGCTGATTCTGTACTCGACGGGAAACTTCGTCTTCGACTGGTGCGACGGATGGAGCCCGGACTCGATGGTCGCCCAGGAGGACGCTCACCCCGCCCCGCCGTACCAGGCCGCACTGCTGAAAGGCCCGTGGTACGAGAGTGCGGTGTTCCACGTGCGGCTGGACGGGAGCGCGAAACCCGAGCTGCGCGTCGAGCCCATCGAACTCGACCCGGACAGCCAGCCGGTCATCCCCCGGCCCGAGAAGGCGCGATCGATCCTCGCCGGGCTCGCGGAGGCGTCAAGGGAACTGGACCCGCTTCTCACGGTGGACGCCGACGGCTCTGTGCGGCACCAGGGATCGGCGAACGGCACGCCACGGCGCGAGGTGACGGCGTAACCCGATGCCCGCAGGCTCACCGGACGCTGCCGAGTGAGCCGCAACACCGTCAGTCATTGTGCCGTCCTGCAGATACTGCGCTCATGTGCGGCACGATGGCCGGAATTAGCCGTCTCGCGCCTTATGCGCATCTCGAGAAGGGTCGCTTCCGATGCCCAGCCCTGCCGCCAGGCCGTCCGACTACGAGTCGTTCCCCTATGCGGAGCGCGGGGTCGATTTCCAGGCCATCGAACTGTCCGACCCGAGCTACCGGCGGAGCACCTACGCCGCGACGCTGGACGAGGAGCAGGCGGCGCGGGTCGAGCGGCTGCTGGCGGAGAACGTGATCATCAGCTTTCACGATCACCCGCAGCTGCTCCCGGCGGACCCGGCCGAGACGTTCGCCTACCTGCGTACCAAGCACGAGTTCACGGCGTTCGCCGAGCTGCGCGGGGCCGGCTTGACGGCTGTCTTCGACAACCTGTTCGGCGCCCTCGGGGCCACGACGCCATCGGGATGGAAGTGGGACGACCTGACCACGACGCTCGGGATGCGTCTCGCGGACCTGGCCCATCAGGACGGTGCTGTGGTGGCCCGGACGGTCAGGGACATCATCGATGCCAAGCGGGACGGTCACATCGCGTTCGTCATGGGTACCGAATCCGCCGGAGCCATCGAGAACGAGCTCGACCGCATCGACGTTCTCTACGGATTCGGAATTCGCCAGATGGGCTTGGTCTATGCCGATTCCAACACATTGGGCAGCGGACAGAAGGAACCACGTGACGCGGGTCTGACCACGTTCGGTCGCCGGGCGGTGGAGCGCATGAACGCGCTCGGCATCCTCATCGACGTCTCCCACGCCGGTGACCGGACCTCCTTGGACGCGATCGAGGCGTCGTCCAAGCCGATCGCCATCACACACGCAGGCGTCCGCGCGGTCTGGCCCACCCCACGGATGAAGCCCGACGACGTACTCAGGGCATGCGCCGAGCGCGGGGGAGTCCTCGGTATCGAGGCGGCCCCCCACACCACGGTCTCCTACGACCACACGACGCACACGATCGAGTCCGTGATGGATCACTTCGAGTACGCCGTCGAGCTGATGGGGATCGAGCACGTCGCCTTCGGACCGGACGGGTTCTACGGCGACCACGTGGGCTTCCACCACGCGACAGGCGCGAACCTGGGCCTCGCGGCCATGACGAACGCCGGGGACCTGACGTACGACCGGGTCGCTCACGTCGACGGGATGGAGAACCCGAGCGAGAACTTCCGCAACGCCGCCGGGTGGCTGGTGGAGCACGGCTACAGCGACAGCGACATCGAGGCCGTCCTGGGCGGCAACATTCTTCGACTACTGAAAGAGGTATGGCGATGACGGACATCACCGAGCGCATCAAGCGCGAATTCGACAAGAACCTGAACCTGGTCACGGACCTCTCGCACAGAATCCACGCCAACCCTGAACTGGCCTTCGAGGAGCACGAGACGTCCGCGTCGATCATCACGTTCCTCGAGGACAGCGGCGGCTTCACGGTGGAGAAGGGCGTGGCCGATCTGCCGACGGCCTTCGTCGCGTCAGCGGGTTCCGGGGAGCTGGCGTTCGGCCTCTGCGCGGAGATGGACGCACTCCCCGACATCGGTCACGGCTGCGGACACAACGTCATTGCCGCAGCCGCGGTAGGCGCAGCGCTGGCGCTGGTTCCGTTCGCCGACGAGCTGGGGCTGACGGTGCAGGTCTTCGGCACCCCGGCCGAGGAGAAGGGGACCGGCAAGGAAATCATGGTGAACCGTGGCGTCTTCGACGGGACGCACGCGGCCATGATGGTCCATCCGCAGCTCAAGGACGTGGTCACCCCGCACCTGCGTGCCTCGCGGTCCTGGCGGGTCACCTACACCGGGCGCGGAGGGCACGCGTCGCGGCCGTGGAGCGCGCTCAACGCCGCCGATGCGACCGTGCTCGCCCAGACCGCCATCGGACTGCTGCGACAGCAGCTGCGCGACGGCATCAGAGTGCACCACGTCGTCAGGGAGGCCGGGTCGGCCGTCAATGTCATCGCCGACCACGCCGTGGTCGAGTGCATGATCCGCTGCGACACGATCGCCGAAGTCGACGAGGTGTGGGAGCGGGTGCGGCGGTGCTTCGACGCCGGAGCCGTCGCCACAGGAACCAGCGTGGAGTTCGACCTGCTGCCCTCCATCTACCGCGAGTTCCGTCACGACCAGGACCTTGCCCCCCTGTTCGAGAAGAACGCCCGGGCCATCGGCCGGACCTTCCCGGACTACCCGGACGGCAAGATGTTCGGTTCGACCGATATGGGAAACGTCTCGCTGCGGATCCCCGCCCTGCACCCCATGCTCTCGTTCGCCGGCCTCCCGCCTGAGGACGGGAACCACACCGCCGCGTTCGCGGCCGCCGCCGGCGGCCCGGAGGGCGACCGGTTCGTTCGCGACGCCGGCCTGGCCATGGCGCTCACGATCGCGGACGCCGCGCAATCGGAGTCCGTTCGTGCCCGGCTGCTGCGGAAGTCCTCCTGACGAGTGTCCTCGGGGCGGCCGTCACCCTGGTCCGACGGCCCCTCCCCGGTGGCCCGCAGGCGTCGGTGCCACCAAGCCGGCGACCCGGGCCGCCGGCAGCGCGCTCGTATGCCGGGAACACAACCGCGATCCGGCGCGGCAGAGCGGAGGGCGTCGATGGATGCCTACCCGGTCGACTGCGGCGGAGTGGTGGGCGCCGAAGCGTCCGCGGCACAGCGGAGACCACTGCATGCGATCGGGGCCATCGACGCCGGGGCAGGTTCTTCATGAGGCGGACCGGACGGCGGCGACGCACCCGACGTTCCGGCGGTACTCAGTGCGTGAGTTCGACCTGGAGCTCGAGCTCGACCGGAGCGTCCAGGGGGAGGACGGCAACGCCCACGGCGCTACGGGCGTGCACGCCTCGGTCGGCGAGGAAGTCGCCGAGCAGCTTGCTCGCACCGTTGATGACCTCGGGCCGGCCGGTGAAGCCGGGGGCGGAGGCCACGTATTCGACGACCTTGACGATCCGATGGATGCAGTCCAGGTCTTCGATCAGCGACTTCACGGCGGCCAACGCGTTCAGCACACAGGCGCGAGCCAGGAGCTTCGCCTGTTCGGGGGAGACCTCGGCCCCCACCTTGCCGGTCAGGGGAAGCCGGCCGTCGACCAGATGGAGCCGGCCGGAGGTATGGATGTGGTTTCCCGTCCGTACGGCTGGTACATAGGCGGCGAGTGGGGTGGTGACGAGGGGCAGGACGAACCCCAGTTCCTCTATCCGCTTCTCGACAATGCTTATGTCGGCACCGTTCTTGACCGCTTCTCACGGGCGGGGCGTATGCGGTTGGTCGCCGGCCGGCAGAGTGCGCTGTCGACCGCAGAGACGTGGGCGTCCGTGACCATGGGTTCAGGCTGGGTCGGTCGGGCTCGTCCGGTGGTGGCACGGTCACCCGGTCAGGGTGACGCCTGTGATCTTGGCCAGGTGGCGGGCGATCTCGGACTGATCCGGGTTCCCCTCGCCGAGGTCGGCGAGGGCCGCCTGGCAGAACCGGACGCAGGCCTGCGACACCTCCGGGGACAGGCCCAGTGACGTCGACAGGTCGAGGGCAGTGGTGATGTCCTTGACGGTCAAGGGCAGCGAGAACCCGACCTGGAACCGCCCGTCGAGCACCTCCGGCCCGATCTTGACCTCGGTCGACTGGTTGCGTCCGGTGGACCTGTTGATGACGTCGAGCATAGTCCGGGGATCCAGGCCGAACTTGGCTCCCGTGGTGAGCACCTCGAGCGCCCCGACCAGGCCGATGGCCGACAGCAGGTTGTTCAGTGCCTTCAAGGCGTGTGCGGATCCGGCCGGGCCGACGTGCGTCACCGATGTGCCCATCGCGCGCAGCAGGGGAAGGACCCGCTCGTAAGCGTCGGCCGGCCCGCCCGCCATGATCGTCAGTTCGGCCGTCGCCGCCTTGCGCGGGCCGCCGGAGACCGGCGCGTCGACCATTCCCACTTCACGCTCCCGGAGCCGCCGGGCCAGCTCCTGAGTGGCTCTGGGAGCCGACGAGCCCATGTCGACGACCAGAGCACCCGGGCGCAGGCGGCCGGCGAAACTCTCCGGGTCCAGCGGATCGCCGAGCACACGCTCGACGATCGTGCTGTTGGGCAGCATGAGGATCACGACGTCGGCGCCGGCCCCGTCGACGGGACCTGCCAATGCCGTCACACCGTCGTTCCGGGCGGCCGTGGCGATCGCGTCGGCGTCGGCGTCGTAGACCGCTACCGGCACGGATCGCGCGAGGTTGCGGACCATGGGCTGTCCCATCGTGCCCAAGCCGATGAAGGTGACGGTGTCCGTCATGTCTGTCCTGCCTTCCTTGTCGGTCCCGGGCGGCCTGGATACCGGGCCGCCCGGAGCTCTCTGAGTGACCCCACCGCCGGTGGGGAGTCACGACGCGGTCGCTGCCGGAGGACAGCGTCTGCAAGGGGTCTTCATGGGGCCGGATTCGGCGTGGTGAGCGACGCGGGCAAACAGGTGCCGGACGTCAGGCGCCGGCGCCCGACCCTCCGTGGAAAGCCTCCACGGTCGGTTCCAGGCCGTCGGCGCCGACGACCTCACGCCAGGCGTCGAAGCCGGTCTGGAAGGCCACGATGCCGGCTTCGGGCAGACTGATCTCGATTGCTTCGAGGATCTCCTGCGCGGTGATCCCCAGGTCGAGAGCGACCTTGATGTGACTCTGGATGTGCCCCTTGGAGGCGCGCATCACAGTGAGGCTCACGATGAAGATGAGCTCCTTGGTCCGGCGGTCCAGCGTCCGCTGGTCGAGATACGCGGCGCCCACGAGGTCGTTGGCAGCCTGCAGCACAGGGAAGTCGTGCTTGGCCATCACCTTGTGGTAGTCGAGGACATATCCCCGCCTGCGTGCCATCTCGTCGATGTACTCCTGCGGATCCTGAACGGTGGTCATGCGTACTCCTTTGATCGGCACATCGAGAGTACTGTATTACGGTCATACGACATGCACCAGAGTGTTCGGGTACTGGCTGTCCGGCTGGTCGGGCGCCACCGCCAAGGTTGTCGCGGGGCTGGGGTGGGGTCGGGGGGTCAGTGGTCTTGCTTGGGTGTGTCCCAGTCTTCGGGGAGGTCCCAGATGCCGGAGGTGAGGGCGAAGCCGGCGGGGTCGATGTAGGAGCCGTTGTGGGTGGCGCGGTTGTGGGCGTGGTTGAGGGTGTGGAGGCTGAAGGCGGTCTGGACGGCGTTCCATTGGCCTTGGATGTCCAGGGTCTGGTTGACGGCCTTCTTGGCCAGCTTCAGCCCGAAGGTGGGGCGGGCGGCGATGCGTTCGGCGAGGGCCAGCGCGGCGGGTTCCAGTTCGGCGCGGGGGACGACGCGGCTGACCATGCCGAGATCCTTGGCCTCTGCGGCGGTGAGGATCTCACCGGTGAAGAGGAGTTCCTTGGCGCGGCGGGCGCCGAGTTCCCAGGGGTGCATGAACAGTTCGACGGCGCTCACGCCGAAGGCGGTGACGGGGTCGGCGAAGCGCGCGTCGTCGCTGGCCACGATCAGGTCGGCCGGCCAGGCGATCATCAGGCCGCCGGCGAAGACGTTGCCCTGGACGGCGGCGATGGTCGGCTTGGGGAAGTTGCGCCAGCGCCAGTGCAGTTCCAGGAAGACCTCGCTCTCCCAGGCCATGTCGCCCTCGACGCCGCCGCGGCTCATGCCGCCTTCCAGGGTCACCTGGTTCATGCCGTCGGTGCTGAACAGGGAGTCGACGTCGTGTCCGAGTGAGAAGTCGTTGCCCTCGGCGGCGATCACGAGTACGGAGATCGAATCGTCGGCGGCGGCGCGCCGGTATGCGGCGTCCAGCTGGTAGAAGAGGTGGACGTCGGCCAGGTTGCCCATCTCCGGGCGGGTGAGGGTGGCGCGGGCGACCCGGTCGGCGGGGACGTCGTAGGTCACACGCTCGCCGAGCTTTATCGGGGCGGGCAGGTTGCTGCTGGTCATCTTCTTGGTCCTTCAGGCAGTGGTGAGTGCTCGCTGTCTCGCGAGAGCTGTGGCGGGATCTGTCCGTCCGTCCGGCGCCTGATCGTGCCGGTTTCGCGGGGACATTGGGAAACGTACTCCCCTGAAACATCCTTTGCAATCTGTCTGCGCAGGCAACTATCTGCTTCCCTTCGCGCACCGCTAAAACTCCTGTGACCTGGGAGTTTGTGCCTCTGTCGGAGGCTTCCTGCTGAGTGGACGGGTTCAGTTCCGATGTTGTTCCGTACTCGGCAGGTCGGGGAAATAGTTGCGTGCGCAGGCAGGTTGATGCAGTGTGGACACCGCCGCGGGCGTATCGGGCCGGCGACGCGAGAGAAGAGAGGTACGACATGTCGTTCGAGATCGGCATCATGACGTTCGGCGAGATCACCGAAGACCCGGTCACCGGGGCCCTCCCGTCGCCGCGGCAGCGCGCCCGCGAGATCATCGAGCAGGCGCAGGTCGCCGATCAGGTCGGACTCGACGTGTTCGGTGTCGGTGAGCACCACCGTTCCGACTTCGTCGGATCGGCGCCGGCCGTCCTGCTGGCCGCCGCCGCGGAGAAGACCGAGAACATCAAGCTGACCAGCTCGGTCACCGTGCTCAGTTCGGAAGACCCCGTGCGAGTCTGGGAGCAGTTCGCCACGATCGACCTGCTGTCCGCCGGCCGCGCCGAGATCATCGCCGGGCGCGGCTCCTACACCGAGTCCTTCCCGCTGTTCGGATACGACCTGAAGGACTACGCGGACCTGTTCCGGGAGAAGCTCGACCTCCTGCTCGAGATCCGGGACCGGAATCCGCTGACCTGGCAGGGCCGCTTCCGTGCCCCCCTCCACGAGGCCGATATCGCCCCCCGTGCCGACGGAGGGACCCTCCCGATCTGGGTGGGAGTCGGAGGATCGGCCGCTTCGGCCGTCAGCACCGGCCGGCTCGGCCTGCCCATGGCCCTGGCCCTGCTGCTGGGGCCGATGACCTTCCACGAGCAGACGGTCGAGCTCTACCGGGCGGCCGCGGCGCAGGCCGGGCACGACCCGGACGCACTGCCGGTCAGCATCAACGTGCACGGCTTCGTCGGTCGGACGAGTCAGGGCGCCCGGGACACCATGTACCCCTACTTCGCCAAGGGCATGATGGACAACAACCATCAGCGCGGCGCCGGTTTCCAGCTCCCCCGGCCCGCGTTCGACGCGCAGTCCTCTCCGGCTGCCGGGCTGCTGGTCGGCAGCCCCCAGGAGCTGATCGACAAGCTCCTCGCCTACCACGAGCTGTACGGCCTGGACCGCGCCCTCATCCAGTTGGGATTCGGCGGAGTGCCGCAGAAGGACCACCTCGAGGCGATCGAACTCCTCGGCACCGAGGTCGCACCCGTCGTACGGCGCGAGGTCGCCGCACGGGAAGGAGCGGCGGCATGAAGACCCTGCCCTACACCCGGACCGCATCAGGCACCGGCACCACGTCCGGCACCCAGACCGCGTCCGGCACCGGCACCGTGTCCGACGGGGAGCCGTCCGGCCGGGCCCTTCGGGTCGTGGTCGTCAACGGCAGCCCGAGCCGGCCCTCCAAGACCATGGGACTCGTCAGCGTGATCCTCGACACGCTCGGGAGGATGCTGCCCGTCGAGACGTCCCAGGTCGACGTCTACCACCTGGGACCGGAGTTCGCCGCCACGATCGAACGCGAGCAGGCCCCGGCAGAGGTGGAAGCCAAGCTCCGCCTGGTCGAGGAGGCCGACCTGCTCATCGCGGCCGTACCGGTGTACCGCGGCTCGTACCCGGGCATGTTCAAGCACTTCTTCGACCTCGTCGAACAGTACGCACTCGCCAACAAGCCCGTCCTCCTCGCCGCTACGGGCGGAGGCGACCACCACGCGCTCGTCCTGGAACACGCCCTGCGTCCGCTGTTCGCCTTCTTCCAGGCGCTGACGGTCCCCGTCGCGTTCTTCGCGTCCGCCGGGGACTTCGACGGCACGACCCTGCTCAACCCCCGCGTCTACGGCCGCATCGAGATCGGACTCAACGACGTGGCAGACCTCCTGAGGGCTCGCGCGACGGGCCTGGAAAGCGCACGCTGACGGCCATCGGGGACGGCGGCTGTGTCCGCACAGCGTCATGACGGGTCCGCGAATGCCGACGCCGCATCACTTGTGGGCTCCTGGGTTCCATGGCACCTGCGAGGAACAGTGAACCGCTCGCGCACTTCCGCCGTTACTCGAGACGACGGCAGCACCGAGGTGTGCGGACGTGGCGGAACCTGCCGTGCCGGTGGCGGTGGCCTCCGCCTGTCCGAGTCTCCAGGAATGATCAGCGAAGAAGACCCGCGCCCTGGGCCATGGCAGCCGCGGTACGCGGTGTTGCCGCCGAACCGGTCGGGGCTGAGCGCGTGCGGACGGTCCCGTCATCCGGGCCGGTCTCTCGATTTGATCAACTGGAAAGGTGACTGTTCGTGCGTTTCGGCGGAACTCGCGCCGTGGCCCCGGCTCTCGCCGTGGCGGTCACGACCGGCATTCTCTGCTGGGCGCTGACGCAGGCGGATACGCGGAGCGGCCGCACGGACACCGGCGGGTTCAAGACGATCAGCGTGGGCCAAGTGTGTGAGTCTGGAAGGGGAAGTGAGTTTCAGTTCTCCTGCGGGACATTGGCTTTCGGCGACCTCCGTTACCGCTGCGCACAGGGCGTTCTGGGACGGTGCCCGAACACACGAACAGTGAAGGTTGCGAATGTGGGTCGAACCGCTGTCAAGATCACTGTGATCAGCGGTTTGGGACCGGGCAAGCGCCATGAGACCGATGGTCCGACACTCCAGTCCGGCGCACAGGCTGTGCTGCGCCCCAGAAAGGGCGACGTATTCCTTTACGACATAGTGGTGCAGGCTGTCGGCGGTGAGCACTGCGCGATAGGAGTCGTAGACGTTTCGTGACGACGTGCACCGAGCGCAATTGCCCGACCCGCCACCCGCACCACATGCTCTCGGTACGGCTCCTTCAGCGGTCGATACCCGAGGGCACTCAGGCTGTCCAGGGCGATCCCGCCGACTTCCACGTCCACATGGGGCTTCCGGCTGCCGCAGATCCGCGCGCCCGGATGGACCTGAATCCGGCTACGCTCGGGCTTCTGCTCCTCATGATCGCCATCGGTGATGTGGTGCTGCCGCTGGCCGGGACGGTTGTCACATGCTTCGGTCCGCGTCGTACCGTCACCGCGGTGGCCGCGCTGGTCGGTGTCAGCCTCGGCGCCGTGGCAGCTCGGGTACGCCCTCTGGACTTCGCTGGGGGTGCAGGGCTCTTCCTGCTGGGCACGGCGACGGGCTTCTGGGACGTCGCCGTGACCGTGCACGCCGCGGCCGTGGAACGGCGCATGGGCCGCTCGGTCATGCCCCGCTTCTTCGCCGAGTTCAGTCTCGGTACGGTTGCCCGCGCCTGCCTCGGTGCGCCCAGGAGCGCCTGGCGGGTTCCGGTCGGTCCGCACATCGGTGGGGTGGCCGTCGCCATCGCCCTCACGACCCCGGTGGCCGCCCGGAACGACAGCGACATCTCACCGCTGGACAACGAGACGGCGCCTGTGACGCCGGACGAGATCCCCTCCGCGGCCATGGCTCACGCCCTCGACCCCGAAGCGGCGCGTCGGCTGTGGGACCTCAGCGACAAGCTGGTGGCCTGAGGCGTCTGCCTCCCGCTACCGAGCTGCTCGGACGGATCAAGCCGCGGCCGCGATCGTGATGTCGTCACCCGAACCGTTTCCCGGGCCCGGACGCCGCAACGGTCCGGGTGGCGCGGTGACGCAGTACGCAAGCTTCGGCGCACGCGCCGGGGGGCGCCGCTACGCGGCCTCGAGGACCGTCGCGTAGTTGGCCACCGCGGAGCCGCCCATGTTGAACACGGCGGCTCGCTCGACTCGGGGCAGTTGCATCTCACCGGCCTCGCCGGTCAGTTGCAGCGCGGCCATGACCTGCTGGGAGACGCCGGTTGCTCCGATCGGGTGTCCCTTGGACTTCAGTCCGCCGGACACGTTGACCGGGAGCCGGCCTTCTCTCTGGGTCACGCCCTCGGCAATCACTGTGCCGCCCTTGCCCGGCTCGGCCAGGCCGAACGCCTCGTAGTGCAGCAGCTCCGCCAGGGTGAAGCAGTCATGGGTCTCGATCAGGTCGAGCCCGGTCAGGTCGGTGCCGGCCTCGGCGAGGGCGGCCGTGAACGCACGGCGGGCCCCGTCGAAGGCGAGCGGGTCGGGCCGGCTGGAGAGGGCGAAGGGATCGTTGGCCTGGGCCCGTCCCGCCACTCGGACCCGGCGGCGTGCGGCCCGTGCCACGTCCTTGGACGTCACGACCACGGCGGCCGCGCCGTCGGACACCAGTGAGCAGTCGGTACGAAGCAGCCGGCCCGCCGCGTACGGGTTCTTCTCCGACGGCGCCGAGCAGAACTCCACGCCCAGGTCGCGACGCATCTGCGCCCACGGGTTGGCGACGCCGTTGCGATGGTTCTTTGCGGCGATGAGTCCCAGCGCCTCACGGGGAAAGCCGTAGCGGTCGGCGTACATGTCCGCGAGCCGGGCGAAGATGCCGGCGAAACTGCCCGCATCCGCCTCCAGCGGGAGGTAAGACGCCGCCAGCAGCGTGTCGTTGATCACCTCCTTGCCGACGCCGGTCATCTTCTCGGCGCCGACCACGAGAGCGACCCGGCCCCGGCCGGACGCGACGAAGTCCATCGCCGCGAACACTGCGGCGCTGCCGGTGGCGCAGGCGTTCTCGTGACGCGATGCCGGGGTCCGTGCCAGTTCGGGACGGCCGGCGCCGAGCAGGGCGGCCTCGAACGACTGCCGGGAGAAACCGGAGTTGAACACGCCGACGAATGCCGCGTCGACGTCGCCGACCTCGAGTCCCGCGTCCGCCACTGCGGCGGTCGACACCTCGGCCATGAGGTCTTCCACGGTGGTCTCGGGGGAGCTCTTGCCGAAGGCGGTGTGAGCCCACCCGGTCAGGTATGTGTCGCTCGTCATTCGCCCATTCTGTGCCAGGCCGTCCCTCGGCTGTACCGCCGGCAGATGAGCAGTGCCCGCGCCTTTTCCTCTCCCTGTAGGAAACGACGCACAATGAGGGCATGGCGGAGCGACAAGTACAGCACTTGGTCGACGTGCTCGCGGAGCGGCTGGGCCGCTCGGTCGTACTCGACGACCCCGAGGTCAACCTGCTCGCCGCCAGCCGGCATTACGGCGATGCCGACGACCAGCGAGTGCAGTCTTTGTTGCAGCGCGACGTGGGCAGCGCGGCGATCGGCCACGTTCTCGGCCAGGGTGTGGCGCAGTGGACCGCCCCCGGGTACATCCCGCCCCGCGCGGATCTGGGCATGAAGACCCGGCTGTGCCACGCCGTCCGCCGGCAGCGGCAACTGCTCGGGTTTCTGCTGGTGATCGACGAACATCAGTCGCTGACCGAGCAGGAGATCGGGGAGGTGGTGCGGATCGGCCACGAGATCGGCGCGCTGCTGTTCGAGGAGTTGCTTCGTCACGACGACCGCCGGCAGGAACAGGAGAGCGCCGTGCGCGACCTGGTCTTCGCCGAACCGGCCGGGCACCAGGCCGGTATGCGGACCCTGAACCGGCTCGGCGCGCTCCACCCCGCGGCTCACGTGACGGTCACCACACTGCAACTCGACGACCTGCACGCTGGGCTGGAGACCGCCGAGGTGGTGGTCGCGCTGCGTACCGCCACCTCGGGTCTGGCGCGCTCCCGGCCGGGACACGCCGCCGAAGCGGTGGTAGGCGAACGGGGAATCCTGCTGCAGACCTGGGACGGGTACCCGACCGCGGAGCGGCTTCGCGCGCAAGCCGCCGAGATGCGCGACGCGGTCGGCCGAGTCCTGGGCGACGGACCGGTTCCGATCGCCGGGGTCGGCCGCGTATACGCCGGGACCGACGAAGCTCACCGAGCCTACGGCGACGCACTGATCGCTCTCCGGGCCGCCGCCCGGATCCCGGCCCTGGGCGGGCTTGCTCTCGCCGACGACCTGGGCCCGCTCGGCATCGTGCTCCGAGTGCCCGACACCGAGCTCACACTGGAGCTGGTGCCACGCGAATTGCTCCTGCTCCGCGAAGCGGACCCGCAGGGACGGCTGTTGCAGACACTGCGCAGTTACCTGGACCACGCCGGCGCCGGCCCGGCAACGGCAGAGGCACTGCACATCCACCGCACGTCGCTCTACTACCGACTGCAACGGATAGAAGAACTCACCGGCCTCTCCTTGGCCGACGGCCGGCACCGGCTACTGCTCCACCTCGGACTGTACGTGCTCGACGTGGTCGGCTGACCCCGCTCTTCCGCACCGATCAGGCCGAATACCCTCAACAGGTGCCCGACAGGAGATCTGACAACTCGGCGTCCACATCGAAGCCGTCGGCTTCGTGACCGGCCGGCACGAGTCGGTAGGTGCGGTCCAGCCAGTGCGCCATCACGGGGAGTGGAGCGGTGAGCAGTGCGGTCCCGTGCGGGGAGGAGAGGGCGAGGTTCAGTTCGGCGTCGGGCTCCGATCCCGTGGGCCAGATGCGCACATCCCCTTCGCCGCTCGGCCGGGCGAGGCCCTGCGCCAGCAGGTCGCGAGCGAAGGTCCAGGTGACTGAGTGGTCGGTGCCGGGATGGAAGACCATGTGCGCGGCGAACGGGTCGCACGTTTCGTACACCAGGCGGACTTCGACGGTGATCCGCCCGCCGGACGGGAGCACGAGCCCCATGGAGAGCGGCTGTTCTGCGTAGTTGTTCATGGCGCACGGTTTCTCGGGAGTGTGGGGTGGTACCGGATGCACGTGTGCCTCGGAAATGGCACGCACCCGATGTCACGCGGAACAGAGCCCTCGGACTCCGCCTGAGCCGTGACCAGGGAATGCAGCGAGGGCTCAGCAGCCACGCTAGGGTTGATGCATCAACTGGTTTCCAGGTAACCTCGCTGTGCATGAAGCGTCAAGTGCATGTGTGAGGGGTCACTTGAAACATCAACTGCCTTGGCCGGTGTGAAACGCATGGGAACCGACACGTCCCCCGCGCCGCCGTCGGCAGGCGCCCAGGCGCAGCGCCGGCTGACGGCGGACGAGCAGGACGCCTGGCAGTCGCTCGTTGCCGTGATGGTCAAGCTGCCCGCCGCCCTTGACGCCCAGTTGCAGCGCAGCGCCGCACTCACTCTCTTCGAGTATCTCGTCCTCGCCGGGTTGTCAGAGGCCCCCGACCGGACGCGGAGGATGAGCGACCTTGCAGTGCTGGCCAACGCCTCCCCCTCCCGGCTGTCCCACGCCGTCAAGCGGCTCGAGAAGCGTGGCTGGGTGCGCCGCGAGCCGTGCGCCAGGGACGGGCGCAGCATCAACGCCGTTCTCACCGATGCCGGTTGGGACAAGGTCGTGGCCAGTACTCCCGGCCACCTCGAAGCGGTACGGCGCTTCGTCGTCGACCCGCTCACCGCCCCGCAGCTCCGTCATCTGACGGGCATCGGCCACCGGATCCTGCGCCGGGTCGAACCGGACAATTCCGGTCTCGTGGAATCGACGCACAGGGCCGAGTGAACGTGGACACTATCGATAGCAGTCGTCACGGCTCGCTGTACCCACGACAGAACGTTCGCCTGGCCGCAGCGACCGGACGGAATGAGGCTGCCTGTGCTACTTGTCGTGCGGGCTGCGCCTGTCGGAGACGCCAGCGCCACGGCCCCGCACCTGCGCCGGCACAGACCTTCGACGAGGGGGGTCGCGGCCTGTTCCTGGTCGCCCAGCTCTCCCACCGCTGGGGTGCCCGCCAGACCACAGCGGGCAAGACGATCTGGGCCGAGTGCGCCGTGTAGGCGGCCTGCCCGGCCCGCACCCGACGGGCCGGCGCTCACCCCGCCTGTTCAGCCCCCGGCCTGGTTCGAGGAGTCGACCAGCCGCGAGCGCGCGTTGGTGAAGTGGTGGGCGTGTGCGGCGGCGGCGACCTGTTCCTCGTCGCCGCCGGCGACGGCGTCGACGATTCTCGCGTGAACGGCGAGGCGTTCGTAGAGGTAACTGGGCAGGTTGCCGGTCGGCACGACACTGCGCATGTGCTCCTCGAGGATGTCGAGCAGTGACAGGTAGACGGCCTTGAGGATTTCGTTGTGGCTGAACTCGGCGAGCTTGCGGTGCAGGTCCCAGTCGGCGGAGAAGAACTCTTCCGGGGACTCCAGCAGCCGGGACATGCGGGTGACGATTTCGCGTGCCTCGTTCACCCCTTGCTCGGTGATGTTGCGAGCGGCGTCCTGGAGCATGAGGGGTTCGAGTGCGTCCCGCGTGCGAATGGCGTCAGCCACGATCACCGTGTCCGACGTGAGCGACAGGACCGACTCACCGAAGGCGAGAAGCTGGTCGAGGTCCGTGCCGCCCCGCTCACGTTCCTCCTCGCCGGCGCCGATGACCTTGCGCAGCGCCGAACTGATCGCCGTGGCCTCCTCGTCGTTGAGCCAGACCCCGAAATGCTGCTGTACGGCCGTGTGGTGCTGCGGAGTCGCCCGCAGGAAGATGTCACGCCCGTGATCGGTCAGGACCACATCGAGGTTGCGCCGGTCGCGTTCCGAGGGGCGCCGCTGCAGCAGACCGCTGTCCTGCATCTTCGTGACCATACGGCTGATACCGCTCTGGCTCAGCCGGGAGTGACGCTCCAGGTCCTGCTGAGAGACCGGACTCGGCTCGGACTGGTACAGGTGCAGCAGGATGTTGTACCACTCGAGCGGCAGCCCGGATGCCTCCTCCATCTCTGCCGAGATGCGTTCGACCGAGGCGTCCCTCGCGCCGCAGACCGCGCGCCAGGCGGCAAGACGCGCCGCGTCGAGATCGGCCGACGACGAAGATGCCGGTTGCGGACGACCTGCGGCCGGGGCCTGGCCGGCCGAACGTCCCGACCGGGCTGACGCGGGCCTTGCGCGCTTCTTCGGGCTCGTCTCAGCGGCGCCGCCGGATCCGCTCAACGACATGGAACCCTCCCGGATCATGGGCGTCGCAGTCCTCCGCCGATCTGTCGCATACCCTTCCTCAAGACTTATATCATGAGTGCGCATGCATTGATCCGGGAAGGCGGGTTCCGGTCGGGCCCGTGAGGAGGGTGCGAGGCCCGGCCGGAACCCACCGCCGTGGGGTCACTTGTCGTTCTTGAGCGCCATCGGCGATCGTGTCTCACTGTAGGTGTCGAGGATGTCCTGGTCGGAGACCAGCATGATCTTGTCGAGGTCGAATTCCTTGGACAGGGCGAACATCCGGGGTGCGGACGGCGCTTCATCGGGCTGGGGCACGGGCGTTCCCGTAGCCTCGAACGGCTCGGGGTTCTCGAGCTTCTTGAGTTCCTCGGGCGAGATGCCGCACAGCTCGGCGACCTCGGGGTCCACCCAGTCCTCGGGCTGAACGCCGCCGCCGGTGGTGATCTCGAGGGTGCAGTTGTCGGGGCCGGCGAAGTAGATCGACTTCCACCAGCCGTGGTCGATGGGGCCGAGGACCTGGATGCCCTTGCTGCGGATGCGGTCGCGCATCGCGAGCACGTCCTCTTCGGTCTCGACGTCCATGGCGATGTGGTGCACAGCGCTGCCGACGACCTCGCGGAGCGGACCTCCTGCCACGTCCGCGTCGAGGTGTTCCTTCTCCCCGTTCCTCGGGTCCTCGACGAGGGAGATGTAGCTGTTCGGCGACATCTCGACGAAGGCGTGGTAGACGCCGTCGGCGGCGTGCATCCAGAAGAGCGCCTTCAGGGGCATGCCCAGGACGTCACACCAGAACTCCAGGTGTTCCTTCATGTCCCCGACGGGGATGGCGAGGTGGTTCACACCTCGCGGCCGCAGCGTTGCCATCTCGTTGGGTCCCTTCTCGACAGTTGCCCATGAACACGGCCGTTCCAGTCCGATCGTGAGGGGCAGCGGCTCTGTGCTATCGTTAGCAAGAGTGTGGTGCCCGCTACATCCGGCTGT
Organism: Streptomyces sp. NPDC003393; assembly: GCF_053589015.1. Taxonomy (NCBI): domain Bacteria; kingdom Bacillati; phylum Actinomycetota; class Actinomycetes; order Kitasatosporales; family Streptomycetaceae; genus Streptomyces; species Streptomyces sp. NPDC003393. The sequence goes on along the minus strand of NZ_JBSFRB010000046.1, from coordinate 31,692 downwards.
CAACAGGCTTCCACCACGAATCTCCGGGGAACGGTGGCGCCGGTCACTGTGCGCCGAGCGGGAGCGATCCGGTGCGGCGTTCCTGCGCGATCCGGATGAACGGCTCGAGCAACGCGGGGACGTCCACGGCCTGTACGTCGATGACATCGCCGAGCGAACTCCCTTGCAGCAGGCGCTTGATCGGTACCTCGAGCTTCTTTCCGGTGCGTGTGTGCGGGATACCGGCCACCACGTACAGGTCGTCGGGAACGTGACGCGGTGAGGCCTCGTTACGGATGACGTCGGCTATGCGGGCGCGGAGTCCGTGGTCGAGTTCGGTGCCGGGAGTGAGGGCCAGGAACATGGGCATCCAGTAGCCGCCGTCAGCCAGTTCCACTCCGACCACCAGTGCGTCCCGGACCTCTGGCAGGCCTTCGACGGCGGCGTAGATCTCGGCGCTGCCCATGCGGACGCCGTTGCGGTTCAGTGTGGAGTCCGACCGGCCGTGGACGACGACGGAACCCCGGCTGGTGAGGGTGATCCAGTCGCCGTGCCGCCACACTCCGGGCCAGGTCTCGAAGTAGGCCGCGCGGTAACGGGTTCCGTCGGGGTCGTTCCAGAACCGGACGGGCATGGAGGGCATCGGGCGGGTGATGACGAGTTCGCCGACTCCGTCGCGTACGGGCCGGCCGGATTCGTCCCAGCTGTCGAGTGCCACGCCGAGTCCGGGCGCGGTGAGTTCCCCTTCCGAGACGGGGAGCGTGGGGACCGCGCCCGCGAAGGCGGTGACGACGTCGGTGCCTCCGGTGATGCTGGCGAGCGCGACCTTGCCGTGGAAGTGTCGGGCGACCCAGCGGAAGGCCGCTGCGGGGACGACGGCCCCGGTGGCGCCGATGACGCGCAGTCGCCGGAGGGTCTCGTCGTTCGCCGCCTGGACCGCGGCGTTCTCGCTGAGGCGCAGGTAGGCCGGGCTGGTGCCGAACATCGAGACCCTGTCGCGGCGGACGATGTCCCAGAGGGCTTCCGGTCCTGGATGGTTGGGGCTGCCGTCGAAGCAGACGATGGTGGCGCCGACGAGCAGGCCGCCGACCTGGAAGTTCCACATCATCCAGCTCGGAGATGTGTACCAGAAGAACGTGTCCCGGTTGTCGAGATCGAAGTGCACCCACAGCTGTTTGAGGTGTTCGAGGAGAACGCCGCCGTGCCCGTGCACGATGCCCTTGGGCCGGCCTGTGGTGCCGGACGAGAACAGCACCCACAGCGGATGGTCGAAGGGAACGGGCTCGGGCTGCAGGGCGTGTCGACCCGCGCTCGCCTCCCGCCAGGCGGTCACGGGGCGATCGCCGGACGGGACCGGTTCGGGCCCGAGGCGTGGGACCACCACGGTCAGCTTCACCGTCTCCAGCGCGTCGACCAGCTCGGCCACGGCGCTTCGTCTGTCGATGACCTTGCCGGCGAAGCGGTAGCCGTCGGCCGTGATCAGCGCAGCGGGGTGCAGCTGGCCGAGCCGGGCGGCCGCGGCTTGTGGCGCGAGGTCCTGGCCGCAGCAGGCCCAGATCGCGCCCAGGCTCGCCGTCGCCAGGAAAGCGATCACGGCTTCCGCGATGTTCGGCAGGTATCCGGCCACGACGTCTCCGCGGCCCACGCCGGCACTGCGGAGCGTCTCGGCGACCGCACCCACCTGCCGGCGCAGCTCCGCCCATGTGATGGTCCGGCGTTCCTCGCCGGCCTCGCTCTCGTCGATGATGGCCGGTCCCACCTGATCGACATGTCGCAGCACCTGCTCGACATAGTTGAGCCGGGCGTTCGGGAACCACCGTGCGCCCGGCATCGAGCCGTCGACCAGTGCGGGCCGGCGTTGTTCCGGTTCGAGGATGTCGAAGTACTCGGCGAGGGCGTGCCAGAATTCTCCGGGTTCGGCGACTGACCAGTCGTAGAGGTCGTGATAGCCGTGGAAGGACTTCCCCCGGACATCGCGCAGCCAGCGCCGCAAGTCCTCGAAATTGCTTGCCGTCACGGCTTCGGGGTCGGGCGACCAGACGACTCGAGATGTTTTCAATGCTTTCACCTATCTCTCCGAGGTGGCCGACTGGTGGGCCGGTGGCGACCACGACCTCGGGCTCGGCCTCGACGCCCCACGGGATCGGATGGCCGGCGGTGAGGCCGGTGCCCGCAGCTATCTTCTGCCGGAGGGCCGCATTCACGCGCTCTTCTCCCGACCGAGCGCACCGAACGTCAAAATATGCCTGCGCATGCATTGCCGCAAGGGAGCGCATCCGAAGAAACTCTTGCGAGCGCATGCATTGAACACTACTGTCGTCCAGGACGGTGCCGCACCGCCGGACGAAGGACCCGCGACGGCTGCCCAGGTCCAGGTCGACGATCCACCTGCCCCGAGCACACATGATGCGCAGTTGCCGCTGGTCAACCGGGTGGTTTCCGCGGGCAGGCGTCAACCTCGCCGTCTTGACAGGGGTTTCGGCCATCGCGTCCGCAGCAGCAGGGCGTGCGACACAGAGGAAACCGCATGAAAAAGACCCCGAACACGATCATTTCCTGTGCTCTTACGGGCTCGGTCCACACCCCGACGATGTCCGAGGCGCTGCCCTACACCCCGGAGGAGATGATCCGGCAGGGGACGGACGCCGTCGCGGCCGGCTCCGCGATCCTGCATGTGCACGCGCGTGACAAGAAGACCGGCCTTCCGACACCGGATCCCGAGGTGTACGGGGAGTTCCTGCCGGCACTGGCCGACACCGGTGCGGTCATCAACATCACGACGGGTGGCAGCACCCGGATGGCGCTGGACGACAGGCTGGCCGCCGCTCTCCGGTTCCGGCCCGAGCTGGCATCGCTGAACATGGGCTCGATGAACTTCGACTTCTCCGCACCGGCCGCACGGTACAAGGAGTGGAAGTTCGACTGGGAACACGACTGGCTCGTGGGCTCGCAGGACCTGGTGTTCGTCAACACGTTCCGCCAGATCGAGCGCACCTTGACCGAGCTGGGCACCCACGGTACCCGGTTCGAGTTCGAGTGCTACGACGTCGGTCACCTCTACACGCTCGCGCACTTCGTCGACCAGGGCCTGGTCCGGACACCGATGCTGATCCAGTGCATCTTCGGCGTGCGCGGCGGGATCGGGGCCGACCAGGAGAACCTGTCGCACATGGTGACCATCGCCGACAAGCTGTTCGGCGACGCCTACTACCTGAGCGCCTTCGCCGCCGGCCGTCACCAGATGGACTTCGTCACGGCCGCGACACTGCACGGCGGACACGTCCGCGTCGGCCTGGAGGACAACCTGTACATCCGCCGCGGAGAACTCGCCGACAGCAACGCCGACCAGGTCGCGAAGGCGGCGCGTCTGCTCACCGAACTCGGCCGGGAGATCGCGACGCCGGACCAGGCCCGCGACCTCCTGCAGCTCAAGGGCCGCGACGCCACGGCCATCTGACATACCCCCAACCGGACGACGGGATCCCGCGCGGGATCGACCCGGATCGTTCGCGGCAGGGGACGTCCTCGGCAGCGTCGCCTTTCAGTTATCTGCGCAGATGGACAAGGATGAGAGGGAAACCGTCATGAGTGACATCCTGGAGAACAAGACGGTGGTCGTGACCGGTGCCGCGAACGGCCTCGGGCGCGCCATCGCCATCGCCGCCGCCCGCCATGGCGCGCAGGCCGTGGTCGCCGCCGATCTCGACGAGACGCCGCGGGACGCCGCCACGACGGTCACCTCGGAAGTCGCCGCACTCGGGGCGCAGCCCCGGTTCGTCCGCACCGACGTCAGCTCCCGCAGCGACAACGACGCCCTCATCGAGGCGGCAGAGGAGTTCGGCGGTGTCGACGTGATGGTGGCCAACGCCGGCATCACCGTAACCACTGACGGCATCGACATCCCCGAGCAAGACTGGCGCCGGCTCATGTCGGTCAACCTCGACGGCCCGCTGTTCGGCGCCCAGGCGGCGGCGCGTAGCATGAGGAGTCACGGCAAGCCGGGCAGCATCGTCCTCATCGCCTCGATGATGGGCAGTGTCTCGAACAGACTCAGTGTCGCCTACTCCAGCAGCAAGGCCGGTGTCGTCCTCATGGCCAAGGCCCTGGCCGACGCCCTGGGACCGGAAGGCATTCGCGTCAACACTGTCGCTCCCGGCCCCATCGACACGCCGATGCTGCGCACCAGCGAGGAGTTCTTCGCCGCCAACGAGGAGCTGCGCGTGCGGATGCCGCTGCGCCGCTACGGGCGGCCCTCCGAGGTCGGCGACGCCGTCGCCTTCCTCGGCTCCGACCTGGCCAGCTTCGTCACCGGCACCACCCTTCTGGTCGACGGCGGCACCACGGCGAAGATCTGACACCCGCCGGACCTGGCCGGCCTGGCACGGCCATGGGTCCGGAAACCCGCAACCCGCAGTGACCTGACCGGACCGGTTCACCGTCACGATTCTCCGGCTGACCGCGTCGGCCCCTGCGGTGAGGCACCCGAGATGAATATTTGCGCCCGCATGCATCGCATGGTTGCCTGAAAGAAACCACGTACCCCCAGTCACAAGGAAAACCACGTACGCCCAGTCACAAGGATGTGATCTGCATGTCTGGCCGCGCCACTCTCTGCGTCACACTCGACAACCTCGGGTGCGCAGCGCAGGTCGGTCTCGGGGAGGCCGTGCGGCCCGACCCGGACGAGCCGGGCCTGAAAGCCCTTCCCCGTGCGCTCGACCTCTTCGACGAGTTGGGGATCACCGCCACGTTCTTCGTGGAGGGGTGGAACGGGCTGCATCATCCCGACGCGATCCAGTCGATCGCAGCACACGGTCATGAGGTGGGACTGCACGGCTGGGTGCATGAGCGGTGGTCCGAGCTCACCGAAGACCGGCGCGAGGTCCTTCTGTTCGACGGCACGGCGGCCCTGCGTTCGGCCGGAGTCGAACCCACGGGTTTCCGGGCGCCCGGCGGTTACCGGGGCGGCCGCACCGCGCAGGTCCTCGCCGAGCTCGGTTACACCCTCGACAGCAGCATTGACAAGGAGACCGAGAGCGATCCTCTGTCTGTTCGCGCGCTGCCGGAAGGGCTGACCAACATCCCCTGGCACTGGGACATGATCGACTATTACCAGTACTACATGCACCCCGAGGGTGAGCGTTCACCGGCGCAGGTGCTCGACCACTTCAACCGCCGTGTCGACGATGCGATTGCCGCCGCCGGGCTGGTCACATTGATCGTGCACCCCTTCGTCTCCTTCACCGACGACGGGGACCGCTTCCAGGTGCTGCACGACTTCCTCGCGCGCGCAGTCGCCTCGCCGGACGTCGACGTCGTCAGCGCCGGACAGCTGGCCGACCGGTCGCGGGCCGATGCCACGGAATGACGGGCAGGCAGTCCGGGGCAGCCGAACAAATCCCGGACAAGGTGTCGTCAGCGGGGTGTGGCCGGGGCGGCGGTGCTTCCTCGTGCTCGGAGGTATCCGGTGGTGCTCGAGGTGAACGGTGTGGTGCTGCCGTCATCCCGCAGCCGCTCCAGCAGCCAGGTGGAACAGGCGGTGGCGACCTCGTGGACGGGGAGTGCCATGGTGGTCAGGCCGGGTCCCCACCACGCGAATCCCCGTTCGTCGCCGAAGCCGACCACGGACAGGTCCCGGGGCACGGCGACGCGGCGGGCGGTGAGTTCCTCGAGCACGCCTTCTGTGATGCGGACCGTTGCGGTGACCAGAGCGGTCGGCGGGTGGGGGCTGTCCAGGAGCCGGGCGAGCTCCTTGCGCGCGTCCTCGACGCAGAAGGGCGCTATGTGGGCGATCAGGCCGGGGTCGGGGTCCGGGCCGACCACGTCGAGGTAGCCCGTGAAACGCTGTCGCCCGGTGGACAGGTCGGACGGACCGCCGAGGTAGGCAATCCGGGTGTGCCCGAGGTCGCGCAGATGCTGTGTCGCGTCGCGCAGTACCGCGCGGTCGTCGATTCCGAACCACTGCTCGGCCAGTGCCGGATGCTTGCGAAGCAACTGCACGTGGGGGACCTGGCGGAGCAGGCGGACCGACTCGCTGCGCGGGTTCGGTGTCGGTACGACGATCACGCCCGCGACCTGTCCGGCGATCATTCCCCTGACCTGCGCGAGTTCGTTGTCGCGGTCGTCGTCGGTCTCACAGAGCATCACCTGGTAGCCCTGCCGGATCATGCACTGAGCCAGGGAGTGGGCCGCAGTGCTGTAGAACGTGTTGCCCACGTCCGGGATCAGCAGGCCGATCACCGTGCTGGACACCCCCCGCATCATGCGGGCGGCCTGATTGCCGACGTAACCGAGCTCGGCGGCCTTCTGCTCGACACGGTGGCGCGTCTCCACACTCACCCGCGGGTCATGGGCCAGCGCACGCCCGACCGTGGAAACCGCCAGGTTCAACTGCTCCGCAATGTCCCGTGTGGTCACACGCTTACCCGCACCCATATGCAAACGATACTGCCCCACTCCAACCCCCCCTCCATGCCGACGTGCCCGGCCTTCGCATGGGGCGACGGGCGGGCATTCGCTTTCCACCGGGGCACCTGTCCATGTCTTCGACCCGGTTCAGGCCCACAAGCTTGTTGACAGTGGACTGACGCGCCGACCAGACTGAATGCTATCGATAGCGCAAACTCGGGCGCTGGGCAACGGTACGAGTGACCGCGGCGCCCCGGCGGGTTGGGCCGCCGGCTCCACACCTTCCCTCGACGGCATGCTCGTCGCCGTTATCGCTGCATTGTGTCTGGACGTGAGCAGATCTCTCGCCCAGCAGCCACCGCAATCCACTTCTACGATGGATGGGGCCACGTTCATGAAAGCCATGGGTCTGATGAAGCTCGGTGGCCCGGAAGTACTCGAGATGCTCGAGATTCCCGAACGGCATGCCGGCAGGGGCGAGATCAAGGTGCGGGTGCACGCCGCGGCGGTCAATCCGTCGGACACCCTCACCCGCTCGGGCACCCTGGAGGAGGCCGTCGGTGCACCCGTGCCCGAACACCGCGACCCAGGGCCCTACGTTCCGGGACTGGACGCCGCCGGCGTCGTTGCCGAGATCGGCGACGGCACCGCCACCGAGCTGCGGGTCGGCGACCCGGTCATGGCCGTCGTGATCCCCCACCGCAGTCACGGTGCCTACAGCGAGTACGTCGTGGTGCCCGTTGAGGCGGTGACCAGGGCCCCGAAGGGCATCGGCCATGCCGCGGCCGCAACGCTTCCGATGAACGCGCTGACGGCCACCGGCGCGCTTGAAGCACTGGCTCTTGCTCCCGGACAGACGGTCGCCGTCACCGGCGCGGCCGGGATGCTGGGCGGTGCGGTGGTCCAGCTGGCGAAGGCCGCCGGCCTGGTGGTCGTCGCCGACGCCTCCGAAGCCGACGAGAAGTTGGTCCGTTCCATCGGCGCCGATGTCGTGGTGCGCCGCGGCGACGACGTGGCCGACCGGATCCGCGAATTCCGCCCGGACGGCGTCGACGGCCTGGTCGATGCCGCCCTGCTGAACGACGCCGTGGCGCCCGCGGTGCGGGACAACGGACGCATCGTCACCGTCCGAGGTCACGTTGGCTCCGACGAGCGCGGGATCACTTGGTGCCCGGTTGTTTTCGTCGACTACATCAGCGCCGCACGGCTCGACGCCATTCGTCGGCATGTCGAGGCCGGCCGGCTCACTCCGCGGGTCGCCGAAGTCTTTCCGGCCGAGCAGGCCGCGGATGCGCACCGCCTCCTCGAGGCGGGCGGTGTGCGGGGGCGTCCGGTCCTGGCCTTCTGGCCACCTAGGGTGCGCGGTGGGCGCGGCCTCGAGGAAAATGAAATGCTTGCGCAATCATAGATATTGCCTCTAGTGTGGCGGACACCGGTGGAGGAGGCCCCCCTCGTGCCGACAGCGGTGCGAGGGCCGTGGAGTGCCGAGCGGATCATGTGGGATCGCCCGGCCGCCGCCTGCGCGCCGGGTTCCGTCTCCCATCAGCACTTCGGGCCGGCCAGTGACCTTCTGATCCTGCGTCGAGAGCCGGATGACCAGCGACCGAGGAAGTGGAGTACCAATGAAGATCGGCAACAGGCAGGGACGCGCTGTTCTCGTCAACGGAGCGACGTGCGTCGACATCGAGAAGGCGAGCGAGGGACGGTTCCCCGCCGATCCGCAGGCGTTGTTCGCCCGTTGGACCGAGTTCGTCGAATGGGCCAGGACGCAGCCCGTGGAGAGCGGCGACCCTTTCACACCGGCCGAGTTCGAGGCGCCGAGTCCGTGTCCTTCGCAGGTGTTCGGGATCGGCATCAACTATCGCGGGCACGCGGAGGAGACAGGCTGGGCGATTCCGGAGGTGCCGTTGGTGTTCACCAAGTTCCCGAGTTCCGTCGGCGGGCCTTTCGGGGTGGTCGAGCTGTCCGGGCCGAAGGTCGACTGGGAGGTCGAGGTCGTCGTCGTCATCGGACGGGGCGGCCGCCGCATTCCCGCCTCGCAGGCCTGGGCCCATGTCGCCGGCGTCACCGGGGGGCAGGACCTGTCCGACCGGGAGGTCCAGCTGCGGCCGGCGGACAATCCGCAGCACAGCCTGGGGAAGTCCTTTCCGGGGTATGCGTCCACCGGCCCGTTCCTGGTCACCCCCGATGAGTTCGCCGACCCCGACGACATCGCGCTGAGCTGTTCGCTGAACGGGGAGGAGGTCCAGAACTCCAGCACGGCCGACCTCATCTTCTCCGTCCCGGACCTGATCGAGTACCTGTCGCACATCGTCGCCCTGCAGCCCGGTGACCTGATCTTCACCGGAACACCGTCCGGGGTCGGTGCGACGCGGAAGCCCCCGCGGTTCCTGACGGCCGAGGACGTCCTCACGTCCTCCGTGGCCGAGGCCGGTCGGATGCGACTCACGTTCACCGACGGACCGGATCTGCCGCGATGAGTCGCACCGTCCTGGTCACCGACTACGCCTGGCCGACGCTGGACGTGGAACGCGCGGTCCTGGCCGAGGCGGACGCCGAGCTGCTGGTGGCGCAGACCGGCGACGAGGAGGAGCTCATCGCCCTGGCACCGCAGGCGGATGCCGTCATGACCTGCTGGCGGCGGGTGACCGCATCCGTACTGGAGGCAGCCGATCGCTGTGTGACAGTGGCCCGGTACGGCGTCGGACTGGACAACATCGACGTGGCAACGGCGACAAGGCTCGGCATGGTCGTCACCAACGTTCCCGAGTTCTGCACGACCGAGGTTGCCGACCACACCATGGCACTCCTTCTCGGCCACGCCCGGCACATCGCCCGCTTCGCGGGCCTGACGAGCGGCGGAGGCTGGGACAACCGGGCCTTCGGGCCGATGCGCCGGCTCGGCGGTCGGGTCCTGGGGCTGGTCGGGTACGGCAACATCGCCCAGCAGGTCGCACGACGGGCCCAGGCGTTCGGCTACGACGTCATCGCCTACAGTCCCTCCCGGGCAGGACGGCCGCCGGAGAACGGAGTGCGCTTCGCTCCCCGCCTGGTCGACCTGCTCCGTGAGGCGGACGCGGTGTCCCTGCACATGCCGCTCACACCGGACACGCGTCATGTGATCGGGCGTGCCGCCCTGGCCGAGATGAAGGCCGGCGCCCTTCTGGTGAACACCTCACGCGGCGCTCTGGTGGACGAGAAGGCACTCGTCGAGGCTCTTGAGGATGGCCGGATCGGTGGTGCGGCCCTCGACGTTCTCGACGGGGAGCCGCCTCCCGCCTCCCATCCACTGCTCGCTCTCCCGTCGGTGATCGTGACGCCGCACGCCGCGTTCGACTCGGTGGAGGCCATCGCCGAGCTGCAGGAGACGGCCGCCCGCAATGTGGTTGCCGTTCTGCGGGGGGAACGGCCGGCGACGGTCGTCAATCCTGAAGTGTGGGCGGCGCGGGCCGAGGCTTCGGGGGAGGACCGGTGAGTCCGGCGGAGAACCCGCGCGATGTCGCGGTCCGGCAGGCCGGTGCGGCGCCGCACCCCTCGGATGCCGGCGATCAGGGAGCCCGCGGAGAGCCGGACACCGCGGACGTCGTCGCGCACCTGAGGGCCCGTGGCCTGGTCGGAGCCGGCCCGGTCACGGCGCAAGTGCTCTCGGGCGGAGTGTCGAACGATGTCGTCGCCGTCGAAGCACCGGGCATCAGCGTGGTCGTGAAGCGGGCTCTGCGACGACTGCGGGTGGCCGAGGAGTGGCTGGCGGATCCTTCCCGGGTCCTCGGCGAGGCGAAGGCACTGCAGACGGCGGCGAGGTATCAGCCGCACCACGTCCCCGCGGTGCTTGATGTCGACGAAGCCGAGTGCGTGATCGTGATCGGCCGCGCGGAGCGGGACGCGCACGAGTGGAAGGCGGATCTGCTTCGTGGACGGGCCGACACCCGTGTGGCAGCCGAGGCGGGGAAAATCCTTGCCGGCTGGCACCGTCGGACGGCCGGTGACGCCGAAGTGTCGCGGGACTTCGCCGATACCGAGGCCTTCGAAGAGCTGCGAGTGGACCCCTTCTACCGCTGGACCGCACGCCGGCATCCCGACCTCGCTCCCCGTATCGAGTCGGTGCTCACGCGGATGAACGCCACTCGCGCCTGCTTGGTGCACGGGGACTTCTCCCCGAAGAACGTTCTCATCAGCCGGTCGCACACATGGGTCATCGACTGGGAGGTCGCGCACTACGGTGACCCGTGCTTCGACGTCGCCTTCCTTGTCACCCACTTGCTGTGCAAGGCCCTGTACCGGCCGGCGTCCGCTCAGGACTACCACGACGCCGCCTCCCGGTTCCTGCACGCCTATCACGGCAGCATCGGCCCGGCTCTCCGGGCCGTGGACCAGCGGTATCTGACCGCGCAGACCGCCTGTCTGCTGCTGGCCCGCATGGACGGGAAGTCACCGGTACCGTATCTGGACGAGCCGGCGCGCGAGCGTGGGCGTGCGCTCGCCCGGGCCGCCCTCGGCGACGACACGATGATGCTGAACGACGTGTGGACGTTGTTGTGACGCACACGGCAACCGGTCGACGGTCCGTCACCGTGCTCCGGAACCCCTGATCCTCTGTCCGCCGGCGATCTGGCCCGTCGGACAGACCTTCTTCAGGGGGAGGGCTGGTCTGCTTCCAGATGGCCGAGGAGGATACCGGCGATGTGGGCCATCTGGTCGAGTTGTCCGGGTGTGAGGGGGGCGATGAACAAGCGCCGCACTTCCTGGGCGTGGCCGGGTGCGGCTTCCTTGATCGCTGCGAGGCCTTTCGCGGTGAGTACCACGTGGATACCGCGGGAGCCGCACCGTTCCCGGATGATCAGGTCGCGCTTGTGCATTCGGGTGATCTGGTGGTGCAGGCGGCTCTTCTCCCAGCCGGTCGCCCGGCTGAGTTCGTAGGCGCGCAGCCGTCCCTCGGGTGCCTCGGACAGTGCCGCGAGTACGGCGTAGTCGGCGCTGGACAGGCCGCTGTCGGCCTGGAGCTGTTGCTCTATGCGGGTCCGCAGCAGCTCCATCATCCGGACCGAGGTCCGCCATGCGGATAGTTCGTGTTCGGTCAGTCCCCGCTGCTCCATGAGGCAATCGTACCTGTGGGTTGACGCGTCAGCTGCCCTTCCCGTGAGCCCGTGAGCCCGTGAGCCCGTGAGCCCGTGAGCCCGTGAGCCCGTGAGCCCGTGAGCCCGTGCAGCCACCGTCCACGTCATCGAGTTGACGTGACAACCTCGCGCATGTCACTGTTGAGGTGATGCATCAACTCGACGTTGTCGGACCATGCGAGCACCCCTTCTCCCGTGCAGGAACTGCAGCAGGAGGAATCGGGTCCTCGTCCCTGAACCGATGGCCGGCCCCTGCCCGGCAGGCCGGAACAGCACGTCGGACCGCTTCCTTTCCCGGCGGCCTGCCGCGCGGAACGCCCGGGGTCCACCCTTCCCCGCACAGCAAGAACCACGTATCCGGAGATCGCCATGCCTACGCTTCTGCACATCGATTCATCCCTCTTTCCCGCCTCCGTCTCCGCGTCGCGCTCGGTGACCGACGCTTTCCGGAAGGTCTGGGACGAACAGCACCCGGATGGCAAGGTCATCTACCGGGACCTTGCCGAGAACCCGGTTCCGCACATCGGCGCCGCCGCTCACACCGCCGGCTTCGCCGATCCCGCCACCCACACGCCCGAGCAGGCCGCGGCCTTCGCCGAGCGCGTCGGGCTCATAGAGGAACTGGAGCAGGCGGACGCGGTCCTGATCGGCGCCCCGATGTACAACTTCACGATCCCCTCGACGCTCAAGGCGTGGGTGGACAACATCATCCTGATGGGCCGCAATGCCGGTGTCGACAGCCATGCGGCCAAGGGCACGCCGGCCGTCGTGGTCGCGAGCCGTGGAGGCTCCTACGCCCCGGGGACCCCGCGTGAGGGATATGAGTACGTCCAGAACTACCTGCAGGTGGTCCTGGCCGAAACCATCGGCCTGGATGTCACCTTCATCGTCCCTGAACTGACGATGGCCCCGCACAACCCCGACCTGGCGGACCTCGTCCCGCTCTTCGAGGCCTCCCGCGACAGGGCCCACACGGAGGCCGCCACCGTCGCCAAGAAGCTGGCGACGCAACTGGCAGCCTGAACGGCCCGGCCCTCCGGCACACCACCGAACCCGTCATGACGCGTGACGCCACGGCCGCCCCTCTTGCTGGTCGCACCCTTGTCGGATTTTCAGTCGCTTGAGTCGCTCAGCCGGCCCCGCCGAGACACCCCGGGCAGGGAAGGGCTGCGGGGTCGTAGCCGCCCCGGCAGTGAGCGGAGCCGATACGGAACCGATCAGGACCGCCGGTCGCACGCCGGTCCTGATCGGGGGAATCCGCTTCGGACGACGCAGGCGTGCTGACGGAGAACGCCTCGCAGTCGGTTCCCGACCAAGAAAGCAGCCACCTCATGAACCGTTACGAAGGACGCGTCGTCGCCATCACGGGTGCTGCCCAGGGACTCGGTCTCGCCATGGCGCGGCGTTTCGCCGCGGAAGGTGCCTCGGTCGCACTGGCAGACGTCAACACGCAGGCGTTGAGCGAGGCAGCGGCTGAACTCACCACCGCACACCGTGCGGAAATGCGGACAGACACTGTCGATGTGACCGACTCTTCCCGGGTCGACCGCTGGATCACGGCAATCACCAGCGGTTTCGGGCGCCTGGACGTGCTGGTCAACAACGCCGGCATCATCCGGGACAACCGCGTGGAGGACATCAGCGACCTCGACTGGCGCGCGGTCGTCGAGGTGAATCTCACCGGTGCCTTCCACTGCGCTCGTGCCGCCTTCGGCCACATGAAGCGTCAGGGCTACGGACGCGTCATCAGCTTCTCTTCCATGTCGTGGCGAGGGAACTTCGGTCAGGCGAACTACGTGGCCGCGAAGGCGGGCGTGGTCGGCATGACCCGTACGCTCGCACTGGAGGGAGCACGCCACGGCATCACCGCCAACGCGATCGCACCCGGCCTCATCGAGACGCCGATGCTCGCCTCCATGAACGGCCGCGCACGCGACATGCTCACCAACAAGATCCCCATGCGCCATACCGGACGCCCGGAGGACATCGCCGAAGCCGCCGCGTTCCTGGGCAGCGAGGCCGCCGGCTACATCACCGGCGTCGTCCTCGACGTGGATGGCGGCATCTCCATCGGGTCCTCCCTCCGGTAGACGCACGCCATGTGACGACAGCCGGTACGCCGGTACGGTTCAGCGGCCGTACCGGCGTACCGGCGATCAGCTGAAATCCAGCATGATCCGGCCGCAGACACCGCCTGCCTCGAGACGTCAGGGCGCCTCGACCGCTTCGGTGCAGTGCAGCACCGCTGCGACGCGCGGAGTGAGTACGCCCTTCTCGACCAGGCGGGCGAGGTGATCGAGCCCTTCGGCGTCGGTCGCGCGCGAGGGGACGTACACCGGGTGCACCTTGATGCCGCGCTCCACCGGTTCGTTCCGGAAGCGCACGGTGGCGAGCGATCCGCCGTCGGCATCGCGGGCAGGACGAGTTCGTTGAGCACCGCGGCGTCGATGACGCCGCGCACGTCCTCCGGAACAGCTTTCAAGATCGTCCTCCGACGTCCGTCTTCGTTCACGGCACGCGGACGGTGCGCCTTTCCTCGGAACCGCTCGCCCGGAAACACCGTCCGGATGTGGGTCATGCGTGGAAGGGGAGGGCGGACCAGCCGCTGAACTCGGCTGCGGCGCCGAGGGCTTCCTCGATCCGGAGTACTTCGTTCCACTTCGCCATGCGCTCGGAGCGGGTGAAGGACCCCACCTTCAACTGGCCGGCGTCCCAGCCGACGCTCAGGTGGGCGATGGTGACGTCCTCCGACTCGCCGGAGCGTGCCGAGACAATGGTGCCGAAACCGGCCTTCTTGCCGGCCTGCAGGGCTGCGAATGCCTCGGTGACCGTTCCGGCCTGGTTGGGCTTGACGAGGACGGCGTTGGCCGCCTGATCGGCTGCCGCCACTGCCACCCGCCGGGCGTTGGTGACGAGGTAGTCGTCGCCTATCACCTGGCAGCGGTCGCCGTAGCGGCGGGTGAACTCCCGCATGCCGTCGCGGTCGTCCTCGCCGACGGGGTCTTCGACGGAGAGGATCGGGTACTGCTCGATCCAGCCGCCGAGCAGGTCGATCAGCTCATCGGTGCCCAAAGTGCGGTCGTCCAGCGCCAGACGGTAGCGGCCGGCGCCGCCGAACTGGGAGGCCGCGACGTCCAGCGAGATGCCCACCTGGTCGGCAGGGCGGAACCCTGCTGACTCGATGGCGAGGGTCAGTGTTTCCAGGGCTTCCTCGTTGGAGCCGAAGTCCGGCCAGAAACCGCCTTCGTCGGCGACGCCGCCGCTCTTGCCCGCCTTCCGCATCAGGCTCCCGGTGGCCCGGTAGATCTCCGCAGTCCATTCCAAGGCTTCGGCGAAACTCGTCGCGGCCGGGCACATGACCATGAAGTCCTGTATGTCGACGCGGCGGTCCGCGTGTGCACCGCCACCGAAGATCTGGATCTCCGGCAACGGGATCCGGACCGGACCCCCCTCCGACAGATGCAGCCACAGTGGCCTCTTCGAGGATGCCGCCGTCGCGTGCAGGACGGCCATCGAGGTGGCCACGATGGCGTTCGCGCCGAGCCTGCCGCGGTCCTCGGTTCCGTCGAGCTTCACCAGCAGGGCGTCCACGGACTCCTGGTCGGCCGCGTCCTGCCCCAGGAGAGCCGAGGCGATCTCCCCGTTCACCGAGCCCACCGCCCGGTCGACGCCGAGCCCCCCGAACCGGCTGCCACCGTCACGCAGATCGATCGCTTCTCCACTGCCCGTCGAGGCTCCGGCGGGTGCGATCGCCCGCCCGGTCGCACCCCCCTCGAGGTGTGCCTCCACCTCGACGGTCGGCCTTCCACGGGAGTCCCATACCCTGCGTCCGTAGAGCCGGGCGATCCGCGTGTCTGTCATGCCGGTCCAACCTTTCGGAGACTGAACGGAACGGGCACCTTGATGTTCCGAGCCGGTGGAGGTACCGGAGCATCCGGTGGGCGAGGTGAGGGGCATGCCGGGCGGCCCTCGCGAGTGAGGTCCGAGGCAGTGCTTCTCCGTGATGCTAACGATAGCGTAGACGGACTGCTGAGTGAACGTCCGACCTGAACGGGGCGTGGTACCGCTGACGCTGACGCTGACGGAAGGCCAGGTGGATTGGTGGATCCCTGCCCCTTGTGCTATCGTTAGCAATCACTCAGCTCGCCCCAGAGAGACTCGCGCCCCGGGAGAGCAGGAACATGCGCGATCTCCCCGGGCCGGAGGATCGCCCGGCGGAGCCCTGCCCCCACAGGCACGGGCACTCCCCACGTCCGAGGAATGAGCTCGTGCCATGACCCTTGCCTGCCCCAGCGCACCCAGCACCGTCGCCCGCACCACCCTGCTCCCGAGCGTGCCGGAAGCCGTGAGCCTCGCCCGGCGCTTCGTCGCCGACGTCCTCGACGCCTGGCACATGGGCGAACTGACCGATGAGAGCCAGGTGATCGTGTCGGAACTCATGACGAACGTGGTCGCCCACACCACATCCCCCACGACGGGCATCGCGATCGAACAGCAGCCGGACCGCCGCATACGCATCGAGATCACGGACGACTCCAGCACCGAGCCCCGTCCATATACACCCAAGGACACATCAGAGCACGGCCGTGGTCTGGTCGTGGTCGACGCCCTGAGTTCCCGATGGGGCGTCACCCGGCACCACCGCGGAAAGTCGACCTGGGCCGAACTGCGGCCCCGCCGCGGGTGACTGAAATCGCGGGCACGAAGTGCGATCCGTGGCACCAAGCCCGGCCGAGGCAAGGTGTGAGCCCGCGACCGCAGCTACATCTCCGCGCGTCGGCTCGCCTGGATGCTCCTCACCAGGCCCGACAACCTCAAGCTCGAACATCACGACCTCCCGGCACGGCTCACCGCAGCCTTCCCCGAGATGACCCAATTGGCCGCCCACATCGCGGCCCTCGCCCAGCTCCTGACACCTCGCGAAGGAAAAGCCGACGAGCTCTCACGCTGGATCGGCCAGGCCCGCGCAACCGATCTGCCCCATCTGCACTCCTTCACCCGCGGCCTGGACCGAGACCGCGACGCAGTGATCGCCGCACTCACGCTTCCGTACAGCAACGGCCCCACCGAGGGCGTCAGCACCAAAACCGAGCGCATCGCGCGCCAGATGCACGGACGAGCAGGCTTCACCCTGCTTCGCCACCGCATCCTCCTCGGATGACCTCACCCCCGCTACCACCGGATGTGAGACAGGGCCGTTGAGTCGGCACAGCCCTGACCGAGCGACCGAGGCCGTTTGCGCCGTGGGGAAGATCCGCTCGAGAGGCGCCGTTCGCCCGGCGACGGCCGCGGCTACGAGGCGGTCCTGATGCCCGACGGCAGGACTCTCCTGCGCAAGGCGTGGCGGCAGCAGTACAGCAACCTGCGCAGGCTCTTCCTCGACCGGCTCGACGACGAGCACCTGCACGACCTCGCCGAAGTCTGGGCACGGCTCGCCCTGGACGACGACGGTGGGCTGAAGGAAAGTGCCTCGTAGGCCGGCCGGTCCGCCGTCACTCGTGCGGGCCGGCGGCCAGACGTGGCCGGTTCGATGCCCCGTGGTCGCGTCGGTGGCCGGCGACCAGGCGAGCGAGGAGAGGGCCGTGCATCCAGGACTGTCACCTTCGCTTATGCTATCGTTAGCACATGCGTGAGGGCGTGCGCTCGTGCTACAGACACCGCACCATCCACCACCCGACGCTGCCACCGGCCACATGTCCCGCGTCAAGGCCAACGCCCGCGATGGCCTGCTCTCGCATCGCGACAGTGCCGGCCAGAACCGTCTGGGTTTCCCCGTCCCGACGCGGAAGCACCGCCTCGATCCACCCGGGAGACGAACGCCATGCCGCTACTGGAGCCCAGCCCGGAGACCCTCCGCCCGGAAGCCGGCCGCTCCGCGGCGCCCGACCGGCTCCCCGACGGCCGGGCCGTCGGGACGCCCGAGCGGCTGCGGGACGAGCTGATCGCTCTGCTGGGTCCGGAAAAGGTGCGGTGGAAGGTTTCCGACCTGGTGAAGTACGCTTCCGATGCCAGCCCCTACCGGTTCGTCCCCCACGTCGTCCTGCTCCCGGACAGCACCGACGACATCTCGGCGATCATGTCGTACGCGCGTGACCACGGGCGCGAGGTCGTCTTCCGGGCCGCCGGCACCAGTCTGAACGGCCAGGCACAGGGCGAGGACATCCTCGTGGACGTCCGCCGCCACTGGACGGGCGTCGAGGTCCTCGACGACGGTGCGCAGGCACGGATCCGCCCCGGGACCACGGTGATGCGTGCCAATGCCACCCTCGCCCGGTACGGACGGCTCCTGGGCCCGGATCCGGCCAGCGCCGTCGCCTGCACCGTGGGCGGGGTCGTCGCCAACAACGCCTCCGGAATGACCGCCGGTACCACCCGCAACTCGTACCGCACCGTCGCCTCACTGACCTTCGTCCTGCCCAGCGGCACGGTCGTGGACACGGCCGACCCGAGAGCGGACGACCTGCTGGCGCGGGCCGAGCCGCAGCTGTGCGGGGGACTGCTCGCCCTCAAGGCGGAGATCGAGGCGGACCCGGAGCTGACTGCCAGGATCCGTGCCAAGCACGAGATCAAGAACACCAACGGGTACCGGCTCGACGCCTTTCTCGACGGCGCCACACCCGTGCAGATTCTGCGGGGGCTGATGATCGGCTCGGAAGGCACCTTCGGGTTCATCTCCGAGGTCGTCTTCGACACTCTTCCGCTGGACCGGAGGGTCTCCAGCGCGTTGCTCTTCTTCCCTTCGCTGACCGCGGCCGCAGCCGCCGTGCCGCTTTTCAACGCCGCGGGAGCACGTGCCGTGGAACTGATGGACGGCAACACGCTGCGTGCTTCGGTGAGCGTGCAAGGCATGCCGGCGGACTGGGTGCGGCTGCCCGGGGAGACGGCGGCGCTGCTGGTGGAGTTCAGGGCTCCGGACGAGGCGGGACAGGAAGCCTACGAGCGGGCGGCCGCCGAGGTCGTGGAGAAGCTGGACCTGGTCGCGCCTGTCGCCTCGGTGAGCAATGAGTTCACCCGCGACGCCCGGATCATCTCCGGCTACTGGAAGGCCCGCAAAGCATTCGTCACCGCGGTCGGTGGCTCCCGTCCGCCAGGCACCACGCTCATCACGGAGGACTTCGCCGTTCCGCCGTCCCGGCTGGCAGAGGCCTGCGAAAACCTTCTCCTGCTTCAAGCCGAGCATGGTTTCGACGCCGCTGTCGCAGGCCACGCGGCACACGGCAATCTGCACTTCCTGCTCGCCTTCGACGCCTCGAAGCCGTCCGACGTCGACCGCTATGCCGCGTTCATGGACGACTTCTGCCGGATGACCGTCGAGCGTTTCGACGGATCGCTCAAGGCGGAACACGCCACCGGCCGCAACATCGCGCCGTTCCTGGAACTGGAATGGGGGCCGAAGGCCACCGAACTGATGTGGCGCACCAAGCACGTCATCGACCCCGACGGGGTGCTGGCCCCACGGATCGTCCTCGACCGCGATCCCCTGGCGCACCTGCGCGGACTGAAGACCATCCCCCAGGTCGAGCCGATCGCCGATCCCTGTATCGAGTGCGGCTTCTGCGAACCGACCTGCCCCAGCCGGGATCTGACCACCACGCCTCGTCAGCGGATCGTGCTTCGGCGGGAGATGATGCGGCAGCACAAAGGCTCGCCCGTGGAGGGCGAACTGCTCGATTCGTACGGCTATGACGCCGTCGACACCTGCGCGGGTGACTCGACCTGCGAACTGGCCTGTCCGGTCGGCATCGACACCGGCACCATGATGAAGGACTTCCGGCACCGGCGGCACTCGCCGCGCGCAGAGCGGATCGCGGCACACACGGCGAAGAGATTCAAGGCGGTGGAGATCTCGGCGTGGCTGGCCCTCGCCGCCGCCGACAGGATCAGTGACCGGCTGCTGCAGACCGTCACCGGGCTCGCCCGCAAGGCCGTCGACCCCGATCTGGTCCCCGAGTGGCTGCCGGAAATCCCCGGAGCCGCTGCCCGCAGGCCGCCTCGCACCGCGCGGACGGGAGCGAGCGCCGTCTACTACCCGGCCTGCGTCAACCGGATCTTCGGCGGCTCTCGCGACGACGGCACCGTCCCGGTGCAGCAGGCCGTCGTCGCCGTCTCGGCCCGGGCGGGCAAACCGGTGTGGATCCCCGAGGACGTGGTGGGAACCTGCTGCTCGACGATCTGGCATTCCAAGGGGTATGCCGACGGAAACACAGTGATGGCCAACCGCATCGTGGAGGCCGCCTGGTGCTGGACCGATGGCGGCAGACTCCCGCTGGTCGTCGACGCCTCGTCGTGCACGCTGGGCATCGCCCATGAGGTGGTCCCCTATCTTTCCGACGCCAACCGCGAACTGCACCAGCAGCTGACAGTCGTCGACTCCGTCGTCTGGGCGGCCGAGGAACTCCTGCCGGAACTGCCGGTCCTGCGGAAAACCGGTTCGGCGGTCCTCCACCCGACGTGTTCCATGCGGCACCTGGGGGACGTGGATCACTTGCGTACGGTCGCGGCGGCCTGCGCCGAGGAAGTCGTCATGCCTGACGACGCCGGATGCTGTGCGTTCGCCGGCGACCGCGGGATGCTGCACAAGGAACTGACCGCGGCGGCGACGGCGAGGGAGGCGGCGGAGGTCAACTCCCGCACCTACGACGCGTATCTTTCCGCGAACCGCATGTGCGAGATCGGGATGGACCGGGCGACGGGACGGGAGTACCACTCGGTCCTGATCGAGCTGGAGCGAGCGACACGCCCGTGACGTGAGGGCGGCTGAAGGTGTGTCAGGAAGTCTCACGATCGATACCCCTGTCGATGCAGGCCACTCGGCCCACGGAAGCTGGGCACTCCGACAAAAGGGGGCGACCCGCAACGTCCCCGCCGTGCGCCGACCGCTTCTACCGGAACGCCGGGCAGACCGTGCCGCACAGGCCCCCGGCCCGGCGCCCGGCACAAACGCGGGAAACCGGGCCGGTCGGGCACACCGGTTCCACCGGGGCACGGGGCCTCAGTCCGGTCAGGCGGACGCGCAGGACGTGGTACATGAACCACGGCTGGGCCCCCATCGCGTGTGCCGGCCGGGCGAGGGCGTGGACGCGCAGTGTTCCGCGGGCCGGCACGCCGACGGTGACGGCGAGCAGCGGGCTGCCGACGGCGATGGCGCCGACGACGCCCCTGGCTATGACATCCCGCCCCGCCGACCATGTCCGTGAGGGCTCTTCGAAGCCCCGGCAGGACCACTGCCGCGGTTCCGAGGCCGAGCGTGCCGCCGATGTCCACCCGGTCTCCGCCTCGGCGGCAGACCCTCCGCACCGGTCGGGGGAGGGAGGCCGGCGGCGATCCGTGGGGTGGTTCAGGGGGCGGGCTGCCAGCCCAGAGCGGGGCCGAGCTTCGTGGCCATGTCGGTCAGGATCTGCACGTAGTCCTCGTGCGCGAAGGAGAACGGAAGGGCGAACGCCACTTCCTCGACTTCGCGGAACGCGGCGTGCGCCTGCAGGTGCTCGGCAATCACCTCGGCGGTGCCCACCAGGTCGGGCGCGAACAGCAGCCGGCCCGGGCCCTGCGGGGCGTGGGTCCGCGGCAGACGCTGTGCGGCGTACTCCTGGTACTTTGCGCGCTGTGCGGCTGAGGCCGAGTCGGTCGGGATGACGACGAGTCCCTGGGAGACGCGGGCGTTCTCCCCGTCCGGATGGGCGGCGCGGAAGGCGCGGATGTGCGACGTCTGGATCGCGGCGAAGTCCAGCGGCCCGTCGTCCTGCGGACCCTCCGCTTTCACCACGCTGCTGGTCAGGAAATTCATGCCGTGTTCACCGGCCCACTGCGCCGAGCCCAGACTGGCCCCGCCGTACCACAGCCGGCGCCCGAGGCCGGGGGAGTGCGGCTGCACCCGGTCGGAGAAGTCCTCGAATCCCTCCCTCCCGCGGAAGCCGGTGGCCGGCTCACCGCGCACGAAGTCCAGCAGCCGGCGCACTCGCGCGTAGCTGAAGTCCTCGGCGTCCGCAGTGTCGGGGTACAGCGCTTCCTTGACCTGCTCGTAATGCATCGGCGGGCCGACGCTGACGCCCGGGTTCAGCCGTCCTCCGGTCAGGAGGTCGACCGTCGCCAGATCCTCGGCCAGTCGCAGCGGGTTCTCCCAGCCGAGCGGGGTGACGGCGGTACCGAGGGCGATGCGGCGGGTGCGCTGCGACGCGGCGGCCAGTACGGTGAGGGGGGAGGATATGCCGTACTGAAGGTGGCGGTGACGCAGCCAGGCGCTGTCGAAGCCCAGATGCTCGCCCAATTCGATGAGAGCGAGCGTGGACTCGTGCCCGGTCCGCGGATCGGCCTCGTCGAACAGCCCTATCGTGAGGAATCCCAGCTTCCGCAGTGGTCGTGAGGTGGATGGCATGGATTCCTCCGTCGTCCTCGGACGCGTGTGTCGTGCACTGTTCGACTTTGACTTTACTACACAGTTGATGTATCAACTGGGTCCCCCTCGATGACGGCCAGGCGGTGAACCCCTCCTTCGTGCAGGCAGGGGGCGTGGTCGTGCTGCGTGTGCAGAGCATCCGCAGTGATCACCGTGTCGGTCGGATCGATGCCGCCTGGGAGCGGGGCCAAGGCGGGAATCGCGTTGCTCCTGCCGTCCATCGCCGTTGGGTCGGTCGGCTCGACGGCCGGCCTCGACCACGCCGTGGCATGTGCTGCGGCGGTGGACGCCACCGCGCACGGTCGGCTCGCACCTCTACCGCCGCATCCCCAAGCTGGGCGTCACCGCCCGCTCCCACCTGCGCGACCTCATCGAGGGCACCGCAGCGACAGCCCGTCACCAGGATGGAGGGCGCTCCCGGCCACGGAAGAAATCATCCGGCGCATACCGCGGTCCATGCCGTCGGGAGAAATGGCCACGAGGTGGGCTGTTCAGTATGGACGGGTTTCGCCGGGTCGGTAGCAGGCTTTGATGTGGATGCGTTCGCCTTGCGGGCCGAGGATGCTGAGGAACTCCACGGAGTGCTCGTCGGCGTTGCCGAACCAGTGCGGGAGGTGGGTGTCGAATTCGGCGGCCTCGCCCTCGGTGAGGAGGAAGTCCTTGTCGCCGAGTACGACGCGTAGGCGGCCGCGCAGGACGTAGAGCCAGTGGTAGCCCTCGTGGGAGCGGGGGTCGGGTTCGCGGCCGTCGGTCAGGCCGGCGGGCAGGATGTGTTTGTAGGCCTGCAGCCCGCCGGGGGTGCGGGACAGCGGGACGACGGTCATGCCGTTGCGGGTGAAGGGCTGCGGGTACACCCGGGGGTCCGGGTCGGTGGGTGCGCCGATCAGCTCTTCGACCGGCATCCGGTAGGCCCGGGCCAGTGGCAGTAGGAGTTCCAGGCCCGGTTTGCGCTGCCCGGATTCGAGCCGGGACAGGGTGCTGATCGTGATGCCGGTGGTCTCCGACAGGGCGGTCAGGGTGGCGCCGCGGCGGCGGCGCAGCTCGCGCAGCCGCGGGCCGACGGCGGCCAGTACCGCCTCGAAGCCGTCGCTCATACGTCTCACCCTGGCTGCACTTTTCACTTTTCGCAAAGAGCTTTGCCCGATCGTGGAAGCGGGTGCACCGTGACGCTCGGAGGTGGTCACGATGCCCGAAACACGCGGGTCGACGGCGATGTCCGGTACGACGTCGTGGCGATCGATGCAGGCCGGCCCCGCAACGCGCCCGCGGCGCAGATGCACGGCTTTCCGTCCCGCGACGGCACGACATCTGGCGACCTGTTCCAGGCGGGACGGCGCCAAGCCGAACTGGGCCTCAGCAGCGCCGACTGGCAAGGGGCGGTCACCGCCCACGCCCTCGTCTTCGGCGGAAGAGTGCCGGCCGAAGGCCGGCTGAGCGACATGCCCGGACATGAACGCGGGTCGTCCTGAGCGCGCTCACCTGTGGCCTCGTCATCCGGCCCGGACGGCAGAAGGGAACGCACGAAGCCGACGCCACCGCGACAGCGGCGGCCTGAAACGCCACCCACCGCCGACCACGTCCGAAACCCGACGAGAGAGCCACACGCCATGGACGCCCAGCACTGGGACGAGATGTACCGCAGCCGCGACCAGATCTTCAGCGGCATACCCAACCCCGTACTCGTCACCGAGATCGCCGACCTGCCACCGGGGCGGGCACTCGACGTCGGATGCGGTGAAGGAGCCGACGCACTCTGGCTGGCCCGACGTGGCTGGCAGGTCACCGCAGTCGACATCTCCGCCACCGCCCTGCAACGCGCCGCCACCTCGGCCACCGACGTCCAGGACCGGGTGGCCTGGATACGAGCCGACCTGAACACCACGCCGCCACCGGCAGGCCCCTTCGACCTGGTGTCCATCCACTACTTCCCCCTGCGCCGCCAGGCCGGCCACACGACGCTCCACCGACTGCTCGACGCGGTCGCGCCCGGCGGCACGCTCCTCTTCACCACCCACGCCCGCGCCGGTCTCATCCCGTCCGAGAGCTTCGATCCTGCCGACTACTACCAGCCCGACGACATCGCCCCACTGCTCGGCCCCACCTGGAACGTGCTGATCGACACCCGCCCGCGTGCCACCCCGGCCCCGTCCGGTACACACCACACCCACGACAGCATCCTGCGAGCGGTACGCCTGCCGTGAACCCTGTGGAGTCTCAATGACCGGGTCAAGCCGACGATGCGCCGCTCATCAGTGAGGAAGGCGCACCATCTCCTTGACTGGGCATGCCAGACTGCAGCTGTGGAGGAGATCTATCGACTGTGGTTGGCAGCCGTGCCGGGCGCCATACCCGAGGACGAGGCTCGGATCCATTGGAACTGTAAGGACGATCCGACGCCGACTCTGCACGAGGGCTTGCGTTGCGCCTCCTACCTGTACGTCGGTTCGTGGGGTGATGAGCACGAGCCGGAGAACCTGCACGCGGGTCAAGGGCACTGCCCGGCCAACCGGCTGTTCAGCTGGCTGTTCTATATCGGAACGATTGATCGTTATCGGGTGCCGTTGCTCAGCGAAGAGCTGATGTCCCGGCTGGTCGAGCTCTACTGTCCCCGTCGCGGTGACCTTCCGGCTGACGCGATCGAGCTTCCACGGTTGGAGGGCTTTCTCCGCCAGCACTTGGGGCTGTACCTCCTCCCTCAGGAAGCGGGTCCGGAGACATACGGGCAGGTGCTGCGCTGAGGTCGGCGAGTTTTCATGACCAGTCAGGCTGCTGTGGCAGTGCGCGTCCTTGTCGGTGGGCTCGTGGTGAAGGGGCGGTTGTCGCGCAACAGAGCCCAGAGGACGTCGACGCGGCGGCGGGCGAGGGCTATGACGGCGGGGATGTGCTTGTGGCCCTGGGCTCGTTTCTTGAGGTAGTAGGTGCGGTTGGGGCCGTCGCGGATGATGCTGGTCTGCGCGGAGAGGTAGAACACTCTGCGCAGGCGGCGGCTGTAGCGCTGGGGTCGGCGGAGGTTGCCGGTGCGGCGTCCGGAGTCTTTGGCGACGGGGACCAGGCCGGCGGCGGAGGCGAGGTGACCGGCGTCGGGGTAGGCGGCCAGGTCACCTGCCGCGACGAGGAACTCGGCGCCCAGGATGGGGCCGATCCCCGGCATCGACTCGATGACCGCGGCCTGCGGATGGGTGCGGAAGGCGTCGCTGATCTGCCGGTCGAGCCGCTTGAGCCGTTCGTCCAGGGCTAGCATTTGCGCTGCGAGATCGGCGGTGATGCCCGCGGCCGTGTCCTGACCGGGCAGCTGGATGTGCTGGGCATGCGCGGCGGTGAGTGCGGCGGCAGCGACCGTCTCGGGGTGGCGCACGCCTCGGGCGCCGAGCCAGCGGGTCGGGCGGGCCTGACCGCAGCGGCGTAGGGCAGCGGGGGTCTGGTAGCCGGTGAGCAGGACCAGGGCGCCCTTGTGGTCGGCGTAGTCGAAGGCCGCTTCCGGGGCAGGACTGATGCCGGTGAGCACGTCGTGGAGGCGGTTGAGCAGCCGGACCCGATCGGCGATCAAGTCGGTGCGGTGGGTGGTGAGCAGGGCCAGGTCAGCGACCGGGTTCGTGGGCACCTCGATGGCGGCGAAGTCCCGCCGCAGACGGGCTGTCTCGGCGATGACGTAGGCGTCGCGGGCGTCGGTCTTGGCCTCGCCCCGGTAGGCGCCGGCCATGCGGTTGACCGTCCGGCCCGGTACGTAGACGACTCGTTGGCCGTGGTCGGCGAGCAGGGCCAGCAGCAGGGCGGGTGCGGTGCCGGTGAGGTCCGCTGCCCAGCGGACCTCACCGGCCAGTGCAAGGACCTCGCTGAGGCCGGCGAGGATGACGGCCTCGTCGTTGCTGACCCTCCGGCTCCAGACGGTGGTGCCGGTGTCGTCGATGGCGACCCACCAGTGGTTGGCCTTGCTGGCGTCGATACCGACCCATAAACCGGGCACCTGTGTGGTCATGTGCGTCTCCTCGGCCTCGGACAGCGTGCGGTTGCGGTCCGAGGACACCCCGCCGTCAGCTCCGTAAACAGCGACCGATTCGCACATCTCAATCAGCGGCCCGGGCGTCCCGAAGAGCAGGGCGGCCACTCCACCGGAGCCACCGGGGGCAAGCGACTTTAGAGCCACACCCCACTCTTTCGGACCGCCCATGCCGCAGGCGGATCTGCGGCGTTGATCACGCCGACGAGTTCGGTGGCATGCCGACGAGGCCGAGGTGGCGTTGGCGGCGGCATCCTGCCGGCGAGGGCATCCGAAAGGCGCTGCCGGTGAACTCTCTTCCTCGGGAACCTCGACGAGTACGAGGCATTCAGCGGCCGATGGCATCCAGGCGCAGACACACATGGCCGAGGTCCTCGCGCACCGCGAGAACCACGACGCGCGCACTTCCTGACGACTCACATTCCAACCGCTTCCGGCCGTCCAGCAGCTCCATGGTGTCCTCGGCGGTGGTCAGGCAGGGCCGGCCTGCCCCTCGCCGTCGTCATCGGCTGGCGTCGTGATCACGGGAGGCACCGGCGGGCCTGGTCCGGCGTCTGCGTAACTGATCGCGGGGTGGTGGCGGCGGCCTGCCGGGAGAAGGATCTCCTGCAGCTGATTGCCTGATCAGGCGGGGGAGTGCCGTTTCCCGGTTCGTTGCCACCGACGCGCGCCCGCGTCGGTGGCCGGCGGTGCTTCCTCGCGCTCGGGCCGCCTGGACGGCCCGTCATGTCTCCTGCGACCTGCTGCGGTGCCGGTGCCACCGGTAGCGCTCCGAGGAGTGGACCGGCCGTGGCCGGCGTGGCAGGGCCGAAGGCGGCGCCGTGCTCACCCATGGTGTCACCGGTCACACCCCTTGTCATATTTACCTGCACGGACAGATACTTTTCGGCGGGCCCTCCTGAAAGGCTGGTTGGCCCGGGCGGAAAACTCGTGCGTGCGACACCCCCATGCCCGCAAGGTACTCGGCGAAGGATGTCCGATGGCAACTGCACCTCGCACCCCAAGGGGGCACGTGCGGCCATGCGGTGCAGGGGCAATCAAGGTGAAGCTGCAGGTCACCCCGCAATCGTCCCGTCCCGGCACCGCCGCATACCTGGCCGCCCGTCAGTTACGAGCGGCCGTCGTCGACTGCCGTCGTGGCCTCGGTGAAGCCGCGTCCCTACGTGCCGCAGAGCCAAGGGGCTTGGACGCGCTGACGTAGCGGGCCCACGGTCGGCAATACGAATCAGCCCAGCGAGCTGAGCTTCCGTCGTGATCGCCGCTACACCACTAGGCGGGAGACCACTGCTGTTCTGGGTACTCGGCGCCCTCCACGGCCTGACGGAGGCAGGACCAGGCCTAGGTGCTGCGCGCCGCCTGTACCGCGCTCTGTTCCGCGTGACATCGGGTGTGTGCCGTTTCCGAGGCAGACGTGCACCCGGCGCCGCCCCCAGACTCCCGAGAAACCGTGCGCCATGAACAACTACGCAGATCAGCCGCTCTCCATGGGGCTCGTGCTCCCGTCCGGCGGGCGGATCACCGTCGAAGTCCGCCTGGTGTACGAAACGTGCGACCCGTTCGCCGCGCACATGGTCTTCCATCCCGGCACCGACCACTCAGTCACCTGGACCTTCGCTCGCGACCTGCTGGCGCAGGGCCTCGCCCGGCCGAACGGCGAAGGGGATGTGCGCATCTGGCCCACGGGATCGGGACCCGACGCCGAACTGAACCTCGCCCTCTCCTCCCCGCACGGGACCGCACTGCTCACCGCTCCACTCCCGGTGGTGGCGCACTGGCTGGACCGCACCTACCGACTCGTGCCGGCCGGTCACGAAGCCGACGGCTTCGATGTGGACGCCGAGCTGTCACACCTCCTGTCGGGCACCTGTTGAGGGCATTCGGCGCAGTTGCCTGCTCGGGCAAGTGAGCGATGAGATCACCTTCGACGGACAGCACCGCCGCTCACAGGCACAGCGGCGCGGGCCGGCGGCACCCGGAACGCGGAAGCGGCAGCTCACTCCCTCGTCCCGCGCTGCTTGACGACCTCGCACGCTGCCGGGGTGGCCGGTGGGCCACTCCGGCAGCGTGCAGACGCCGGCACCCGTGGACCACTCAAGGCCTCCCGCCCGAGGACGATCCGAACTCGTGCCGGTCTGCTTCGGCAGGCGACACGGATCCTTCAGAGATCGTCGGGGTCTTCCTCGACCTGCAGGCGTGTGCCGATGTCGGTGGCCCATTCCAGAGCCCACGTCCGCAGGCCGTCGATCTGATCGGGCTGGAGACCGTAGTCGGCGTAGTCCTGGTCATCCCACCACTCTGCGCCGACGAGACGGTCGCGGAGGTCTTCCAGGCTGAAGGCGAACCGCGCGTGGCGTCGGCCGAGGTTCTCCAGGTCGGCCTTGGACCGGTGCTGTGATGCTGCGTGGACGTCGATCAGATCGCGCACCGCGCCTCTGTCGGCGAGCGCCCGCACCTTCGTGCCGATCACGTCCTCCAGCGACAGCACCGGGCCGTACTCGGTGGACGTCGGTGGGTGCCAGAGGACCTCTTTCAGGACGTCGACCTCGCACTGTTCGCCGGTGCCGGGGTCTGTGGCGAGGAGACGGCCGGAAAGGGCCCCGATCTCGATCTGCTCGACCTGCCAGCCGCGCTCCGTGAGCCCGTTGCTCACGGAGCGGACAATGTCGCTGATCGGTGCCGGGTTCTCGGTGGCTACGTCGACGTCCTGGGAGAGACGGTCGACCAAGCCGTGAGCCTGTACTGCGTACCCGCCCGTGATCACCAGGGGATATGGGTTTCCGATGTCGAGGACGTCGGCCAGGAGGCGACGGTGCAGTTCGGAGAGGTTCACGCGGCCGTGGTGGCCTCGGCTGCAGGCAGCTCGGGGAAGCGGTTCTCCCAGGCGTCGCGGAGGGGACGGCTGATCAGCGTCCGCAGGACGGGCCACTGGGTGATGAGCAGGTCGCGGTTGAGGAAAGCGATCAGGTCCTGGCGCTGCCCTTCCGCCAGTACGGTGCGGTAGAGACTCATCCGCGAGCGGGGCTGGCTGAGTCCGTACGAGCGGCGGCCGGACCAGACGATGTGCAAAGGCAGATTCACCGTGCCGGTCGCCGGACCGGTGAGTTCGTCCAAGGACGTGGGGAGCCGCAGTGCGTACTGCTCCCGCAGCAGCTCGAATGCGTTCGGCGTCGAGGACGTGGAGGACACGGACATGCCTCCCAGTATCGCCCCTCGGGCACGGCGATAACCACACACCAGCGCAGGCCCACAACCTCCGGGGTGTCTGACCGCTCCGCCACGGTGAAACGAGAATGCCGAGATCCCGACCCCACGGTCGGCACACGAGGCAAAAGCCGCCGGTACTCTCGACGACCACCGTCACCGGTCACCGCGCCAGGGAGGAGTGGGCTGGTGGTCGCCGAGCTCGATGAGCGCGGTGACGGGACGCGCGGGACCGGGGTGTCCTGAGGGCTTCGGGGTGACCGGGCTTGGACCAGACGGCATTCCTGGCCGACCCGGCTCAGGCGCTGCGCACCGCCCGCTTCCTCCTCGACCAGGGCCACACGCTGCGCACCGAAGTGGCTGGTTAATCGGGCCTGGCGGCCTCCACCGCCGCCACCGACATCTCTTTGCGGCGCAGCGATCGCCGGCACGCCGCCGCAACGCTGCCCGGCCGCGCGCTCGGCTGCCTGATCGCTGCTGCCGGCGCCTCGCTCCACCTGGTAGCCCTCGCCACGTACGCACCGGCTGAATCATGATCAGCGGCCCGGTCGCCCTTTCCGCGCTCGCCCTGGTCGCCGAACCCTGGCACCTGGTTGCGAGCCTGTGGCCGTGGCTGCGCGCGGCCGCCCGCCGCGAACTGCTGCCCATCACCTACGCCATGCCCGCTCCCCGCGCGCTGTGCTGCCTTACCACCGTCCTCGCCGCCGCCGGCCCGGCCGCAAGCATGCAGGCCGGTCTCTCCTGGGGCCTGCGGTGGTGGCTGTTCACCGCACCTTGGACGATGCTGTTCTTCTCGATCACCGTCGTGGGACATGACCCGGTTCTGCGGCGCGCCGATAGCGCAGCTATGGCCGACCTCGCCGCTGACCTGCGCGCACCGAACCTGTCCCCAGGTCGTGCTGCCGAACTCGCCCAGAAGCAGCCCTGGCTGTGTGATGGACGCGCGGTGGAGCGACCGCCGTGCCGACGAACTTCACACCGTACTGTCCCGGGAAATGGCGCAAGGCACCCGCATTGCTGTGGATCTGCATGACCCCGATCGTCCTACCCGGCCTGTTCGGCATAGGGGTTGGCCTCGCCCAGGCCATCGGAGCTCTCGACCTCGGCCATCACGCCCGCTTGGCGGTGCGCACCGTCGACGAACCGGCCACCCGGTTCCTTCACGCCCATACCGCCGGCCTGCCGCTCACCCCCGGGGTCGCCCACGCCCTGTGGATCGGCCTCGGCATCCTGACGCCGGTGCTCTCCACTGTCGTTCGAGCCTTCGCGGCCCGGCTGACATGGATGCTGTGGGGGGTAGTCGCGATGACGTGGTGGGTTCCGTCGGCTATCGCTTCCCGGCGAAGTTGTTGGTGTCGGCCTCGGTGAGGATCCCGAGTATGACCAGGCGTTTCAGCTTGGCGCGGGTGCCCTCGACGTTCTTCGGCAGCGGTTCGTGGCCGAGGGCTTCGCTGACGTCCTTGGCCTGTAGCGGCCCGGTCGCGTGATTGAAAACGGTGAGGATGCGTGGGTAGTCCGGGTGCTCGGGCAGGTCCGGTGTGTGGGCAGGGAGCCGGTCGGCGAGGCCGGGGACGGTCTTGCGGTGATCGCGAGGTGTTCCAGGTGGGTCTCAGCCTCCCGCAGCCGGTTCCGCAGGTCGTCGATCTGTGCGCGAAGGCCGTCGGCCAGGACCCGGGCGGCGTCTTCCTGGGTGTCCAAGGCGTCGAGCAGGGGCTGGATGCTCAGGCTGCCGCCGCCTGCTCTGAACGTCGTTTCGCCCTCGACCTTGTCGGGGCGAGAGGAGATCCCAATGGTGTTCACCCGGCCGACGTGCTGGGCAGGCGGGGTCGGACGGGGGGTTTTAGCGTTGTAGTGCCTTGCGTTGCGACAGGACCGCGGGGCGTGGACGGCCCCTGCACGCAGCGCCCTCGGCAGGGGCCGTCTGCAATGACCGTCGCCGTGCGGTGGCAGCAGTCCCAACCTGCCCGTGTGACCGGCTACGCGGGCGCCCCCTGGTGTCCAGAGTCAGGGCGCTGCAGCCCAACGGCAGGCCGAAGCCGAGGAGAGCGCCAGGAGCAGGAAGCTGAGTAGGCGGCACGGGCAAGCTCCCCTGCCCCTGGGGCAAGTCTGCGTTGTCGGCGGTGGCTGAAAGGCTGGACGGCATGAACGGCGATGAGCAGTTGCTGCGTGGCCGGGTGTACGGCCGTGACCATGATGACGATCCCGGCCCGTTGGCCGGGCAGAGGTATGCCGCGCTGATAGGCGGGCCGCTGGATGGACTGCTGCTGGACATCACGGGTTGGCGGCAGGAGGAAGTCGACCACGGAGCTGCGCTGGCCACCGAGCTCGGCCGGTTCCCCGGTGGCCGGTCGCTGTACGAGCCGCGTCCCGGCGAGCCGAGCGCATCGGGCCCGGGTGTGAGCTGCCGGTTCTACTACTCCGGCGATGCACCCTGACCACAGGCCCGACCATGGCACCGGCCACCCTGACCACGGGCCGATCTGAGTGTGCTGCTCGTCTGTCGGGGCCTGCGGCTACGGCTTGCCCGTAGCCGCAGGCAGCCGGTCGCCGGCCCCGCCCGAGGACCGTTCGCTGTGAGCGAACGGAGCGGAGGAGGCTTC
>NZ_JBSFRB010000045.1:0-73918 GCF_053589015.1 Streptomyces sp. NPDC003393 | reverse complement strand
GTCCCGCCAGGCGGGACGCCGACGCCGGCGCACGGGCATACCGGAAAACGAATCAGCCGGTGACCTCGACATGCGTCGAAAGGTCACCGGCTGACCACTCAGGGTGAGTGACGGGACTCGAACCCGCGACATCCTGGACCACAACCAGGTGCTCTACCAGCTGAGCTACACCCACCACGACCGGTGACGGTTGACTTTCGTCGTTCCCCGACCGGCCGAGAAAAAGTGTACAGGGTCCGAAGGGGTGCTCGCGCACGGCTTTCGCGGCGCCCCTTCACGGGACCCGGTCAGCCCTGTGTCAGCGCTCTTGAGCAGGCAGGACGTACTTCGCGGCGATCGCCCTGGCGGTCTCGGAGTCGGGGCCGGGCTGCGGCACGAAGACGGCCTCGCGGTAGTAGCGCAGCTCCGCGATGGACTCGCGGATGTCGGCGAGGGCGCGGTGGTTGCCGTTCTTCTCCGGGCTGTTGAAGTAGGCCTTCGGGTACCAGCGGCGGGCCAGCTCCTTGATCGAGGAGACGTCGACGATCCGGTAGTGCAGATAGCCCTCCAGCGTCGGCATGTCGCGCAGCAGGAAGCCGCGGTCGGTGCCCACCGAGTTCCCGCACAGCGGCGCCTTGCCGGGCTCCTTCACATACTCGCGGACATAGGCCAGGACCTGCTCCTCGGCGTCCTTGAGCGTCGTGCCCCCGGCCAGTTCGCTGAGCAGGCCGGACGCGGTGTGCATCTGACGCACCACCTCCGGCATCGTCTCCAGCGCCGCGTCCGGCGGGCGGATGACGATGTCGACTCCCTCGCCGAGCACGTTCAGCTCGGAGTCGGTGACGAGGGCGGCCACCTCGATGAGCGCGTCGTCGGACAGCGAGAGGCCGGTCATCTCGCAGTCGATCCACACCATGCGATCGTTCATGTGTCTCACCTTACGGCGCTCCGCGGCGGGCTGAGCCGCCCGTGCGGGGACGGGGACGGGGCGGGCGGGCGCGCAGGCGCCTGCCCACCCCCTCCCCGGCCGTCCGTCAGCCGTCGCTCAGGCGCCGCCGCGCTGTCCCGGCAGGCTCGCCGACAGTGCCGCCGGTGCGCGGCGGGCGGTCTGGTGCGGCAGCGAACCCTCGGAGTGCAGGGAGGACGGCGCCGGACCCGAGGGCTGCGGGACGCCGACCGGGCCGGACGACGCCGCCGCGCCGCCCACGCCCGTGGGGCCGGCCGCGTTCGCCGGGCCCGTTCCCTGCCCCGGTCCCGCCGGATGCGTCTCGCCGTCCCCGGGCCGCTCGCCCTGCGGTCTGCGGGCCCGGTACGCCGCCCGGTACGCGGCCGGGGACGACCCCAGCTGCCGCCGGAAGTGGCCGCGCAGCGCCACGGGGGAGCGGAAGCCGCAGCGGCCCGCCACCTCGTCCACCGAGTAGTCCGACGTCTCCAGCAGGCGCTGCGCCTGGAGCACCCGCTGGGTGATCAGCCACTGCAACGGCGCGCTCCCGGTGAGCGAGCGGAAGCGGCGGTCGAACGTACGACGGCTCATGTACGCCCGCGCCGCCAGCGTCTCCACGTCGAACTGCTCGTGGAGGTGCTCCAACGCCCAGGCGACGACCTCGGCGAGCGGGTCGGCGCCGATCTCCTCCGGTAAAGACCTGTCCAGGTAGCGCTCCTGGCCGCCGCTGCGGCGCGGCGGGACCACCAGGCGGCGGGCCAGCGCGCCGGCCGCCTCGTTGCCGTGGTCCGTGCGCACGATGTGCAGGCACAGATCGATTCCGGCCGCCGTACCCGCCGACGTCAGCACGTCGCCGTCGTCGACGAACAGCTCTCTGGGATCGACGTGCACCGACGGATAGCGCTTGGCCAGCGTCGGCGCGTACATCCAGTGGGTCGTCGCGGGCCGGCCGTCCAGCAGGCCCGCCGCGGCCAGGACGAACGCCCCGGTGCACAGGCCCACGATGCGGGCGCCCTCCTCGTGTGCCCGGCGCAGCGCGTCGAGCGCCTCCTCCGGTGGCGGAGAGGTGATCGACCGCCAGGCCGGCACGACGACCGTGCCGGCCCGCGATATCGCCTCCAGGCCATGCGGCGCGGTGAGTTCCAGGCCCCCTGTGGTCCGCAGCGGGCCGTCCTCGCCGGCTGCCACCAGCAGGCGGTAGCGCGGCACTCCGGCGTCCTGGCGGTCGATCCCGAACACCGAAAGCGGTATGGAACTCTCGAAGATGGGGCCGCCGCTGAACAGCAGCACCGCGACGATCTCCTTGCGGCGTCGCCCGGAAAGCTTCCGGGCCGCGGTTTCCGGCGCGGCAGTGGAGTCGTGGCTCATACTGCTAAGCCCCCCTCGGTGGTCGCGGCTCCTCGGTTGTGTCGCTCCTGCACGTTTCCCCTCGGTCCTGCACGAGTCCCCCGCCGTAAGTACCGTCAAGATCGAATCTACTGCGTCCCGCCGTGCCACGGTGACCAGTTCGCCACCCGGCACATTGTCGACATGGCAACTTGGCGTGAAGCATTCGATCACGAAGCGTCGCACTCGCGGGGCGTGCAGGGAAGTGCGCCTCGTCGCGGTGGCCAATCCCCATAGGGCGCGAAGGGTGGCGTACACCCTTTCGGTGCAGGTCGAACGGGGGTTGGGGGGTACCTCGGGCGAGTGATGCACGAGTCCGAGAAGTTGGCTGAAAAGATACGGGCGCGTGCGCGGAAACCGGTCAGGTGACCGGAGTCGTTCCCCCCGGGTGACGGCCGCCACGGTGGGCTCCCGTCCCCGTCCGGTGATGCCGTCCGCGGTGCGGCACGCGCTCCTCCGCGCGCAGCCGGGCCGCCCCGCGCTCCGACTGCCGCAACAGCACGTGACAGGCCCCCGTCACGGCCGCCAGCCCCAGCGCGGTCCCGGCGGCCCCCGCCGACGAGGTGCCGTACCAGACCGGCACCACCGGCACGAGCACGCAGCTGAAGGCGCCCCACCGCACCACGTCGCCCACGCTGTCACCCGCCCGCCCGCGAGGGACGCCACCGGCGCGGCCGCCGCCCGCGAGGCCGTGGGCGCGGCCGGCCGCGGGGTCGCCCCGACCCACCCGGCCGGCGCCCTCGGCCGCGACCGGCGCGGTGCGTGGCGGCCGGGGCCGGCCGGGGGCGAGGTGCGGTGCGGACACGGTGGGCTCCCTGCGGTGCTCCCTGTGGAGATGGATCATCCGGTTCAACGCATGTTCGACGGGTCGGTGTCTGTACGGCATCATGCCGGTGTCCGGGGCGGTGCCCGGGCCGGTCTCCCGGGCGGACGTGACCGGGCGGTAGCGGGGAGTGAACCAGGCAAACCGCCTGTACGGGGCAGCAGCCATTGCGTCACGGGCGCCGGTCGTGCATGCTCCGGGGAACCGCCACGGAGAGTGCGCGGGATCTGGGCTAAGGAGGAGTGCCGCCGTACCCTTGCGGGTATGGGGACGGGAAGACGATTCCCGGACACAGTATTCGCCACAGACTGTCGTCCCCGACAAAGGATCACATCGCCGAGACAGCCATGGCCGGTCACGAATTCTTCGAACCCGCAGACCGCAAGCGGCCGGTCGCCGACCCCGCGTCGGTCGATCCCCTGGCGGAGCAGGAGCCACGCCATCCCTGCGATCCGGCGTTCAAGCACGGCGTCGTCGTCGGTTTCGACGGATCCAACTCCAGTGAACGCGCCCTCGCCTACGCGATCGGGATGGCCCATCGCACCCGGTCCGGGCTGATCATCGTGCATGTGGCCAACCGGCTGCCCACCACGGTGTGGGCGGGCTGCGAACCCCCGGTCTTCGTGGACGTCCCCGACCACCGCACCGAGGTGCTCGGCCTCGAGCTCGCGTGCGCGGAGTACCTCGCCGAGGTGCCCTGGATCCTGGTCGAGCGCGGCGGCGACATCTGCCACGAACTCGAGGAGGTCGGCAAGGAGTACGAGGCGGACGCGATCGTCGTCGGCTCCTCGCACGGCATCGTGGGGCGCCTCTTCGGCTCGGTCGCCGGCCGGCTGGCCAAGCGGGCCCGGCGGCCCGTCGTTGTCATCCCGTAACGGTCTCAAATCCCTTTCGTGACCTGGCACATCAGTGTGAAGACCGCCCAAGCTACCGGCGCGTAGAAGGTGTTTGTGCCCTTGTGAAGGGCATATATCGGTCACCGCACAACTGCACAGGAATGAAGGGAGCCCGCCGTGGCCAACGACGTCTCTGCGGGAAGCACCACCACCACGATCGCCGGCCGACTCGCCCTGTTCGTCACCCTGATGGCCTTCGGCCTCGGGTACACGCGGGTCATCAACTCCGTGACGGCGGACGACGCCGTGACCATCGCTCACTATGTCGGCGGTGTAGCCCTGTTCCTCGTCGGGCTGCTGGCCTTCCGTGACCACGACAGCGCCTCCGGCACGGCCTACACCGCCCTCGGAGCCCTGTGGTTCACGTGGGCGCTGTCCGCCGGCAACCAGATCTCGGCCAACGGCTCGGGCCTGTTCCTGGCCCTGTTCGCCGCCGTGGTCCTCTCGCTCACCCTCGCGGGCGGCGACCAGCTCACCCAGGCCACCTACGGGCTGTTCTTCGTCTCCCTGCTCCTGCTGGCGGTGGCGGGCTTCGCCGACAGCTCCAGCCTGGCGAAGGCGGGCGGCTGGTTCGCCGTCGCGGCCGGGGCGGTCGCCTGGTACGCGGCGACCGCGGCCCTCGCGCACTGGCCGACGGCCCTTTCGCGACGCGCTGCCGGCCGAGGTGTGACGGCCACCGGCTGAGCAGCCGTCGGGCCGGGGTTCTGGGCGGGCCCCGGCCCCTGAAGAGAGCGACCCCCTGTGCTGGTGGCACACAGGGGGTCGTTCACGTCCGGCCGGGGACGGCCGCGCGGGCGGCGCCTACTCCACCGTCACCGACTTCGCCAGGTTCCGCGGCTTGTCGATGTCCCGGCCCAGCGCCAACGCCGTGTGGTAGGCGAGGAGTTGCAGCGGGATGCCCATGAGGATCGGGTCCAGCTCGTCCTCGTTCTTGGGCACGACGATCGTCTGGTCGGCCTTCTCCTGCTCCTGGTGGGCCACGGCGAGGATCTTGCCGTTGCGGGCCTTGATCTCCTCCAGCGCCGCGCGGTTCTTCTCCAGCAGGTCGTCGTCCGGCACGATCGCCACCGTCGGCAGCGCGGGCTCGATCAGGGCCAGCGGACCGTGCTTGAGCTCGGAGGCCGGGTACGCCTCGGCGTGGATGTAGGAGACCTCCTTGAGCTTCAGGGAGGCCTCACGGGCCACCGGGTAGCCCCGGACGCGCCCGATGAAGAGCATGGACCGGGCGTCGGCGTAGCCCTTCGCCAACTCCTCGATCTGCTCCTCCTGCTTCATGATCTCGGAAATCTGCTCGGGCAGCTTGCGCAGCCCCTCGATGATCCGCTTGCCGTCGCGCACCGACAGGTCGCGGATCCGGCCCAGGTGCAGCGCGAGCAGCGCGAAGGCGACGCAGGTGTTGGTGAAGCACTTGGTGGAGACCACGCACACCTCGGGGCCGGCGTGCACGTAGATGCCGCCGTCCGCCTCACGGGCGATGGCCGAACCCACCACGTTGACGACGCCGAGGACCCGCGCGCCCTTGCGCTTGAGCTCCTGGACGGCCGCCAGCACGTCGTAGGTCTCACCGGACTGGGAGACCGCGATGTACAGCGTGTCGGGGTCCACGACCGCGTTGCGGTACCGGAACTCGGAGGCCGGCTCGGCGTCGGCGGGGATCCGGGCCAGCTCCTCGATCATCTGCGCGCCGATCATGCCGGCGTGGTAGGAGGTGCCGCAGCCCAGGATCTTCACCCGCCGCACCGCGCGGGCCTCACGGGCATCGAGGTTGATGCCGCCCAGGTGCACGGTGGCGAACCGGTCGTCGATCCGGCCGCGCAGCACCCGGTCCACGGCCTCGGCCTGCTCGTGGATCTCCTTGTGCATGTAGGT
Source organism: Streptomyces sp. NPDC003393 (assembly GCF_053589015.1). Lineage (NCBI taxonomy): Bacteria > Bacillati > Actinomycetota > Actinomycetes > Kitasatosporales > Streptomycetaceae > Streptomyces > Streptomyces sp. NPDC003393. The sequence continues at coordinate 68,022 of NZ_JBSFRB010000045.1, read as the reverse complement.
GTCGTGGACGCCCATGTCGTACGAGGCGGCCTCCCACTCCACGGTGGTCGGCTCGGCGGTCGTCCGGGTGCCCTCGGTGGTGTACGTGCGGAAGTCGTCGGCCTTGAGGGTGGCCATCTCGCCGTCGTCGAGGGTGACTATCTGCCGGGTGTGGGTGACCAGCGCGGCGATGTCGGAGGCGACGAACATCTCCTTCTCGCCGATGCCGAGCACCACCGGGGAGCCGTTGCGCGCCACCACGATGCGGTCGGAGAAGTCGGCGTGCATGACGGCGATGCCGTACGTTCCCTCGACCAGGCGGAGGGCGGTGCGGACCTTCTCCTCCAACGTCTCGGCCTCGGAGCGGGCGATGAGGTGGGTGAGGACCTCGGTGTCCGTCTCGGAGAGGAACTCCACGCCGTCCGCCTCCAGCTTGCGGCGCAGGTCGGCGGCGTTGTCGATGATGCCGTTGTGCACGACGGCGACCTTGTCGTCGGCCGACATGTGCGGGTGGGCGTTCAAGTCGGACGGGGCGCCGTGGGTGGCCCAGCGGGTGTGCGCGATGCCGGTGGTGCCCTTGAAGCGCGCCGGGACCTTGGCCTCCAGGTCGCGGACCCGGCCTTTGGCCTTGACCATCTTCAGGCCGGCCGCCTTCGGCGAGGTGACGACTATGCCCGCCGAGTCGTAGCCGCGGTACTCCAGGCGCTGAAGGCCCTCCAGAAGCAGCGGGGCGACGTCACGCTTGCCGATGTATCCGACGATTCCGCACATATAAGTCCCTTTTTGTCCCCGAGTTGATGTCGCTGTCGGCTCCGGCGGCGATGGTCAGCCGTAGACGATCCGCCGCAACTGCCGCAGCGAGAGTTCCGGCGGTGCCACCGCGCGGTACTTCAGTTCCGCCCCGATCCGTTCGAAGATCTCCGCGTTCACCAGGCCCTGGGCCTGCATCTCGCGGTGGCGGCGACGGACGAACTCCTCGGTCGTCTCGTCGAAGTAGGCGAGCACGTCCTGGACCACCCGCAGCGCCTCGCCCCGGTTCAGAGGCGTGGACCGCGTCAGATGATCAACGAGTTCGTCGTGCACCCGGTAGATCCTGGAGTACCGGAGATGCTTTCGCAACAATCTTGCCCGATTTCGGGCAGGCTTCTGTTCGGGTATCGGTGAAACGCTGTTCGAGCCTCGTTCGCGCGGCGGCCCGGGCCCTGTCGTACGGGTGAGGCATTGTCAGACTTAACGGACATTCCGCTCCCGGGGCCTCTCCGTGGCATCGAGGCGGAGGCCTGCGGCCTCCCTGCCTGGCCGACCTCCCGGGCGGGTCTCACATGCGCCTCAGGACCGCCTGCTTGGCCAGGGTGAACTCCTCGTCGGTGAGCACCCCCGTGCGGTGCAGCTCGCCCAGCTCGCGCAGCCGCCGCAGCAGCGCGTCGTGATCGTCCTCGGCCGACGGGCGCTGCTGCGGGACCTCGGCCTCCGGGACCTGTGCCACCGCCGTGTCAGGTACGGTCTCGGCGCCCGCCGCCGGTATCCTCCCGGGCTTCTGGCCGGACGCGGCGGGATGCGGCAGCCGCACCTGCACCGCCGCGGCGACCAGCGCCATCAGCGGGTCCTTCTTGAAGCCCCACAGCTCCACCGCGTGCGGGTCGTACTTCGGCGGGGTCCCGGCCGGCGCCCCGCGCACCGTGAAGCGCAGGCAGCCGTTCTCCAGTCCGGCCGCCGGCACCCACTCCACGGCCGCGATGTCCGCCAGCGCGAAGGAGCGGGCGCCCCCGGCGGCCTTGGCGTCCTCCGTCTTCCAGTTCCACTCCAGCCGCACCTGCTCGCCGTCGAAGCCGGCCGTGCCGTCCCCGGCGGCCACCGAGACCGGCAGCGATGGGCCGGACAGCAGATACCGTGTCACCGGATCGGGTGACACCCGCTCCAGCAGCAGGGCGCTGCGGACCTCGTCCACGAAGTACTCGGCGACGCCGTACCGGTCGGACTCCACCAGCAGCTGGTAGGGGTCGTGGGGCTCGCTCAGCCGGCCGCCGGTCGCGAGCAGCAGGGGGTCGGCCCCGTCCCGCAGCCGCAGTCTGAGCCGTCCCGTCTTCTTCCCCTGCTCGAAGGAGACGCCCGCCAAGGCTTCCAGGGGGACGGTGAGTTCGCCCAGCGTACGGCGGAGCAGACCGACGTTCCGGTCCCGGCCGGGGGTCAGCCGCAGGAACTCGCCGTCGAATGTCCAGGTGCCGTCCTTCTGGATGATTTCCGCCATGGGGGGATTGTTTCACCGCGGATGCGAGAGAGTGGTCTACACCCATCGGGTGCTCACCGAGCCCTCGAACCCGTGTGAAGGGAGCGCATGTGAGACGGCACCACAGCACGACTCCCCGCAAGCCACGTACGACCGCCCGGGTGACCCATGTCCTCGGTTCGCTGCTGCTCGTGGCGGCGGCCGGGGCCTTCACGGTCGCCGCCACGCCCGGCAAGGGCGCGCCGCCGGCCGCGACCCCGCTGAGCCAGGTGATCCCCGCGCCCGCCTCCGTCCACGCGGGCCGCGCCGCGTACCGCATCACGCCCGCGACCCGTATCCGCGTCGACGGCGGGGCCGAGGCCCGCCGGGTCGCCGCGTACCTCGCGGACGTTCTGCGGCCCTCGACCGGCTACCGGCTGCCGCTGACCACGCACGGCCCGGCGGGCATCCGGCTGCGCCTGGCGGGGGGCCCGTTCGGGGCCGAGGGCTACCGCCTGGACAGCGGACCCAAGGGCGTGACCATCACCGCGCGTGCACCGGCCGGTCTCTTCCACGGCGTGCAGACCCTGCGCCAGCTGCTGCCCGCCGCCGTCGAGGAGAAGTCCGTACAGCCCGGCCCCTGGCTGGTGGCCGGCGGCACCGTCCAGGACAGCCCCCGCTACGCCTACCGCGGCGCCATGCTCGACGTCTCCCGTCACTTCTTCACCGTCGACCAGGTCAAGCGGTACATCGACGAGCTCGCCCTCTACAAGATCAACAAACTCCACCTGCATCTCAGCGACGACCAGGGCTGGCGCATCGCCATCGACTCCTGGCCGCGCCTGGCGACCTACGGCGGCTCCACCCAGGTCGGCGGCGGCCAGGGCGGCTACTACACCAAGGCCGACTACAAGGAGATCGTCCGGTACGCCGCCTCCCGCTACCTGGAGGTCGTGCCCGAGATCGACATGCCCGGCCACACCAACGCGGCCCTCGCCTCCTACGCCGACCTGAACTGCGACGGCGTGGCGCCCCCGCTCTACACCGGCACCAAGGTCGGCTTCAGCTCGCTGTGCGTGCCCAAGGAGGCCACCTACGACTTCGTGGACGACGTGATCCGCGAGCTGGCCGCCATCACCCCGGGCCGCTACCTGCACATCGGCGGCGACGAGGCGCACTCCACCAGCCACGAGGACTACGTCAAGTTCATGGACCGGGTGCAGCCCATCGTCGCCAAGTACGGCAAGACGGTCATCGGCTGGCACCAGCTGACCGGCGCCACCCCGGCCAAGGGCGCCCTCGCCCAGTACTGGGGACTGGACTCCACCAGCGCCGCCGAGAAGGCGCAGGTCGCCCAGGCGGCGCGGAACGGCACCGGGCTGGTTCTGTCCCCGGCCGACCGGGTCTACCTGGACATGAAGTACACCAAGGACACCCCGCTGGGGCTGGCCTGGGCCGGCTACGTCGAGGTCCAGCGGTCCTACGACTGGGACCCGGGCAGCTATCTGCCGGGCGCGCCCGCCTCCGCGGTCAAGGGTGTCGAGGCCCCGCTGTGGTCGGAGACCCTGTCCGCCTCCGACCAGATCGAGTACATGGCCTTCCCCCGGCTGCCCGGCGCCGCCGAGCTGGGCTGGTCCCCGGCGGCCACCCACGACTGGGACACCTACAAGGTGCGGCTCGCCGCGCAGGCCCCGCGCTGGGACGCCCTGGGCATCGGCTACTACCGCTCGCCCCAGGTGCCCTGGCCCGCCCAGTAGGACGGACGCGCACCGACGGGCGCCCCGGAGGACCGTACTCCGGGGCGCTCCGCCTGTCCTCGGGGCGGCCCTACAGTCCCGCCAGCGGGTTGCGCAGGGTGCCCACCAGCTGGAGCGCGCCCGACGGATCGGCCAGGTCCACCATCTGCCGGTTGTCGCGGAGCTGGAGCCGGTTGAGACAGGACAGCGCGAACTCGGGGGCGAACAGGTCGTACCTGCGGAACCGGTCGGCGAGTTCGGGCACCGACCGCTGGTACTCGCGCACGGTCTCGGCGACCGTGGCCCAGAAGGCGTCCTCCTGAAGGATTCCCTCGGCGGCGAGGTGCGCGGCGAGGAAGCGGAAGAAGCAGTCGAAGACGTCCGTGAACACCGACAGGAGCTTGTGGTCCTCCGGTACCCGCACCCGGATCCGGGCCACCTCCGGCGGCAGCGCCGCGTCCGGGTCCATCACCACGATCTCCTCGGCGATGTCCTTGAAGACCGCCCGCCGCACCACCCCGTCCCGCAGTACCAGGATCACGTTCTCGCCGTGCGGCATGAAGGCCAGGTCGTGGGCGTAGAAGCTGTGCAGGATCGGGGTGAGGTAGGCGCGCAGGTAGTGGCGCAGCCACACGGCGGGGGTCAGGCCCGAGCGTTCGACGAGCGCGGCCGCGAACCCGTGGCCCTCGTGGTCGACGTGCAGCAGCGAGGCCATCGTCGCCAACTGCTCGCCCTCCCGCAGGGACGGCACCGGGCTCTCCCGCCACAGCGCGGCCAGCATCTTGCGGTACGGCGAGGAGCGGTCGGTGGCCCGCTCGTACTCCCGGTGCCGGTAGCCGACGGCGGCCCGCTCACGGATGACCGACAGGCCGGTCGCCTTCAGCACGGGGTCGTTCTCGATCAGGGCGGCCAGCCAGTCGTTGATGGCCGGGGTGGCCTCCATGTAGGCGGCCGAGAGCCCGCGCATGAAGCCCATGTTGAGCACGGACAGGGCCGTCTTCACGTAGTGCCTGCGTGGGTCGGAGGTGTTGAAGAACGTCCGTACGGACTGCTGGGCCAGGTACTCGTCGTCGCCCTCGCCCAGGCACACCAGGTGCCCGCGGGCCACCTCGGCGGCGAAGGTGACGGAGAGCTTGTTCCACCATTGCCAGGGGTGGACGGGGATGAACAGGTAGTCGGCGGGGTCCAGGCCCCGACCGGTGAGCACGCCGTGGAACCGGCGGACCGTCGCCTCGCCCAGCTCCGCCCGCAGGAACGACTCGTACTCGATCCCGGCGCCCGCGGTGAACGCCGCCCGCGAGCGGTGCGCGGCCAGCCACACCAGCCGGACCGGGCTCGCCGTCTCGGGGGCGTACGCCAGGTACTCGTGCAGACCGAAGCCCAGCCGGCCGTTGTTGGCCACGAAGCACGGGTGGCCCTCGCTCATGCCGGTCTCGATGTCCTGGAAGGAGCCCCGCGCCAGCTCGGCCGACGAGACCGGCGGCCTGGCGAGCTTGTAGCAGGTGCTGGACAGAGTGGAGGAGATCTCCTCCAGGTAGACCGGCAGGATCTCGTCGCTCAGGCCCAGGGACTCCTTGAACTCGACGAAGAAGTCCAGGGCCGACAGGGGGAGTTCGGTGCCCTCGCGATGTCGGGTGATGGTGCCCGCGTCGACCTGCCAGTGGTCCAGGGCGCGCCGGACGGCGAGGAACCGGTAGGCGGTGAGCCCGTCGTCGCCGCGGACGACGTAGCGCTCACCCTCCGGCTCGGGCGTGATCAGCCGTTCGTGCGCGAACTCGGCGAGCGCCTTGCGTATGAGCAGACGCTCGGCGACCGCCCAACGCTCGGGGGAGAGGTGGGCGGCGGCGCCGGCAAGGCTCATACGGCCACCCCCGTGGCCGCGGTGAACCGCTCGCGCGTGCAGAAGCTCAGCAGGGCTCTCTTCTCCGGCTTCCGTATCTCCCGCTCGGGCACGAACCCGACGGCCTCGTTCAGGGTGTGCACGGCCTTGTTGCGTACGTCCGGCTCCACCACGACCCGGCGCACCGCCGGGTCCTCGAACAGGCGCCGCATCACCGCGGTGATCACACCCAGGGTGAAACCGTGCACGGGTGTGTCGGTGGGCGCGACCAGGAAGTGCATGCCCACATCGCCCGGCTCCGGCTCGTACAGCCCGACCAGCTCCCGGTGGGCCGGGTCGTACCGCTCCATCAGGAAGGCGGGGTCGCCCTCGTGCAGGCCGAGGAAGGCGTGGTGGTGCTCGTCCGCCGCGATGTCCGCGTACGCGCGCTCGACATCCTCCGGCGTGGCGTCCCGCATCATCCAGAACGCCGCCTTCGGGTGCGTCACCCAGCCGTGCAGCAGCCGGGCGTCCTTCGGCGGGTCCAGCGGACGGATCGTGAAGGTCATGCGGCGAACTCCTGGAAGGCGATGGTCTTCTCGACCGGGTAGTACTCGGTGCCGAGCAACTCGCGGATGATGTACGAGTTGCGGTAGGCGCCCATGCCCAGGTCGGGACTGGTGACGCTGTGGGTGTGGACGCCGGCGTTCTGGAGGAAGACGCCCCGGCCCGTCACGTCGATGGCGTAGTTGCGGGCGATGTCGAAGCGGCCGTGGCCGTCGAAGCGGAGACGGTCGCGGACCGGGTCGAGGAACGCCGGGGGCTCATAGTGGTAGCCGGTGGCCAGCACCAGGCCCTCGGTGCGGATCTCGAAGTCCTTGTGCTGCTCGTCCTGGTGGAAGCCGAGGGTGTACACGCCATCGGCGTACGCGGCCGTCGTCAGCGAGGAGTTGGTCAGCAGCCGGGTGGGGACCGGGCGGCCGCCGCTCTCGGCGTGCTTCCGGTAGAGCAGGTCGAAGATCGAGTCGATCAGGTCCGAGTTGATGCCCTTGAACAGGCCCTTCTGCTGCTTCGCCAGCCGGTGGCGGGTCTCCTCGGGCAGCGCGTGGAAGTAGTCGACGTAGTCCGGGGAGGTCATCTCCAGGGTCAGCTTGGTGTATTCCAGCGGGAAGAACCGCGGGGAGCGGGTGACCCAGTTCAGGCGGTAGCCGTGGACGTCGATCTCGGAGAGCAACTCGTGGTAGATCTCCGCGGCGCTCTGTCCGCTGCCGACGATCGTGAGGGACTTCTTCCGCTTCAGCTCCGCCCTGCGGTGCATGTACTGGGAGGTGTGCAGGAGGTCGCCGCCGAGGTCCCGGCAGGCCGGCGGGACGAAGGGGACCGTGCCGGTGCCGAGGACCAGGTGCCGGGCGCGGAACGTCTCGCCGTGCTCGGTGCGCACCACGTACAGCTCGTCCTCGTACGTCACCTCGGTGACCGTGGTGCCGAAGCGGACGCCGCTCAGCTTGCCCGCCGCCCAGCGGCAGTAGTCGTCGTACTCGATCCGCAGCGGGTAGAAGTTCTCGCGGATGTAGAACGAGTACAGCCGTCCCTTCTCCTTGAGGTAGTTGAGGAAGGAGTACGGCGAGGTCGGGTCGGCCAGGGTGACCAGGTCCGACATGAAGGGGGTCTGGAGGTGGGCACCGTCGAGGAACATCCCCGCGTGCCACTCGAAGTCGGGCTTGGACTCCAGGAAGACGCCGCTGAGGTCGGCGATCGGCTCGGTGAGGCAGGCCAGGCCCAGGTTGAAGGGGCCGAGCCCGATCCCCACCAGGTCGTAGGCGCCGTTCGGGGCTTCAGGACGCGCGGTCAAGGGACTCTCCCAGGTACTGCTCGGCGTGGCCGGCGATCAGGTCGAGGACGGCGGCGAGGTCGGCCGGCCGGGTCTCGGGGTTGAGCAGGGTGAACTTCAGGTAGTGGCGACCGTCGACCTTGGTGCCCGCGACCACGGCGTCGCCGGAGGCGAACAGGGCCTTGCGGGCGTAGAGGTTGGCGCGGTCGATCTCGGCCGGGTCGGTGACGGCCGCCGGGATGCAGCGGAAAACCAGGGTGGACAGGGCGGGCTCCACGACGACGTCGAAGCGGGGGTCGGCGGCCAGCAGCCGCCAGCCCTCCCGCGCCAGGTCGCAGACCTCGTCGAAGAGTTCGCCGATGCCGTCGGCGCCCATCACCCGCAGCGTCATCCACAGCTTCAGGGCGTCGAAGCGCCGGGTCGTCTGGAGGGACTTGTCGACCTGGTTGGGCATGCGTTCCAGCACCGTGCGGCGGGGGTTGAGGTAGTCCGCGTGGTAGGTGGCGTGCCGCAGGGTGGCCGCGTCCCGGACCAGCACGGCGGACGAACTCACGGGCTGGAAGAAGGACTTGTGGAAGTCGACGGTGACCGAGTCGGCGTGTTCGATGCCGTCGAGGCGGTTCCGGTGCTTCAGGGAGGCGAGCAGGCCGCAGCCGTAGGCGGCGTCGACGTGCAGCCAGGTGGCGTACCGCGCGCACAGCCCGGCGATCTCGGGCAGCGGGTCGATGGAGCCGAAGTCGGTGGTGCCGGCGGTGGCGACGACGGCCATCGGTACCAGGCCGTCGCGGCGGCAGCGCTCCAGTTCGTGGGCGAGTGCGACCGTCCGCATGCGCTTGTCGTGGTCGACGGGGACCGGGACCACGGCTTCCTGGCCCAGCCCGAGGAGTTTCGCGGACTTCCTGACGCTGAAGTGGCTGACCTCGGAGGCGAAGATCCGCAGCCGGGCCAGGCCGTCCGTCTTGCTCTCCTCGCGGGCCAGCAGCAGCGCCTGGAGGTTGGACTGGGTGCCGCCGGAGGTGAAGACGCCGTCGGCGGCGGGTCCGAGCCCGATGCGGGCGGCGGTCCAGTCGATGAGTTTGCGCTCGATCAGGGTGCCGCCGGCCGACTGGTCCCAGGTGTCCAGGGAGGAGTTGACGGCGGACAGGACGGCCTCGCCCAGGACCGCGGGGATCACCACCGGGCAGTTGAGGTGGGCGACATAGCGGGGGTGGTGGAAGTAGACCGCGTCGCGCAGATAGACCTCCTCCAGTTCGTCCAGGACCGCCGTGGTGTCGTGCAGCGGCCGGTCCAGGTCGATCCGCTCGATGCGGGGAGCGAGGTCGTCGACGGTGACGCCGGTGAACGGACGTCCGGTGGCGGCGAGTTTGGCGGCCACCCGCTCGACTCCTTCGCTCACGGAGCGGCGGTAGTGCTCCGCGGTGAGGTCATTGAGCAGGTGTGAGCGCATGTGGGGGGTCCTCCGCAGTGGATTCAACTTAGGTTAGCCTAACCTAACTTTTCGAAATCGAGGCATGCCTCTCCGGTGACCGGCGTCCCTTCAGGGGCCGTTACTCCGCCACCCGCAGCTGCTCCTCCGTCATCCCCTGCCGCCAGTAGCCGACGAAGGCGATGCGCCGCCGGTCGAGGCCGCGCTCATCGACGAAGTGCCGCCGCAACGCCTTCACCTGTCCGGACTCGCCCGCGAGCCACACGTACGGACGCTCGGCGGCGGGCAGTCGGGCGGTCCGTACGGCGTCGACGGTGGTGGCGGACCCCTCGTGCCGTACGAGCCAGGTGATGTCCGCGTCCGCGGGCGTCGGCATGTCCTGGATGTCACCGGCGTGCGGCACCTCCAGCCAGGCGTGCACCCGGAGGCCGGCCGGGAGGGACTCGAGGATCGCGGTGGCGGCCGGTACGGCGGTCTCGTCGCCCCACAGCACGACCAGGTCGGTGTCCTCGGGCGGGCGGAAGCGGATGGCCCGGTTGTCGGCGACGGCCGGGCCGAGCAGCAGCACCCGGTCGCCGGGCACGGCGTGTGCCGCCCAGCGGGAGGCGGGTCCGGCCGGGGAGGCGGCCCCGGGTTCGACGCCGTGCAGCGCGAAGTCGATGTCGATCTCGTCGGGGTCGCGGCGCAGCGCACGCAGCGTGTAGGAGCGCATCGCCGCCCGCACATCGTCGGGCAGTCCGCGCCAGGCCTGCCACCAGCTCTCGCCGAGCTCGACCGGTACCACGGGCTCGGGCCGGCCCGGACGGGGCAGGAACAGCGACAGGGACTGGTCCCTGCCGTGAGAGTGGAAGGCCCTCAGGTCGGGTCCGGCGAAGGTGACCCGGAGCAGGGACGGACCGAGCCGCCTCGTCCGTACGACCTGCAGGGAGAAGAAGCGGAACGGGGCGGCCACGGCCGTGGTCATGTGTACTCCTGAGTCGTCGTCAGGGCGCTTTGTGGGGCTGCTGGACGCGAGGCGCGGCGCCGTTCGCGCGGGTCAGGAGACCTTCTTCGCGGTCTCGATGGCCTTCGCGAGGTCCTCGAGGAACGGGGCGCACTTGTCGTAGGACAGGATCGGCTCGGGGTTGCGGGCGATGACCTGGCCGGCCTTGACCGCGGGGAGCTTCTTCCAGGTGCCCTGGGTGATGCCGGCGGGCTGGACGGCCGAGGTGCGGTTGTCCATCATGATGATGTCGGCCGGGTACTTGTCGATGTTCTCCCAGCTCAGCGACTCGTACCAGCCGCCGCCCTGGGCCTTGGCCTTCTCCGGCGGCTCGACGAAGTTCACGCCGAGGGCCTTGAAGTACTCCAGGTCGATGGAGAGGTTGGTGCCGGAGACGTAGAACAGGTCCTGGCTGGCCGATCCGGCCATCACCTTGATCTCCGGCTTGGCCTTGGCGGCGGCGCGCAACCGGGCGGCCGCGTCCTCGAAGCGCTTCTTGGCCTGCCGGACCTTGTCGCCGGTGACGTCCCCGCCGAGCGACTCGGCGAGCGCCAGCATGCGCTGGAGCGGCTCGGGCAGCTGACGGTCGTACACGGAGATGCCGACGCTGGGGGCGCCCACCGCCAGGATCTTCTTCTTGGACTCCTCCGGGACGTACCAGAGGGTGCCGGCGTCGTCGAACATCGTGGAGATGAGGACGTCGGGCGCGAGGGCCGCGTACTTCTCGATGTTGAACTGGCCCCACTCGTTGCCGAGGACCGTCACCTTGCTGACGTCCATGTCGCCGGCCTGCACATCGGCCTTGCCGCCCTTGGCCGTCGTGGGGCCGAAGACGCCCTTGGCCCGGACGCCGTAGTCGTACAGCGCGGCCGCGACGCCCACGAACGCCACGATGTTCGCCGGGACCCGGTCGGCCTTGGCGGTCTGCCCGCGGTCGTCCTCGAAGGTCCACGGGCCGGACCTGGCGGCCGCCGTCCCGCTGCCCGGGCCGCCGCTTTTCGCGTCGTCGGTGCCGCAGGCCGCGAGCGCGGCCCCGAGGCCGAGGGCGCCGCCCGCGGCGAGGATGCCGCGGCGGGAGAGGTGGGTGGCACGGGCAAAGGGCATGGGTGTGACTGCTTTCGAACGGGGCGGAGCGCCCGCCGGACAGGTTCGAAGGTAGGTTAGCCTAACCTCAGTTCGTGTCCAGAGGGCGGGACGCCGCGCCCGTCCGCCCCGGCGGCTCTCCGGCCGGGGCCCGCTGCCGGAGTGTCAGCCGGTGAGCCCCAGCTCCCGGGCGATCAGCATCCGCTGCACCTCGCTCGTGCCCTCGCCGATCTCCAGGATCTTGGAGTCGCGCCACATGCGCGCGACCGGATACTCGTTCATGAAGCCGTAGCCGCCGTGGATCTGCGTGGCGTCGCGGGCGTTGTCGACCGCGATCGTCGACGAGTACAGCTTCGCCAGGGCCGCCTCCTTCTTGAACGGCTCGCCGGCCACCAGGCGATAGGCCGCGTCCCGCCAGGCCAGCCGGGAGGTGTGGGCCTTCGTCTCCATGTCGGCGATCTTGAACTGGATCGCCTGGTTGGCGCCGATCGGCCTGCCGAAGGCCTGGCGCTCCTTCGCGTACTTCACCGACTCGTCCACACAGCCCTGGGCCAGCCCCGTCGCCAGCGCCGCGATCGCGATCCGGCCCTCGTCGAGGATGCGCAGGAACTGCGCGTAGCCGCGGCCCTGTTCGCCCAGCAGGTTGGCGGCCGGCACCCGGACGTCCTGGAAGGACAGCTCACGGGTGTCCGAGGCGTTCCAGCCGACCTTCGAGTAGGCGGGCGCGACCGTGAAGCCGGGTGTGCCGGAGGGGACGATGATCGAGGAGATGAGCGGCTTGCCGTCGGGCTTGCGGCCCGTCACCGCCGTCACCGTCACCAGGCCGGTGATGTCGGTGCCGGAGTTGGTGATGAAGCACTTGGTGCCGTTGATCACCCACTCGTCGGTGTCCGGGTCCAGCCGTGCCGTGGTCCGGGTGGAGCCCGCGTCCGAGCCGCCGTCGGGCTCGGTGAGGCCGAAGGCGCCGAGGATCTCGCCCGTGCACAGCTTGGGCAGCCAGGTGCGCTTCTGCTCCTCGGTGCCGAACAGATGGATCGGCATGGCGCCCAGGGAGACGCCCGCCTCGAGGGTGATGGCCACGGACGAGTCCACCCGGGCCAGTTCCTCCAGGGCGATGCCGAGCGCGAGGTAGTCGCCGCCCATGCCGCCGTACTCCTCCGGGAACGGCAGGCCGAACAGGCCCATGCGGCCCATCTCGCGGACGATCTCGTAGGGGAACTCGTGCCGCTCGTAGAAGTCGCCGATCTTCGGCGCCACGACGTCGTGCGCGAACCCCTCCACCGTGCGGCGGAGTTCCTCCAGCTCAGGGGTCAGTCGGTGGTTCATGGTCGGTCACTGCTCCTTGTGGGAGAGAGCACGCAGGGTGCGGGAGGGACTGGGCCGGCCCAGCCGCCCGGCCATCCACTCGCTCGTGGCGACGAGACGGCCGAGGTCGACTCCGGTGTCGATGCCGAGGCCCCGCAGCATCCACACGAGGTCTTCGGTGGCGAGGTTGCCGGTGGCGGACTTGGCGTACGGGCAGCCGCCGAGGCCGCCCGCGGAGGCGTCCACGGTGGTGACGCCGTGCTGGAGTGCGGCCAGGGTGTTGGCGAGGGCCTGGCCGTAGGTGTCGTGGAAGTGGACGCCGATGACGTCGGTGGGCACACCGGCCTCGTTCAGCGCGGCCAGCAGCCGAAGCACATGGCCGGGCGTGGCGACGCCGATGGTGTCGCCGAGGCTCAGCTCGTCGCAGCCCATGTCGCGCAGCGCCCGGCAGACGCGGACGACCTGGGCGACCGGCACCGGCCCCTCCCACGGGTCGCCGAAGCACATCGACAGATAGCCGCGCACGTGCGCGCCGCCGTCCTTGGCCCGCCGCACCACCGGCTCGAACATGGCCAGCGCCTCGTCCACCGTCCGGTTGAGGTTGGCCTTCGCGAAGGACTCGGTGGCGCTGGCGAACACGGCGACCCGGCTCGCGCCCAGCGACAGGGCCCGCTCCAGGCCGCGCTCGTTCGGGACGAGGACGGGCAGGTCCACCGGAAGCCCGCTCACCATCGGGAACAGCTGCTCCGCGTCGGCGAGTTGAGGCACCCACGTGGGGTGGACGAAGCTGGTGGCCTCGATCGTGGTCAGGCCCGCGTCGGCGAGGCGGCGGATGAACTCCGCCTTGACCTCCGTCGGCACGGTCGCCTTCTCGTTCTGCAGACCGTCGCGCGGGCCGACCTCGTGGATCCTGACCCGGGCGGGCAGGCCAGGGGCCGGGACGGCCATGGGAAGACCAAGTTCCGGAGTGCTCATGCCGTTTCCTCCTCCGCCGGCGCGATGACCGCCAGCACCTGGTCCATGGCGACGGTGGTGCCCGGTGTGACGTCCAGCTCGGTGACCGTGCCGGCGTGCGGGGCGGAGATGACGTGCTCCATCTTCATGGCCTCGACCACCAGCAGGCTCTGGCCCGCGGCCACCTCGTCGCCGACGGCGACCTTCACCACCGTGACCGTGCCCGGCATGGGGGCGGTCAGCGAGTCGGCGCCGGAGTGGGCCGCGCGGACGAGGGAGGCGGCCACCGGGTCGTGGTCGCGCACATGCCAGGCGTCGCCGTCGCGGCCCAGCCAGTCCGCGGCGCGGTGGAAGGTGTGGCGGACCCCGTCGAGCGTGACGGAGACCGTGTCCGCGGTGACCGCGTGGGTGCCGCGCGGGGCGTACGTCACCGGGTCGTTGACGCGCAGGGGGAAGGCCACCGGTTTGGGCTCACCACCCAGCCGCCAGCCGGACGGCACGGAGAACGGGTCCGTCCAGCCCGGGCCCTTGGGCCGCAGCGCGTCCAGCCGGACGGCCGCGGCCGCCTCGTAGACCTCCTCCGGTACGTCGGCGGGGACCAGTTCGTCGACCACCCGCTCGACCAGCCCCGTGTCCAGCTCGCCCGCCATGACCGCGGGGTGGGCCAGCAGCCGGCGCAGGAACCCGGCGTTGGTCTGCACGCCCAGCGTGACCGTCTCCGCGAGTGCCGCGCGGAGCTTGCGCAGCGCGGTCGCGCGGTCCGGGCCGTACGCGATCACCTTGGACAGCATCGGGTCGTACAGGCTGCCGACCTCGGTGCCTTCGCTGAGCCCGGAGTCGGTGCGCACGCCGTCGCCCTGCGGCTCGCGCAGCCGCAGCACCGTGCCGCCGGAGGGCAGGAAGCCGCGCGCGGGGTCCTCCGCGCACAGCCGGGCCTCGATCGCGTGACCGGTGAGGGCGACGTCCTCCTGCGCGTACGGCAGGCGCTCGCCGGCCGCCACCCGCAGCTGCCACTCCACCAGGTCCAGGCCGGTGACGAGCTCGGTGACCGGGTGCTCCACCTGGAGACGGGTGTTCATCTCCATGAAGTAGTACGAGGACGGGTCGCCGCCGGGGACGATGAACTCCACCGTGCCCGCGCCCCGGTAGCCGCAGGAGCGGGCCGCCTGGACCGCCGCCTCGCCCATCGCCGCGCGGATCTCCTCGTCGAGGAGCACGCTGGGCGCCTCCTCGATGATCTTCTGGTGGCGGCGCTGGAGGGAGCACTCGCGCTCGCCGAGGTGGATCACGTGGCCATGGCCGTCGGCCAGGACCTGGATCTCGATGTGCCGGGGCCGGTCGATCCAGCGCTCCACGAGCAGGGTGTCGTCGCCGAAGGAGGCGCGGGCCTCGCGGCGGGCGGCGGCGATCTCGTCCGCCAGCACGGCCTCGTCCCGCACCAGCCGCATGCCCTTGCCGCCGCCGCCGGCGGACGGCTTCAGCAGCACCGGCATGCCGATCCCGCGGGCGGCCTCGGCCAACTGTTCGTCGGTGAGTCCGGAGCCGCTGGAGCCGGGCACGACCGGCACGCCGGCCGCCCGCACCGTCTCCTTCGCGCGGATCTTGTCGCCCATCAGGGAGATCGCGTCCGCCGGAGGGCCGATGAAGACCAGCCCCGCCTCCTCGCAGGCGCGCGCGAAGCCGGCGTTCTCCGCGAGGAAGCCGTACCCGGGGTGGACGGCCTGGGCACCGGTCCGGGCGGCGGCCTGAAGCAGCCGCTCGACGGACAGGTAGCTCTCGGCCGCGGGCGCCGGGCCGATCCGCACGGCCGTGTCGGCCTCCCGGACGTGCCGGGCGTCCGCGTCGGCGTCGGAGAAGACCGCCACCGAGCGCACCCCGAGCGCGCGCAGGGTGCGGATGACGCGGACGGCGATCTCGCCGCGGTTGGCCACCAGAACTGTTTCGAACATGTCTACGAGGTCCCCCTCACATCCGGAAGACGCCGAACTGGGGGTCGCCCAGCGGGGCGTTGGCGCACGCGGTCAGGGCGAGGCCCAGGACCTGGCGGGTGTCCAGCGGGTCGATCACGCCGTCGTCCCAGAGGCGGGCGGTGGCGTAGTAGGCGTTGCCCTGGCGCTCGTACTGCGCGCGGACGGGGGACTTGAAGGACTCCTCGTCCTCCACCGGCCACTCCTCGCCACGTGCCTCGAGCTGGTCCCGCTTGACGGTGGCGAGCACGGAGGCGGCCTGCTCGCCGCCCATCACCGAGATCTTGGCGTTCGGCCACATCCACAGGAAGCGGGGGGAGTAGGCCCGGCCGCACATCGAGTAGTTGCCCGCGCCGTAGGACCCGCCGACGACGACGGTCAGCTTGGGCACGCGGGTGCAGGCGACGGCCGTGACCATCTTGGCGCCGTGCTTGGCGATGCCGCCGGCCTCGTAGTCGCGGCCCACCATGAAGCCGGAGATGTTCTGCAGGAACAGCAGCGGGATCCCGCGCTGGTCGCACAGCTCGATGAAGTGGGCGCCCTTCTGGGCGGACTCGGAGAACAGGATGCCGTTGTTGCCGACGATCCCCACCGGGTGGCCGTGGATCCGGGCGAACCCGGTGACCAGGGTCTGCCCGAACTCGGCCTTGAACTCGGCGAACCGCGAACCGTCGACCAGACGCGCGATGATCTCGCGGACGTCGTAGGGGGTGCGGGAGTCGACCGGCACGGCGCCGTAGAGCCCGAAGGGATCGACCTTGGGCTCCACCGGCTCGGTGACCTCCCAGGGCAGCGACCGGCGCGCGGGGAGGGTGGCGACGATGTTCCGCACGATCCGCAGGGCGTGGGCGTCGTCCTCGGCCAGATGGTCGGTGACGCCGGAGACGCGGGAGTGCACCTCGCCGCCGCCCAGCTCCTCGGCGGTCACCACCTCACCGGTGGCCGCCTTCACCAGCGGCGGCCCGCCCAGGAAGATCGTGCCCTGGTTGCGGACGATCACGGCCTCGTCGCTCATCGCCGGGACGTACGCGCCGCCGGCGGTGCACGACCCGAGGACGGCGGCGATCTGCGGGATCCCGGCGCCGGACATCCGGGCCTGGTTGTAGAAGATCCGCCCGAAGTGCTCGCGGTCGGGGAAGACCTCGTCCTGCATCGGCAGGAAGGCGCCGCCGGAGTCGACGAGGTACAGGCACGGCAGGCGGTTCTCCAGGGCCACTTCCTGGGCGCGCAGGTGCTTCTTCACCGTCATCGGGTAGTACGTGCCGCCCTTGACGGTGGCGTCGTTGGCGACGATCACGCACTCGCGCCCGCTGACCCGGCCGATCCCGGCGATCACCCCGGCCGCCGGGGCCTGTCCGTCGTACATCCCGTCGGCGGCCAGCGGGGCCAGCTCCAGGAAGGGCGAGCCCGGATCGAGCAGGGTGTCCACGCGGTCGCGCGGCAGCAGCTTCCCGCGCGCGGTGTGGCGGGCCCGCGCCTTCTCGCCGCCGCCGAGCCGCGCGGCGGCGAGCTTGCCGCGCAGCTCCTCGACGAGCGCGCGGTGTGCCTGTTCGTTGGCCCGCCAGGCCTCCGACGCGGGGTCGGCCGCGCTCGTCAGCTCCGGTGCCTCGTGCATTCCTGTGGTCCCCTCACCCGGTGGTTCGACGTGGTCCACTGTTAATGAGCGTTAACCCATTTCCTCCAGGTTAACGAGCGCTAACCATCCTGTCTAGAATTGTTTTCATGACCACGCGAACCGACGCCCCCACCCGCCGCGAGCAGATCCTCAGGGAAGCCGCGCGGCTCTTCGCCGAACGCGGCTTCCACGGCGTCGGGGTCGACGAGATAGGCGCCGCGGTGGGCATCAGCGGACCGGGCCTGTACCGGCACTTCGCGGGCAAGGACGCGATGCTCGCCGAGCTGCTGGTGGGCATCAGCGGCCGGCTGCTGATGGGTGCGAAGCGACGCCTGGCGGAGGCCGGTCAGGTGGCGGGTGCGGAGGCGGTCCTCGACTCGCTCATCGAGGGGCACATCGACTTCGCGCTCGACGACCGTCCCCTCATCACCTTGCACGACCGTGAGCTGGACCGCCTGCGGGACAGCGACCGCAAGCTGGTGCGCCAGCTCCAGCGGCAGTACGTCGAACTGTGGGTGGAGGTGGTCCGCCAGGTCCACCCCGACCTGGCCGAGCCGGCCGCGCGCTCGGCCGTCCACTCCGTCTTCGGCCTGCTGAACTCCACGCCCCACCTGGGGCGGCGCGGGTTCCTGCCGGGGCGGGGGGCGACGGCGGAGCTGCTGCACCGGATGGCGCGGGGCGCCTTCGCCGCGGCGAGTCAGCCCGCGGCGGGCTGAGCGATCCGCCTGCGGAGGGCCGAGCGGGGGAGGGGCCGCGGGGCTTCGCCGCCGCGCCCCTGGGCGCCTTCCGGGTGGGGTGGTCGTCCGGCGCGGGCGGCCGCGGCCGTGTCGTGGTCGCCCGCGCGGTTCGCCGCGCCCCCTGGGTCTCTCGCGTGACGAGCGTTACGAAGTCCCCTTCTTTACTCCTGGCCGTACTCGCCGGTACGTTTGTGTGAGCAAGCGCTTAGACAGTGACGATGTCCGTGGAGGTGGCGGCGTGCGCCGTACGGTGTTCAACGAGGATCACGAGGCGTTCCGGGAGACCCTCCGCGCCTTCATCGAGGCCGAGGTCGTCCCCGTCTACGACGAGTGGTTCGCCGCCGGACAGGCCCCGCGCGAGTTCTACTACAAGCTGGGCGAGCTGGGCGTCTTCGGCATCAACGTGCCGGAGGAGTTCGGCGGCGCCGGCCTGGACACGCACAAGTTCGAGGCCGTCCTGTACGAGGAGACCGCACGGGCCGGCGTCTCCTTCGGCGGCTCCGGTGTGCACGTGCTGCTGGGCCTGCCGTACATCAAGCTGCTCGCCACCGACGAGCAGAAGAAGCGCTACCTGCCGAAGTTCGTCACCGGCGAGGAGATGTGGGCCATCGCGATGACCGAGCCGGGCACCGGCTCGGACCTCGCGGGCATGAAGACCACCGCCAAGCTCTCCGAGGACGGCACGCACTACGTCCTCAACGGCGCCAAGACCTTCATCACCGGTGGCGTGCACGCCGACCGTATGATCGTCTGCGCCCGCACCTCCGCGCCGCGCGAGGACGACCGCCGCTTCGGCATCTCCCTCTTCGTCGTGGACACCAAGGCCGAGGGCTACTCCGTGGGCCGCAAGCTCGACAAGCTCGGTCTGAAGACCTCCGACACCGCCGAGCTGGCGTTCGTCGACGTCAAGGTCCCCGTCGAGGACCTCCTCGGCGAGGAGAACAAGGGCTTCTACTACCTCGGCCACAACCTCGCCTCCGAGCGCTGGGGCATCGCCTTCGGCGCCTACGCGCAGGCCAAGGCCGCCGTCCGGTTCGCCAAGGAGTACGTCCAGCAGCGCACCGTCTTCGGCAAGCCGGTCGCCGCCTTCCAGAACACCAAGTTCGAGCTGGCCGCCTGCCAGGCCGAGGTGGACGCCGCCGAGGCCGTCGTCGACCGGGCCACCGAGGCCCTGGACGCCGGCGAGCTGACCGCCGCCGAGGCCGCCTCCGCGAAGCTGTTCTGCACCGAGGTCGCCCACCGCGTCATCGACCGGTGCCTCCAGTTGCACGGCGGCTACGGCTTCATGAACGAGTACCCGATCGCCCGCCTGTACGCGGACAACCGCGTCAACCGGATCTACGGCGGCACCAGCGAGATCATGAAGACGATCATCGCCAAGGACATGGGCCTGTAAGGGCCCCGACGGATCCGCGAAATCGGTGCAGGATACAACTGACGCATGAGTCAGGCACTTCAGTCGCTGCTCGATCTGCTCGACCTCGAGCGGATCGAGCAGGACATCTTCCGTGGGAAGTCGCGCTCCGCCGTGGTCCCGCGCGTCTTCGGCGGGCAGGTCGCGGCGCAGGCACTGGTCGCCGCCGGGCGCACGGTTCCCGAGGACCGGCACGCGCACTCGCTGCACGCCTACTTCCTGCGGCCCGGCGACCCCGGCGCGCCCATCGTCTACACGGTGGACCGCATCCGCGACGGCCGCTCCTTCACCACCCGCCGGGTGGTCGCCGTCCAGCACGGGCAGCCGATCTTCCACCTCTCGTCGTCCTTCCAGACGTACGAGGAGGGCCTGGACCACCAGGCCCCGATGCCGCCCGCCCCGGACCCGGCCACCCTGCCCACCTCGCAGGAGCGCATGCGGGACTACGGCCACCTCGCCCCCGAGGTCGTCGAGCGCTTCCTGGAGGCCCGCGAGGCGGTCGACCTGCGCTACGTCGCCGAACCGCCGTACGGCAGGTTCGGCGAGCCGCGCGAGCCGCACTCGCAGGTGTGGTTCCGCACCAACGGCAAGCTCGAGGGCGCCATAGACCAGCCGCTGCTGCACGTCGTGCTCGCCACCTACGTCTCCGACATGACACTGCTGGACTCGGTCCTGCTCGCGCACGGCCGGGGCGGCTGGGCGGTCGGCGACGTCGTCGGGGCCTCGCTGGACCACGCCATGTGGTTCCACCGGCCCTTCCGGGCCGACGAGTGGCTGCTGTACGACCAGGAGTCCCCCTCCGCCCACGGTGGACGGGGCCTCGGCCAGGCCCGCATCTACACGCAGGACGGGCGTCTGGCGATCTCGGTCATCCAGGAGGGCGTGGTCCGCGTGCCCCGGAAGCGGTGAGGGCCCGTCGGGGCGGTCAGCCGGCCAGGCCCGCCTGGTCCAGCAGATACGCCGTCATCGGGTCGTAGTACCGGGGGCTGACCACGTGGTCGTCGAGCGGGACCGTCACCTGCACCGTCCCCTCCGCCTCGGCCAGGAAGAGCGCCGGGTCGTTGGAGTCGGCGTAGCCCACGCAGTCCACGCCGTGCTGTCCGGCACAGCCCGCCCAGCCGTGGTCGGCGACGACCAGGTCCGGCAGCGGGCGCCCCTCGCGCTCCAGGCCGGTGAGGATCGCGCGCATCGGCTCGCCGGAGTGGGTGTGCCACAGTGACGCGCCGTGCTCCAGCACCGCCACGTCCGCGAACTGCATCACGTAGCCCTCGTCGGTCCGGAGTCCGTCCGGGATGACGATGATCTCGCACCCGGCGGCGCGCAGCGCGGCGGCGGTGGCGCGGTGCACGTCGAGCAGTCCGCCGGGGTGACCGGTGGCGAACAGCACCCGCTGCCGGCCGTCGGCCGCCTTGCGCAGCCTGCCGGCCATCCGCTCCAGTGCGGCCACGGTCAGCTCGGGGTCGATGGTGTCCTGGCCGTACCGGTGCTCCGGGTCGTCGCTGACGCCGACCCGTTCCGCCATCACCGCCAGGACGTCCTGCTCGTCGCTCCAGCGGTCGCCGAGTTCCAGGCCGAGCCAGAAGTTGCGGTCGCCGTTCGACAGCTTGCGGTAGTGGGAGAGGTTGTTCTCGCGGGGGGTGGCGACGTTCCCGGCGATACGGGTCTTCACGAGGTGGTCGAGGAGTTCGGCGCGGCTGGGCGTCCCGGTTATCGGCATGCCACCCATTGTGATGCAGTGATCCGCGCGCGTCGCCGGTGTTCCGGCCGCTGGGACGGGGCTCACGCCGCTCGTGCCCCTGGGGCCGTGCGGCTCAGCACCTGCGCAGGGCGAACCACAGCTCCATGCGGGTGTCCGGGTCGTCCAGGTCGGCGCCCAGGAGACCGGCGCAGCGGGTGACGCGCTGGCGGACCGTGTTGCGGTGCACGGACAGGGCGACCGCGGTGCGGTCCCAGCTGCCGTGCAGGGAGAGCCACGTGCGCAGGGTCTCGGCGAGGACCGGGGTGAGCGGGGCCAGCAGGGCGCGGGCGTGGGCGTCGGCCTCGGCGGGCGGGATCAGGTCGGCGAGGCCGCCGGCGCCGCCGGGGGCGCCGTGCCGGACCAGCGCGGCGCGGGTGGCGTGCGCGCGGGCCAGGGCGCGGGCCGCCTGGGTGTCGGCGGCCGGCCAGTCGGCCGGGGCGACGGCCGCGCTGACGCCGAGCGTCCAGCCGGGCTGCGGGTCCGGTTCGCGGTCGGCGGGGACGAGGACCCGTACGACGCCGTCCGCGAGGTCGACCAGCGCCGACCCGAGCGCGGCGCCCAGCGCGGAGGCCGCCATCGCGTCGGCGGCCTGCGCACCGGGACGCGCGTGCACGACGAGCCACCGCCCGTCCCCGAGCAGCGGCGCGACCTCCTCGGGCGGGGCCCCCAGCAACAGTCGTACCAGCGCCGAGGAGCGAGCCGCGCCCGCACCGCTCTGGTGCTCGCCGGTCAGCAGGGTCAGCAGCACGGCGGCCACGGAGGCGATGGTGTGGTCGCCCGGTTCGCGGTGCGGGGAGTCGACGGCGAGCACGAAGCCGTGGCCGGCCCCCAGGGTGTAGGCGGCGAGGTGGCGGCCCGCGACGGTGTCGGTGGCGGAGGAGCGGGCGCGGCTGGTGACGACCCGGGCCAGCCCGTCCAGCGCGTCCCGCACCTGGGGCGGCTGCTCCTGACGCCCGGCCTCGGCGACCCGGGTGCCCTCGGGGCCGTACAGCACCGTACGGCCGCCCACCCGCTTGGCCAGCCGGCGCAGCACCGACGGAACCGGGTCCGGGCGGGACGCGGCGGCGGCCAGGCTCTGCTGGGCCTCGGTGATCCGGCGGAGTTCGGCCAGGCGGGCCTGGGCCATCAGCTGCCAGACCGCGCGGGCGACGCCGGAGAAGGTGGTCTGCGGCGGCACTTCGAGCAGCGGCAGGCCGCGGGCGTCGCAGGCGGCCGCCAGGGCGGCCGGCACCGTGTCGAGCACCGGCGCCAGACCGAAGCCGAGGGCCGCGCCGCCCGCGGCGACGATCCGCGCGACGTAGGCGTCGAAGTACCCCTCCCCGGCCTCCGCGACCGCCGCGCGCGGGACGTGGACGCCCGCCGTCAGCAGCAGCTCGCCGCCGAGCAGATACGGGTACGGGTCGGCCATCTCCGAGGTGTGCGCCCAGTGGATCACGGTGCCGGAAGCGGACGGCCCGGCGATCTGCCGCAGGGCCAGGTCCTCGCGGGCGAGCAGCGCCGAGAGCGGGACCGGCGGGGTCGGCGGGACCGCGGGGGCGGACGGCGACGGTGCCTCCGACACGATGTGCGTTCCCTCCGTTTCGACCCGGGCGAATGGATGAAAAGTACACTTCGCAGTCGCTTTTCGGCCACCTAATGTCGGTCCGGACCGGCAGCCGCGGGTACGGGCGGATGTCCCCGCGAACCGCTGCCGACGTCCCCCACCCGCAAACGACACGCCACCGGGATGTGCGCGAAGGAGGGCCCCTCCATGGCCGTCGACTACACAGTGATCGTCGTCTATCTGGCCGCCATGCTGGCGGGCAACCGCGCCTTCATCCTGGTCATGGGTGTCGCGGTGATCGCCACCACCATCGCGCTCAACGACGTCGTCGAGGCCCTGACCGTGGCCTACAACCTGCTCGTCGGCGGGCTGCTGGTGCCGATCCTCGGCGGGCTGCTGTGGAAGCGCGGCACCGCGCAGGTCGCGCTGACCTCCGTGGTCGTCGGCGGCCTCGCGGTCGTCGGCCTGATGGCGGGCTACGGCATCCTGGCCAACGAGCCGGTCTACTACGGCCTGCTGTCCTCCCTGGTCGCCTACGTCGCCGTGTCCCTGGCGACCCGGCCCACCGACGAGGCCGTCCTCGCCGTCTGGCGGGAGCGGCTCGCCGGCCGCGGCTCCGAACTCGCGTCCGACCCGGTTCCGGCTCACCAGTAGAGTCGGACGGCAAGCAGTACATGCGCGACGAAGCGCAGAAAGAAGGCATTTCACCATGAGCAGCAACGAGACGCCCCGCGGTCCCGTCGACTCCTCCCGCGTCCCGCGGTACGCCGGCCCCGCGACCTTCGCCCGGCTGCCCCGCCTGGACGAGGTCGGCACCGCCGACGTCGCCGTGGTCGGCGTGCCGTTCGACTCCGGCGTCTCGTACCGGCCGGGCGCCCGCTTCGGCGGCAACGCCATCCGTGAGGCGTCCCGGCTGCTGCGCCCCTACAACCCGGCGCAGGACGCCTCGCCGTTCGCCCTCGCCCAGGTCGCGGACGGCGGCGACATCGCCGTGAACCCGTTCAACATCAACGAGGCCGTGGACACCATCGAGGCCGCCGCCGACGACCTCCTGGGCACCGGCGCCCGCCTGATGACCCTCGGCGGCGACCACACCATCGCCCTGCCGCTGCTCAGGTCCGTCGCCAGGAAGCACGGCCCGGTGGCCCTGCTCCACTTCGACGCCCACCTCGACACCTGGGACACCTACTTCGGCGCCGAGTACACCCACGGCACCCCGTTCCGGCGGGCGGTGGAGGAGGGCATCCTCGACACCTCCGCCCTCTCCCACGTCGGCACCCGCGGCCCGCTCTACGGCAAGCAGGACCTCACCGACGACGAGAAGATGGGCTTCGGCATCGTCACCTCCGCGGACGTCTACCGCCGGGGCGCCGACGAGGTCGCCGACCAGCTCCGCCGGCGCATCGGCGACCGCCCGCTCTACATCTCCATCGACATCGACTGCCTGGACCCGGCCCACGCGCCCGGCACCGGCACGCCGGAGGCCGGCGGCATGACCTCACGGGAACTGCTGGAGATCCTGCGCGGACTGGCGTCCTGCAACCTGGTCTCGGCCGACGTCGTCGAGGTGGCGCCCGCCTACGACCACGCGGAGATCACCTCGGTCGCGGCCTCCCACACGGCCTACGAACTGACCACCATCATGAGCCGCCAGATCGCGGCGGCCCGCAACGCCTGACTCTCCCCCGAAGGACCGAGAGCTGTGACCCACGACCACGACCTGGTACTCCGCCCGACCGACCGGCAGACGGAGGCCGCGCTGAACCCCCCTCGCGGCCGGAACGGCGGAGACCTGGTCGTGGAGACACTGGCCGGGCTCGGCGCGACGACCGTCTTCGGCCTGCCCGGCCAGCACGCCCTGGGCATGTTCGACGCCCTGCGCAGATCCTCGCTGCGCTACGTGGGCCTGCGGGTGGAGAACAACGCGGGCTTCGCGGCGGACGCGTACGGCAGGATCACCGGTGAGGCGGCGCCGCTGCTCCTGTCGACGGGCCCGGGAGCCCTCACCTCCCTGGCCGCGCTCCAGGAAGCGGCGGCGGCCTCCGCGCCGGTCCTCGCGATCGGCAGCCAGATCCCCACGGCCGGGCTCGGCGGCGGCCGCCACGGCTACCTCCACGAACTCCCCGACCAGGCGGCCTCCTTCCGAGGCGTGGTGAAGTCGGTCCACACCGTCCGCACCCAGTCCCAGATCCCGTCCGCGATCGCCGAGGCCTGGAAGTCGGCGCTGACCGCCCCGCACGGGCCGGTGTGGGTGGAGATCCCGCAGGACGTGCTGCTCGCCGAGACACGGCTGCCGGTGGTGACCGCGATGGACGCCACCCCGGACGACCTGCCGCCGCGCCCGGAGCTGACCGCGGTGGCGGCCGACCTGCTGTCGAAGGCGGCCCGTCCGGCGATCATCGCGGGTGGGGGAGTGGTCCGCGCGGACGCCGCCGGGAAGCTGCGGGCGCTGGCGGAGAAGCTGAACGCCCCCGTCGTCACCACCTTCGGCGGCAAGGGCGCCTTCCCCTGGGAGCACCCGCTGTCCCTCCAGTCCTGGCTGGAGGACCGCCACACCACCGACTTCCTCGAGGACGCGGACGTCCTGCTCGTGGTCGGCTCGGGCCTGGGCGAACTCTCCTCGAACTACCACACGTTCACGCCCCGCGGCCGAGTGATCCAGATCGAGGCCGACCTCGGCAAGCTGGAGTCGAACCACCCGGCCCTCGGCATCCACGCGGACGCCCGCCCGGCCCTCCAGGCGCTGCTGGAGACGGTGGAGGAGCGCGCGGACGCCTCGGCGCCGGACCGGGTGCGGGAGCTGCTCGCGAAGGTCGCCGACCGGATCGCCGGCCAGGAACTCGCCCTGGAGCAGCGGGTGCTGGCCTCCGTGCGCCGCGCCCTGCCCGCCGACGCGCCGTCCTTCTGGGACATGACGATCCTGGCCTACTGGGCCTGGTCCGCCTTCGACGCCAAGGCGCCCAACACCATGCACTCGGCCCAGGGCGCCGGCGGCCTCGGCTACGGGTTCCCGGCGGCACTCGGCGCGGCGGCGGCCGACCCGACCCGTCCGGTCCTGGCCGTCTCGGGCGACGGCGGCGCCCTGTACTCCATCGCCGAACTGGCCACGGCGCGCCAGTACGACCTGAACGTCACCTGGTTGATCGTCGACGACGGCGGCTACGGCATCCTGCGCGAGTACATGACCGACGCCTTCGGCGAGCCCACGGCGACGGAGCTGACCCGCCCCGACTACGTGGCACTGGCCGAGTCCTTCGGCGTTCCGGGCGTCCGGAGCACCCCCGAGACCCTGGAACGGGATCTCGCCAAGTCCCTCTCCACCCCGGGCCCCTCGGTCGTCGTCCTCCCGGCGGTGCTGCGCATGTTCGCGCCCACGCACCTGGGCTGAGCCCTTACGAGACCGCCCTCAGGTGTCCGTGGCCCGTGTGGTCGCGGAGGCGGGTGAGGGCCCGGGCCGTCGCCTCGTCGTCGGGCAGGAGGACCAGCAGCAGCTGGGCGTCCGTGGGGAGTTCGAGGAACTCCCGGCGCAGACGCAGGTCGCCGGCGGCGGGGTGGCGCAGGCGCAGCACGCCCCGCTCCGGGACCTTGTGGCGGTTCATCCGGCGGGTGAACTCCGGTCCGGCGGCGGGCGCCAGCTCCGCCGCGAGCCGTTCCGCGTGCTCCGCCTTCGGGCCGAGCCACACGTCGAAGACCTGCTCGTCGGCGACCTCGTCCCAGTCGGGGAAGAGGGACCGGGCGCGCGGGTCGGTGAAGACGTACCGCGTGAGGTTCGGCTCGTCCCCGTCCAGCAGTCCCGTGCCGGTTACGACCGCCTCGTAGGCGGAGGTCCAGGCGAGGAGGTCGCCCAGCCGGTCGGCGACCACCGCGAGGCCCGGTTCGAGCAGCCGCAGGGTCTCCCGCACGGCAGGGCGGATCTCGCGGCGCGCCGGCTCCGGCCCGAGACGGCCGGTGCACTCGTCACCGCTGATCTTCGCGAGGTACCGCACGTGCTCCCCGGCAGGTCAGCAGGCGCCCGGGCCCACCCCGTCGATCCGGCCGCCGAAGTCGCCCAGGTAGCGGGAGCGCCAGTCGCCGTTGAAGACGTCGCGCCTCTCGAGCGGCTGCCAGTTCACGAAGCAGGCCCGGGTGCTCGCGACGGCCGAGCCCACGTGGTCGTGAAGGCGGGGCGGCATGTCGCGGTAGCCGCTGCGCGCGGTCCACTCCCAGTAGTCGCCCTTGAACCCCTCCTTGCTCCAGAAGCACACGGACCCGTCGGGACAGGACGGGGGCGCGGCCGGGGCGGCCGACGCCGCATGGGCGGGCAGCAGCAGGGCGGTCAGGGCGAGCGCGGCGGCGAGGGACCAGGAACGGATCTTCACGGAACTCTCCAGACGGACGTCACGGAAACGGAGCGCCACGGCCGGCCGGCCGTGGCGCTCCCATGGTTCCGGCAGGTCACGGGGGATCGGCCCCGTCCGTGGTCCACACCACCTGATGGAGCGAACCCGAAGCCCGACCGCGTGCACGACCGCAGGGAACCGCCCCGCACGCGCGGGGAGCGCGGGGCTCGTTCCTCCGGCGCTCGGCCTCCGGCCCCCTCGCCCCGCACGGCGTCGGCAAGCCGAAGGCGCCGGGCCCTGGGCGCCGGACCGGCCGCACGATCACGGTGCTCACCGAGGACGAGGCACCACGGACCACGGCGTGACGACCATTCGGGGCATCGCCCGAGCATCCCCGGGACTGCGGTACACGGTTCCACCGGGCCACATCCCGGCGACCTCGCCCAGGCGGGCCGTTCGTGCCGGTGCCGCCGACCGGCTGACGCTCACGAGGAGGTCGCCCCCCGGTCGTCCGGGCACCCTCCTGAGCGCCGTGACCGCCGCCACGCCGACCTTCCGCACCTCGCGCGGGGATGAAATCCGCTTCCGCCCGTGTTGGTGCCTTCCGGTAGATCAGGTCGTCAGGGAGGCACCGACGTGGCAGCGCAACCGGGGCAGACACGAGGCTGGGTGCGCAGACTCGCCGCGTACGCGTGGCGCAGCCCCAAGGACGTGGTTCTGGCCCTGGGCGCCTCCCTGGGAGGCATGGCCGTGATGGCCGTCGTCCCGCTGATCACCAAGGTGATCATCGACGACGTGGTCGGCGACCACAGCCGTGCCATGGCCCCGTGGGCGGGCGCCCTGGTCGGCGCCGCCCTCGTCGTCTACGCCCTGACCTACGTCCGCCGCTACTACGGCGGCCGGCTCGCCCTCGACGTCCAGCACGACCTGCGGACGGAGATGTACGAGACGATCACCCGGCTCGACGGCCGCCGCCAGGACGAACTGTCCACGGGGCAGGTGGTCGGCCGCGCCACCAGCGACCTCCAGCTGATCCAGGGCCTGCTCTTCATGCTGCCGATGACCATCGGCAACGTGCTGCTGTTCCTGATCTCCCTGGCGATCATGGCCTGGCTGTCGCTGCCGCTGACCCTGATCGCCCTGGCCGTGGCGCCCGCGCTCGGCTGGATCGCCCGCCGCAGCCGTACCAGACTGCACCCCGCCACCTGGTACGCGCAGGCGCAGGCCGCCGCGGTCGCCGGGGTCGTGGACGGCGCGGTCAGCGGGGTCCGCGTGGTGAAGGGGTTCGGGCAGGAGGAGCAGGAGACCGCGAAGCTGAGGGCGGTCGGGCGGCGGCTGTTCGCCGGGCGGCTGCGGACCATCCGGCTGAACGCGAGGTTCACCCCCGCCCTCCAGGCCGTCCCCGCCCTCGGCCAGGTCGCCATGCTGGCGCTCGGCGGCTGGCTCGCCGTGCGCGGCCACATCACGCTCGGCACGTTCGTGGCGTTCTCCACCTACCTCGCCCAGCTGGTCGGCCCGGTCCGGATGCTCGCGGTGGTCCTCACGGTCGGGCAGCAGGCACGGGCCGGCACCGAGCGGGTCCTGGAGCTGATCGACACCGAGCCGACGCTGACCGGCGGCACCAAGGAGCTGCCCGCCGACGCGCCCGCGACCGTCGAGTTCGACGACGTGTCCTTCGGCTACACCGACGGCCGCCCGGTGCTGACCGGCCTGTCCTTCGAGATCCGCCCCGGTGAGACCCTCGCCGTGGTCGGCTCCTCCGGCTCCGGCAAGTCCACCGTCTCGCTGCTGCTGCCGCGCTTCTACGACGTCACCCACGGTGCCGTCCTCGTCGGCGGGCACGATGTGCGCGAGCTGACCCTGGACTCCCTGCGGGCCGCGATCGGCCTGGTCCCCGAGGACTCCTTCCTCTTCTCCGACACCGTTCGCGCCAACATCGCCTACGGCCGCCCCGACGCCACCCAGGAGCAGATCGAGGCCGCCGCCCGCACCGCCCAGGCGGACCGTTTCATCGCCGAGCTGCCCGAGGGGTACGACACCAAGGTCGGCGAACAGGGCCTGACCCTCTCCGGCGGCCAGCGCCAGCGCATCGCACTCGCCCGCGCCATCCTCACCGACCCGCGCCTGCTCGTCCTGGACGACGCCACCTCCGCCGTGGACGCCCGGGTCGAGCACGAGATCCACGAGGCGCTGGGCCAGGTCATGCGGGGCCGGACCACCCTGCTCATCGCGCACCGGCGCTCCACCCTCCATCTCGCCGACCGCATCGCCGTCCTCGACCAGGGCCGGCTCGCCGACCTCGGTACCCACGACGAGCTCCAGGAGCGCTGCGCCCTCTACCGCCGCCTGCTCACCGACCCCGACGAGCTCGGTGGCGTCTCGCCCGGCCACACCCAGCCGGTGGCCCCGGCCGAGGACACCTCCGTACGGGAGGAGCTGGACGCCGAGTTCGACGCCGAGCGCGGGGTGACCCCGAGGCTGTGGACCGGCGACCGGGAACCGAAGGACGCCGCCCTGTCGGGCAGCCCCGCGACCCCGGAACTCCTGGCCCAGGTGGAGGCCCTGCCGCCCGCCACCGACACCCCGGACGTCGACGAGAAACAGGCGGTGCGGCCCGAGGACTCCTACGGCCTGCGCCGGCTCCTGCGCGGCTTCGGGCTGCCGCTGCTCGTCAGCCTGCTCCTGGTCGCCGTGGACGCCGGGATGGGCCTGCTGCTGCCCGTACTGATCCGGCACGGCATCGACCAGGGCGTGAGCAGGATGGCCCTCGGCGCGGTCTGGACGGCCGCCCTGCTCGGCCTGCTGGCCGTGCTGGTGCAGTGGGCGGCGCAGACCGGCGAGACCCGGATGACCGGCCGCACCGGCGAACGCGTCCTGTACACGCTGCGGCTGAAGATCTTCGCCCAGCTCCAGCGGCTCGGCCTGGACTACTACGAGCGCGAGCTGACCGGCCGGATCATGACCCGCATGACGACGGACGTGGACGCCCTGTCCACCTTCCTCCAGACCGGCCTGGTCACGGCGTTCGTCTCGGTCGTCACCTTCTTCGGCATCATGGTCGCCCTGCTCCTGATCGACGTGCAGCTGGCCCTGGTCGTCTTCGCGACGCTGCCGCCGCTGATCGTCGCGACCTTCTTCTTCCGCCGGGCCAGCGTGAAGGCGTACCGGCTGGCCCGCGAGCGCGTGTCCGTGGTCAACGCCGACCTCCAGGAGTCGGTGGCCGGGCTGCGGATCGTGCAGGCCTTCCGGCGGGAGCGGGACGGCGCGTGGCGGTTCACCGAGCGCAGCGACAGCTATCGCAGGGCCCGTATCCGGGGCCAGTGGCTGATCTCCGTGTACTTCCCCTTCGTGCAGCTGCTGTCCTCGGTCGCGGCGGCCTCCGTGCTGATCTCGGGCGCGGGCCGGGTGGAGGCGGCCACGCTGACCACGGGCGCGCTGGTGGCGTACCTGCTGTACATCGACCTGTTCTTCGCGCCCGTCCAGCAGCTCTCCCAGGTCTTCGACGGCTACCAGCAGGCCACCGTCTCCCTCGGCCGCATCCAGGAACTGCTCCAGGAGCCGGCGTCCACCACGGCCGCCGCCGAGCCCCGGGACGTCCCCGCGCTGCGCGGCGAGATCGCCTTCGAGGACGTGCACTTCGCCTACGGCGCCGGCGACGGCGCCGAGGAGGCGCTGACCGGGATCGACCTGCGCATCCCCGCCGGGCAGACCGTCGCCTTCGTCGGCGAGACCGGCGCGGGCAAGTCCACCGTGGTCAAGCTGGTGGCCCGGTTCTACGACCCGACCGGCGGCCGGATCACGGTCGACGGCACGGACCTGCGCGCCCTGGACCTCACGGCGTACCGGCACCGGCTCGGGGTCGTGCCGCAGGAGGCGTACCTCTTCCCCGGCACGGTCCGCGACGCCATCGCCTACGGCCGTCCGGACGCCACCGACGCCGAGGTGGAGGCCGCGGCGCGGGCGGTCGGCGCGCACGAGATGATCGCCACGCTCGAGGGCGGCTACCTGCACGAGGTCGCCGAGCGCGGCCGCAACTTGTCCGCCGGGCAGCGTCAGCTCATCGCACTCGCCCGGGCCGAACTGGTCGACCCCGACGTCCTCCTGCTCGACGAGGCGACCGCCGCCCTGGACCTGGCCACCGAGGCCCAGGTCAACCAGGCCACCGACCGCCTCGCGGGCCGCCGCACCACACTGGTGGTCGCCCACCGGCTGACCACGGCCGCCCGCGCGGACCGGGTGGTGGTCATGGACCACGGCCGGGTCGCCGAGGACGGCACGCACGACGAACTGCTGGCCCTCGGCGGACGGTACGCCGAGCTGTGGCGGACGTTCGCCGGCGCAGCCGAGCCGGAGGAGCCGGTCAGCGCCTCCCGCTGACCGCCTCCCCGACCGCACCGCGCGACAGCGGCCGGCGCGCTCCGCGAGGCCCGGACCTGCACACCCCTGCGACCCGGGCCTGCACACCCCCGCGACCCGGGCCGGCGCGTTCGCCGACCCGGGCCCGCGCGGCGCGCAACCTTTCGACGTGTGCCGTGCGTCCGTACACCCGTACGTGTGTGGGAGTGATGTTCGGGGAGGGGCGACAGTGAACAGTGGAGGAGTGCGCCGGCGGCTGGCTCTCGGCCTGGCCGTCCTGACCGGATCGGCGACGCTGGCGCTCGCCGTGCCCGGCACCGCGCAGGCGGCGGCCTCCACCTGCTCCGGCCGGGAGGTCAGGACACTGCCGTTCTCCACCGGCTCCCTGCACGTCTACCGGCGGGGCGGCTACGTCTGTGCCGTCACCACCCCGGACCACCCCGGCCACAAGCAGTCGATGTCCGTCACCGTGCAGGCCCGCGGCAACCGGCCCGTCACCGACAGGGGCCGCTTCTCGTACCACGCCGGCCCGGTCACCGTGCACGCGGGCCACCGGTGCGTACGGGTGTCCGGATCGGTGGGGGCCGGGTCGTACACGAGCGGCTGGATCCTGTGCTGATGCACTGACACCGCGCCAGGATTTCCCCGACTCCCCTGGTGTGCACCCGAGTTGCTCCGATAACTTCCGGCGCACATCTGTCTCACAGGGGAGTGTGCATGCGCAAGGCGCTCAGATGGCTGCTCGCGCTCACGGTCTTCATCGGCACGTTGAGCACGGCGGGGGCGGCCACCGCGGCCCAGCCGGAGGCCACCGACACCACCACGAGCAGCACCGACACCGACATCAAGGACCGGCTCCTGGCCATCCCGGGCATGAGCCTGATAGAGGAGAAGCCCTACCCGGGTTACCGCTTCTTCGTCCTGAACTACACCCAGCCGATCGACCACCGCGACCCGGCGGGGGCCACCTTCCAGCAGCGGATCACCGTGCTGCACAAGGGAGTCGACCGTCCGACCGTCTTCTACACCGGCGGCTACAACGTCTCCACCACCCCGAGCCGCCGCGAGCCGACGCAGATCGTGGACGGCAACCAGGTCTCCCTGGAGTACCGGTTCTTCACCCCGTCCCGGCCGAGTCCGGCCGACTGGTCCAAGCTGGACATCTGGCAGGCCGCCAGTGACCAGCACCGCCTCTTCCGGGCGCTGAAGCAGGTCTACACCCACAACTGGATCGCCACCGGCGGCTCCAAGGGCGGCATGACGGCGACCTACTACGAGCGCTTCTACCCCCGCGACATGGATGGCGTGGTCGCCTACGTCGCCCCCAACGACGTGGTGAACCAGGAGGACTCCGCCTACGACCGCTTCTTCGCCTCCGTCGGCACCAAGGAGTGCCGCGACCGGCTGAACGCCGTGCAGCGCGAGGCGCTGGTGCGCCGCGAGCCGCTGGAGCAGAAGTACGCGCGGTACGCCGCCGACAACGGCTACACCTTCACCACCGTCGGCAGCCTGGACCGGGCCTACGAGGCCGTCGTCCTCGACTACGTGTGGGGCTTCTGGCAGTACAGCCTGCTGACGGACTGCGACACCATCCCCGCGGACGCGAAGCACGCCACCGACCAGGCGATCTGGGACTCCGTGGACACCATCTCCGGCTTCTCGGCCTACACCGACCAGGGCCTGGAGACCTACACCCCGTACTACTACCAGGCGGGCACCCAACTGGGCGCGCCCACCATCCACTTCCCGTACATCGAGAAGAAGCTGATCCGCTACGGCTACCAGCCGCCGCGCAACTTCGTGCCGCGGTCCATCCCGATGCGGTTCCAGCCGTGGGCGATGCGGGACGTGGACACCTGGGTCCGCCACCACGCGCACCACATGCTCTTCGTCTACGGGCAGAACGACCCGTGGGGCGCGGAGCGGTTCCGCCTCGGGCACGGCGCACGGGACGCGTACGTCTTCACGGCGCCGGGCATGAACCACGGCGCGAACGTCGCGGGCCTCGTGCCGGACCAGAAGGCGCTCGCCACGGCCAGGATCCTCCAGTGGGCGGGGGTCGCCTCCCCGGCGGTCCTGGCCGACCCGGCGGCGGCCAGGCCGCTGGCCCGCCACGACGCGAAGCTGGACGCGCGGGACGTGGAGCGGGAGCCGGCGCTCCGGCCGTAGTAGGCCCTGTCGCCCGCCACGCCCCCGAACGGGCCGGGGCTGCGCCCGGGGTCACATTCTCCGGGCGCAGCCGACCGGGTCCGTCCCGCCGAGCTCGACGTACAGGGCGGTCGCCGGCGGGCACCGGTCGCGGGTGCGCACCGCGCGGACCACCTCGTACTCGGGTTTCCGGCGGCCCGAGCCGTCGCACGCGGTCTCCCGCACCTGGCCTCGGCCCGCGCCGTGGACGCAGTCCCCGACGACGGTGCGCGGGCCGCCCCGCCGCCCGGGTCGCCCGGGTGCGGGGGCTCCAGGTTGCGCATGCAGGCGTAGCCCTGCGGGATCACATCGTCGCCGTCCTCGTCGGAGGCGGGCCGCCGGGCACTGATGTGCAGCACGAAGTCGGTGTTCGCCGGACACGGCGGGCCGGCGTCGGGGCTCCCGTCGTGCCGGGCGGTCACCCGGGCCGCCGCGCGTTCGCTCGTGCAGGGCACCTCGGTGAAGTCCGTGGTGCCGAAGGAGCTGCACTCTCCGGTCCCGAGGAACACCGCGCCGTGGCCGGCGGGCCGCGACGCGGCCGTCGTGGGCAGGCCGGCGGAGCCGGAGGGCGAGTGCTGACACGCCGTCAACAGCACCGCGAGCAGCGCGTACCCGACCCCCGCGGCCCCACTCCTGCGCATCGTCGTCCCCCCGGTCGCCCCGTCCAGCGTGGCCCGCCGCAGCGGGGCCACGCCAGACCTGCCGGGCGGTTCGGTCCGTTCGGGGGTGGTGCGCGCCGGGTGCGCTGCGTACGTGTCGTACGTCCGCCGCGCGAGCCCGGCTAGTAGGACAGGCCGTGTCCGATGGGATACAGGACCTGCGTCGGATCGTCCGCCCGCTGCACGGGCACCGGCAGCTTGCCGCGAGGATCGACGCAGCCGGCGATCACCCGGGCGGCGGCGCGCACTTCCACGTCGGTCCAGGAGTAGGCCGCGAGGAAGGCGGGCACGGAGGGGAGCTGGGCGACGTCGTACGGGTTGCGGACGGCGACCGCGATCACCGGCCTGCCCGTCGCCACCAGCCGCTCCACCAGCGTCCGCTGCGCGCTGCCCGCCGTGACGTTGTACGTTCCGACCACCACGGCGTCCACGTCCGCGGCCGCCGCCACGGCCTTGTCGACGGTCGCCGCCGACGGGGCGGTGCCGGTGGACAGCGCGGTGGCCGTGAAGCCCAGCTCGGTCAGCGCGGCCGCGAGCACGCCGGTGGGCGGTCCCGTGGTACCCGAGGGGGACGCCGGATCGGCGCCGACGACGAGGATCTTGTTGTGGCTGCGGCGCGACAGCGGCAGCAGACCGTTCTCGTTGACCAGCAGCGTGGTCGTCCGCTCGGCGATGCGGTCGGCCGCGGCCAGGTGGGCCCGGGTGCCGACGGTGCGGCCGACGCGGGCCTGGGTGGTGTACGCCTCGTCGAACAGGCCCAGCCTCGCCTTCAGCCGCAGAATGCGCAGGATCGATTCGTCGAGCCGGGCCTCGGTCAGCTCCCCGCTGCGGACGGCCGCCAGGACCGCGTTCCAGGCGACGTCCAGGGAGGGCGGGTTGAGCAGTTGGTCCACGCCCGCCTTCAGCGCCAGTACCGGCACCCGGTCGTCGCCGTACTTGGTGCGGACGCCCTCCATGCCGAGGGAGTCGGTGATCACGACGCCGTCGTAGCCCAGCTCACCGCGCAGGATGCCGGTGAGGATCGGCTCGGAGAGGGTGGCCGGGTCGCCGGAGTCGTCGAGCGCGGGGAACTGGATGTGGGCTGTCATGATCGAGTCGATGCCGGCCCGGATCGCGGCCCGGAACGGCACGGCGTCCAGCTGTTCCCACAGCTCGCGGCTGTGGGTGATGACCGGGAAGCCGTAGTGGCTGTCGGTGGCGGTGTCGCCGTGCCCGGGGAAGTGCTTCGCGGTCGCCGCGACCCGGGAGCCCTGATAGCCCTTCACCTCGGCCGCCACCAGCCGTCCCACGGCCTCCGGGTCGGCCCCGAAGGAGCGCACGCCGATGACCGGGTTGGCCGGGTTGACGTTGACGTCGGAGTCGGGGGAGTAGTCCTGGTTGATGCCCATGGCGCGCAGCTCGGCGCCGGAGATCCGGCCGAGCGTACGGGCGTCGGCGGGGGAGCCGCCGGCGCCGATCGCCATGGCGCCCGGGAAGAGCGTGGCGGGCTTTCCGACACGGCAGACGATGCCGTGCTCCTGGTCGGTGGCGACGAGCATCGGCAGGCCGCGCGGCTGCTCGAGGGAGGCCCGCTGGATCCCGTTGGACAGATCGGCGATCTGCTGGGGGTCGTGGGTGTTGTGCGCCCAGGCGAAGTAGATGATGCCGCCGACGCGGTACTTGGCGATCAGCTCCGCGGCGGTGCGGACGCCGATCTCGTCGAGGTTGGCGTCGATGTCGGCCTGGTCGGGGGCGGTGGCCGAGGCGCCGTAGACCCGCATCACGAAGAGCTGGCCGACCTTCTCCTCCAGCGTCATCCGGGAGAGGAGGGCGTGCAGCTTCCTGTCGTCGTGGGATGCGGCGTGGGCGGTGCCGGTGCCCTGGACCGCGAGGGCCGCGGTGAGACCGGCGGTGGCGGCGAGGACGGTACGTCGGGAGGGGCGTGCGGGGTTCTTGGGTCTTCCCGGGTCGTCCGTGCTGGCGTCGTGCACGTGCGCTCCTTCCGGAGGGGTCCGCTGGAGAGTCGGCTGAGTCGCTGAAGGAAACTTCCGAGGAGTCACCAATATCCGGGAAGTTTCTGCCAGTCAAGAGAACGCGCAGCACCGGCATGCGAGGTGAGGGGCCGTCACCGGCACCGTGGGAGGGGGAGCGCCGATGACGACGGGACGACGGGTGCGGTGCGCGGGAGAGGGGGGCCGGCGCTCGCCCCGGCGGCCGGCGCCGGCACCGCATCGATGCGCCCAACGGGCTCTAGTGCTGCGACGCGACCGCCGGCCAGTGGTGGCGCAGGGTGCGGACCGTCTCCGCGATGGCCGGGCGGCGGGCGGCACCGGCGCGCCACAGGGCGTACAGGCGGCGCACCGGCATGGGATCCAGGGGGACCTCGACGACGCCCTCGGGCAGCGGACCGCGGCCCAGGCGCGGGATGAGCGCGACGCCGAGCCCGGCGGCGACCAGGGCGACGAGCGTCGGGTTCTCCTCGGCCTGGTGGACGACGTCCGGCTCGTGACCGGCCGCGCGCAGGGTGCGCAGCAGCCAGTCATGGCAGACCCGGCCCGGCGGCTGGCAGATCCACCGCTCCCAGCCCAGTTCGGAGCGTCGCACGGCCGTACGGCCCGCGAACGGATGCCCCACCGGTACCAGCAGGTCGCACAGGTCGTCCCCGATCACCGCCTGCTCCACCCCGGCCGGCGCGGGCAGCGGCGCGATGTCCCAGTCGTGCGCGACGGCGAGGTCGACGGCGCCCTTGGCGACCAGGTCCACCGACAGATGCGGGTCGACCTCGCTGAGCCGGGCGTCCAGCGCGGGGTGCCGCCGGGCGAGGTCGGCCAGCACGGGCGGCAGCAGCCCGCGCGCCGCCGAGGCGAACGCCGCGATCGTCAGCCGCCCGGCCGGCACCCCGCGCCGCTCCTCCAGCTCGGTCTCCGCCCGCTCCACGATCGCCAGCAACTCCCCTGCCGCCGCGACCAGTCGGTGCGCCTCGTCGGTGAGCCGCACCCCGCGCCCCTCGCGCTCCAGCAGCACCGTCCTGGTCTCCCGCTCCAGCTTGGCGATCTGCTGCGAGACGGCGGAGGAGGTGTAGCCGAGCGCGGTGGCGGCCGCGCCGACGGTCCCGTGCACGGACACGGCGTGCAGGGCGCGCAGACGCTGGAGATCGAGCACGGTTCCTCCTGGGCCAGGTGAACAGGTGAGCGGGACGGTGAGCGCATGCCGTCCGGCGGATCCGGTGAGGGGGCGGGCGAGCGGATCCGGTCGGCGATCCGGTTAGCGATGCTTCATCCAACAGTGCAGCAATCATCGCTGGTGCTTCACGGTCGGCGCGAGTGATCCTCGACGCATGCGACCGCCTCATGTGCTTCTCGCCGTCCTCGTCACCGCCGTCTGGGGTGTGAACTTCACCGTCATCGAGGTCGGCCTCGGCCACTTCCCACCTCTTCTGTTCTCCGCGCTGCGCTTCCTGGCCGCCGCGCTGCCCGCCGTCCTCTTCGTGGGCCGCCCGAAGGTGGCCTGGAAGTGGATCGTGGCGGTGGGACTGGTCCTCGGGGTCGCCAAGTTCGGGCTGCTGTTCGTGGGGATGGACGCCGGGATGCCGGCCGGACTGTCCTCGCTGGTCCTCCAGATACAGGCGGTCTTCACCGCCCTGTTCGCGTTCGCGGCGCTGGGCGAACGGCCCACCCGGCTGCGGCTGGCCGGCATGGGTGTGGCACTCGCCGGGATCGCCGTGGCCGCCGTGGACGAGGGCACCTCGGGCCCCCTCGGCGCCTTCGCCCTCGTGATCGCGGCGGCGGCCTGCTGGGGCGTCTCGAACGTGCTGACCCGCAAGGCGGCCCCGCCCGACGCCCTGAACTTCATGGTCTGGGTCAGCACGGTCCCGGTCCTGCCGCTGCTCGGCCTCTCCCTGCTGACCGAGGGCCCCGCCCGCGACCTGGCCGCGCTGCGCGCCCTGGACTGGCAGGGCGGGGCCACCGTCCTCTACGTCGCCTGGGTCACCACGGTGTTCGGCTTCGGCGCGTGGGGCCTGCTGCTGCGCCGCCACCCCGCCTCCACGGTCGCCCCCTTCTCCCTTCTCGTGCCGGTGTTCGGCATGACCTCCGCGGGTCTGTTCCTCGGCGAGCCGGTCACCGGCCTGGGCTGGTGCGCGGCGGCACTGCTGGTCGGCGGCGTGGCGCTGACCTCGCTCGCGCCGGGCCGCCGCCGGTCCGCGGCCGCCCCGGCCCCATCCGCGGTGATCGGTGAGGGCAAGGTCACAGTAGGTGGCGAGGCATCCCGGTTGTAGGTCCGTCCGGTTCGGACGAAGGTGGCCTTGTGAGCCAACACTTCGACGTTCTTGTCCTGGGAGCAGGTCCCGGCGGTTACACCGCCGCCGTACGCAGCGCTCAGCTCGGCCTCACCACCGCGGTCGTGGAGGAGCG
Organism: Streptomyces sp. NPDC003393; assembly: GCF_053589015.1. Taxonomy (NCBI): domain Bacteria; kingdom Bacillati; phylum Actinomycetota; class Actinomycetes; order Kitasatosporales; family Streptomycetaceae; genus Streptomyces; species Streptomyces sp. NPDC003393. Next base: position 29,775 of record NZ_JBSFRB010000045.1, on the reverse strand, counting down.
TTACTGGGGAGGGGTGTGCCTCAACGTCGGCTGCATCCCCTCCAAGGCCCTGCTGCGCAACGCCGAGATGGTCCAGTTCGTCCAGAACGAGGCCAAGGCCTACGGCATCGCCGTCGGCGACGACGTCTCGGCCGACTTCGGGCCCGCCTACCAGCGCAGCCGCAAGGTCGCGGACGGCAGGGTGAAGGGCGTTCACTACCTGATGAAGAAGAACGCCATCACCCAGTTCGACGGGCGCGGCACCTTCACCGACGACCACACCCTGGTCGTGGCCCGCGCCGACGGCGGCACCGAGACGGTGACCTTCGACCACTGCATCATCGCGGCCGGGGCGAGCCCGCGGCTGCTGCCCGGCACCTCGCTGTCGGACCGGGTGGTCACCTACGAGAGCCAGATCCTCAGCGAGACGCTGCCGAACAGCATCGTCATCGCCGGTGCCGGCGCGATCGGCGTCGAGTTCGCGTACGTGCTGCGCAGCTACGGCGTGGACGTGACCATCGTGGAGTTCCTCGACCGCATGGTCCCGCTGGAGGACGAGGAGGTCTCCAAGGAGCTCGCCCGGCACTACCGCAAGCTCGGCATCGAGGTCCTCACGGGCACCGCCGTCCAGGCCATCGACGACTCCGGCGAGCGCGTCCGGGTGACGGTCGACAAGGGCGGTGACCGCCGGGTCCTGGAGACGGACAAGGTCCTCCAGGCCATCGGCTTCGCGCCGAACGTCCAGGGGTACGGCCTGGAGAACACCGGTGTCCGCCTGACCGAGCGCGGCGCGGTCGACGTCGACGGCCGGTGCCGCACCAGCGTGCCGCACATCTTCGCGATCGGTGACGTCACCGCCAAGCTGATGCTGGCGCACGCCGCCGAGGCCATGGGCATCGTGGCCGCCGAGACCATCGCGGACGCGGAGACCATGGAGCTGGACTACGTCATGATCCCGCGGGCCACCTACTGCCAGCCGCAGGTCGCCAGCTTCGGCTGGACCGAGGCCCAGGCGCGCGAACGCGGCTTCGACGTCAAGGTCGTCAAGTTCCCCTTCAGCGCCAACGGCAAGGCCCACGGACTGGGCCACGCCGTCGGCTTCGTGAAGGTCATCAGCGACCAGAAGCACGGCGAACTTCTCGGCGCCCACCTCATCGGCCCCGAGGTCACCGAACTGCTGCCGGAACTCACCCTGGCCCAGCAGTGGGACCTGACCGTCCACGAGGTCGCCCGCAACGTCCACGCCCACCCGACACTCGGCGAGGCGGTCAAGGAGGCGATCCACGGCCTGGCGGGTCACATGATCAACATGTGAGCACCGGCGTCCCGGCCGGGGCGGGCGGCATGTCACGACCGCCCGCCCCGACCGGACCGCATACGCACCCCGTACGGCCGTTCGGGGCCGTCCGTGCCGTCCGTCGGCCCGGCGACGACCACAGGCGGAGGGAGCCGGCCCCGGGGGGAGGCGGCACCCTGAAATCCGTTCGACGCCGCCGGACGGGTGCGTCAGACTCCCGCCGTGACGTACATCCTGAACGGGCCGGTGCTGCAGGGCGGCCTCGTGCGGCTGGAGCCGCTGGAGCACCGGCACGCGGCCGAACTGGCGGAGGCGGCGGAGGAGGACCGGGACACGTACGGGTACACCTGGGTGCCCCGTACCCACGAGGTCGCGGACTACATCGACGCCCAACTCGCCCGCGCCGCCACCGGCCGGCTCGCCCCCTACGCGCAGATCTCCCTGGCCACGGGACGGGCGGTCGGCACCACGGCGTACTGGGAGCCGCGCTGCTGGCGGACCGATGACCGGCTGGACGCCGTGGAGGTGGGCTTCACCTGGCTCGCCCGCTCGGCGCAGGGCACCGGTGTGAACGCCGAGGCGAAGTACCTGCTGTTCCGGCACGCCTTCGAGGAGTGGCGGGTCTCCCGCGTCGACCTCAAGACCGACGCCCGCAACAGCCGTTCCCGGGCCGCGATCGAGAGCGTCGGCGCCCGCTTCGAAGGCGTGCTGCGCAACTGGTCCCGCTCCTGGGCGCCGGGGGAGGACGACCGGCTGCGGGACTCCGCGATCTTCTCGGTCACGGCTGCGGACTGGCCGCGGGCCAAGGCGCGCCTGGAGGCGAGGGTGCGCGAGGCGGCCCGGAGGGCCGGGCGGGACGGGACCACGCCGGCCCGTGAGGCTAGGCCGACTCGTTGAGCAGCCGGGCCAGATGCTCCCGGCCGGCGCCGAGCAGCTCGGGCAGCGGGGCCGCCGCCTCGTACCACCGCTTCTCGTACTCCCAGCACAGCCAGCCGTCCCAGCCGCCGCGGCAGAGCACGTCCACGCACTCGGCGAGGGGCAGCACCCCCGCCCCCAGAGGCAGCGGCGTCGTGTCCTCGGCCGACGCGATGTCCTTGACCTGCACGTATCCGAGATACGGGCGGAGGGCGGCGAAGGTGTCCGAGGGCTGCTCGCCGCCCAGCCAGGTGTGCATCACGTCCCACAGGGCACCGGCGGCGCGGTGACCGACCGGGCCGAGGACGCGGAGGGCGTCGGCGCCGGTGCGGTGCGAGTCGTGCGTCTCCAGCAGGAGGCGGACCCCCAGTTCGGCGGCGTACTCGGCGGCGGCGGCCATCCGCCGTGCGGCGAGGGAGTCCCCCTCCTCGCGCGGCAGCGCCGGGTCGGCGCCCGGAAAGACCCGGACGAAGGGCGCGCCCAGATCCCCCGCCAGCCGCAGCAGTTCGCGGATCTCCCGCAGTACGGCGTCGTCGTCACCGGGCGCGGCGACCCGCGCGTACCCCGCGACCCCCAGGATCTCCACACCGCCCGCCGAAAAGGCCTCGGCCACCTCGGCCCGCTCCGCGGACCCGATCCCGGGGTGCACGGGTTCCTCCGGATGGGCGCGCAGTTCGACACCGTGATACCCGCACGACGCGGCCAGCCGCACCACGTCCGGCATGGGCAGCCCGGGAACCCCGAGCGTGGAGAACGCCAGCTTCATACCCCGCGACCCTACCCGCGCCCCCACCCGCACGCCCGCGGCGAGAGGCGAACGGAGGTGTCGTGCCCCCGGCCGGCCCCGCGCGCCCCCGGGCCTCCCGGCACGGCGCTCCGCCACGTCGCCCGTCCCGGGTCAGCCGCGCGGCACCCCCGACGACTGCCGCACCATCAGCTCGCCCCGGACGGCGGCGATTCCGCCGGGCGGGGGGTCCTCGCGGCCCATGGCGATGCGGCCGGCACGGGCGCCCGCGTCCGTGAGGGGGAGGCGGACCGTGGTGAGGGAGGGCACCGCGTCGACGCTGAAGGGAAGGTCGTCGAAGCCCGCCACGGAGACGTCCTCCGGGATGCGCAACCCGGACTCGCGCAGGGCCGCGCACGCGCCCAGCGCCACGGAGTCGTTGGCGGCGACGACCGCCGTGAGCGCGGGGTCGCGGCGCAGGAGCTCCAGTGTGGCCTCGTAGCCGGAGCGGCGGTCGTAGCGGCCGTGCACCGTCCGGCGCGGGTCGTCCTCGGCACCGGCGGCCGCCAGCGCCTCGCGGTGTCCCTCCAGGCGGTGGCGGGTGGTCGTCCGCTCCTCCGGTCCCGCGATGTAGCCCAGGCGGCGGTGGCCCAGGCCGATCAGGTGCTCGGTCAGCCGGCGTGCCCCGCCGCGGTTGTCGAAGGTGAGGGCGACGGCCCGGGTGTCCGGCACGGGGGGCCGGCCGCACAGCACCACCCGGGTGCCGGCGTCGGCCAGCTTGCGCAGCTTCGTCGCGATGGCCTCCGCCTGCGGTCCCTCCTCCACGGTCCCGCCGGTCAGGACGACGGCCGCGGCCCGCTGCCGTTGCAGCAGGGTCAGATAGGTCAGCTCGCGCTCCGGTGAGCCGCCCGTGTTGCAGACCACGGCCAGCCTCTCCCCGCCCGCCCGGCCCCCGGGACCGCCGATCTCGGACTGGATCGCGCTCGCGATGATCCCGAAGAACGGGTCGGCGATGTCGTTCACCAGGATTCCGACCAGGTCGGAGGTGGCCGCGGCCAGGGCGCTGGCGGGCCCGTTGAGCACGTAGTCCAGCTCGTCGACGGCCTTCAGGACGCGCTCCCGGGTGGAGGCGGCCACCGGGTAGTTGCCGTTCAGCACGCGCGACACCGTCGCGGGCGAGACCTGGGCGCGGGCCGCCACGTCCGCCAGGGTCACCGTCATCTCGTCGTCCTCCGGTCGCGCATCTCGTCGGGCGTATACAACCGCCTGTTCGCCCCCTCGAACAAGAGCGTTCGCGCAGGCTCTTGTCCCCACCGCTGCGGAGAGGTTAGCTTCTTCGTGCATAGAAAGCGCTTGCTGCCCGAGCTTGCCAGAGAGACCGCTGGGGCCCACGCGGCACGCGACGGCGTACGGAGGGACTGACGTGACACGCAAGACGGTGCGGATCGCCATGAACGGCGTGACCGGGCGCATGGGCCACCGCCAGCACCTGGTCCGCTCGATCCTCGCCCTGCGCGAGCAGGGCGGACTCGACCTCGGCGACGGCACCGTGCTGTGGCCGGAACCCGTCCTGGTCGGCCGGCGTGAGCACGCGCTCGAGGCGCTCGCGCGCCGGCACGGCCTGGAGCACTTCTCGACGGACCTGGACGCCGTCCTCGCCGACCCCTCCGTCGACATCTACTTCGACGCCCAGGTCACCTCGGCCCGGGAGGCGGCGATCCGCAAGGCGATCGCCGCCGGCAAGCACGTCTACACCGAGAAGCCGACCGCCACGAGTCTGGAGGGTGCCCTCGAACTCGCCCGGCTCGCCCACGACAAGGGCGTCAAGCACGGCGTCGTCCAGGACAAGATTTTCCTGCCGGGCCTGCTGAAGCTCAAGCGCCTGATCGACGGCGGCTTCTTCGGCCGGATCCTGTCCGTGCGCGGCGAGTTCGGCTACTGGGTCTTCGAGGGCGACTGGCAGGAGGCCCAGCGCCCCTCCTGGAACTACCGCGCCGAGGACGGCGGCGGCATCGTCGTGGACATGTTCCCGCACTGGGAGTACGTCCTGCACGAGCTGTTCGGCCGGGTGACCTCCGTCCAGGCGCTCACCGCCACCCACATCCCGCAGCGCTGGGACGAGAACGGCAAGCCGTACGAGGCCACCGCCGACGACGCCGCCTACGGCATCTTCGAGCTGGAGGACGGCACCGTCGCTCAGATCAACTCCTCCTGGGCGGTCCGGGTCAACCGCGACGAGCTGGTGGAGTTCCAGGTGGACGGCACCGAGGGATCCGCCGTCGCGGGCCTGCGCCGATGCCGCGCCCAGCACCGCTCGGCCACCCCCAAGCCGGTGTGGAACCCGGACGTTCCCGCCACCGAGGCCTTCCGCGACCAGTGGCAGGAGGTGCCCGACAACATCGAGTTCGACAACGGCTTCAAGGCCCAGTGGGAGCTGTTCCTCAGGCACGTCTTCGCCGACGCCCCCTACCACTGGGACCTGCTCGCCGGCGCCCGCGGCGTGCAGCTCGCCGAGCTGGGCCTGAGGTCCGCGGCCGAGGGCCGCCGCATCGACGTACCGGAGATCGCACTGTGACCATCCACCTCCCGGACGCCCACGGCGGCCTCAGGCCCTACGAGCCCCGCACCCGGCCGCTGGAGATCTCGCCGGGTACCCCGCTCAGCTCACGCACGGTCTTCTCCGCGGCGCACGTCGTCGCCGACCCGCTCGCCGACGCCGGCCCCGACGCCCCCGCCGTCGTCGACTGGGACGCCACCCTCGCCTTCCGCCGCCACCTGTGGAGCCACGGACTCGGTGTGGCCGAGGCCATGGACACCGCGCAGCGCGGCATGGGCCTGGACTGGGCCGGCGCGGCCGAACTGATCCGCCGGTCGGCGGCGGAGGCCCGCGCCGTGGGCGGACGCATCGCCTGCGGCGTCGGCACCGACCAGATCACCGCTGGCACGCTCAAGGAGGTCCGGGCCGCCTACGAGGAGCAGCTCGCCGTCGTCGAGGAGGCGGGCGCCCAGGCCATCCTGATGGCCTCGCGCGCCCTCGCCGCCATCGCCCAGGGCCCCGACGACTACCTCGAGGTCTACGGTCACCTGCTGCGCCAGGCCACCGAGCCGGTGATCCTGCACTGGCTCGGGCCCATGTTCGACCCGGCCCTGGAGGGTTACTGGGGCTCGGCCGATCTGGACGCGGCCACCGACACCTTCCTGGAGGTCGTCGCCGCCCACCCCGACAAGGTCGACGGCGTGAAGATCTCCCTGCTGGACGCCCGGCGCGAGGTCGAGTTGCGCCGCCGCCTGCCGCGGGGCGTGCGCTGCTACACCGGCGACGACTTCAACTACCCCGAGCTGATCGCCGGCGACGAGCGGGGCTTCAGCCACGCGCTGCTGGGCATCTTCGACCCGCTGGGCCCGCTCGCGGCCGAGGCGGTAAGAATCCTGGACACCGGCGACACGGCCGGCTTCCGGGCCCTGCTCGACCCGACCGTCGAACTCTCCCGCCACCTCTTCCAGGCCCCCACCCGCTTCTACAAGACGGGCGTGGTCCTCCTGGCCTGGCTCGCCGGACACCAGTCGCACTTCACGATGGTCGGCGGCCTGCAGTCGGCCCGCTCCCTGCCGCACCTGGTCCGCGCCTACGAACTCGCCGACGGGCTCGGCCTGTTCCCGGACCCGGTGCTCGCCGAGGACCGGATGAGGAACCTGCTGTCGCTGTACGGGGTGAACGCGTGAACGACCGGAAGCTGTCCCGTTTCTCCATCAACCAGATGACGGTGAAGCAGCTGTCGCTGCCCGAACTGGCCGAGGCCTGCCACGAGCTGGGCGTCGCGGGCGTGGGCCTGTGGCGCGAGCCGGTGCGGGCGTACGGCGTGGATGCCGCCGCCAAGCTCGTGCGGGACGCGGGCCTGACCGTCACCACCCTGTGCCGGGGCGGCTTCCTCACCGCGATCGACCCGGCCGAGCGGGCCGGGGCGCTGGACGACAACCGCGCGGCGATCGACGAGGCCGCCGCGCTCGGCACGGACACCCTGGTGCTGGTCTCCGGCGGACTCCCCGCCGGCAGCAGGGACCTGCACGGAGCCAGGGAGCGCATCGCGGACGCCCTCGCCGTCCTCGGCCCCTACGCGGCCGAGCGCGGCGTGCGCCTCGCCATCGAGCCGCTGCACCCCATGTACGCGGCCGACCGCTGCGTGGTCTCCACCCTCGCCCAGGCCCTCGACCTCGCCGAACGCTTCCCCGCCGACCAGGTCGGCGTGACCGTGGACACCTATCACATCTGGTGGGACGACCGGGCCCCCGAGCAGATCGCCCGCGCGGGCGCCGGCGGCCGCATCCACACCTTCCAACTCGCCGACTGGACGACCCCCCTCCCGGCCGGCGTCCTCAACGGCCGCGGCCAGATCGGCGACGGCGCGATCGACATGCGGCAGTGGAAGGGCTACGTGGAGGCGGCCGGCTACAGCGGGCCCATCGAGGTGGAGCTGTTCAACGACGGATTGTGGGCCAGGGACGGACGCGAGGTGCTGGCGGAGACGGCACGGCGATTCGTGGCACACGTGATCGAATGACGTCGCGGAGGCCCGTGCCGCGCCTCGGCCGGCACGGGCGCGGAAACCGGTCCGCGGACGTCCTCCGGCCGGAGCGGCTGCCGCGGCGCCGCGCGGGCGAGGGCGAGCCGCGCCTCCTCGGCGCCCCGGAGCGGGCGGGCCGTGCCGTGGCGTACCTGCCCGGCTGAAGCCGAGCCGGACGGTCGCCGCGCCGCGGCGGACGGCGGCGGAGGCCGTGAGGGCAGCGGGGCCCGGCAGCCCCTGAAGTCCCCGCGAAAAAATCCCGACGCGCCGTGCAACCCTCCCGGCACGCCGCGTGTCGTATCTGTCATCGGAGCATCTCGAGGGGGATCTGGGGGGATCACAGGAGGGTTCCGATGCAGGGGGGAAGCAGGAGGGGAAAGCCGAGGGGGCCCGGTCCACGGACCAGGCCCCCTCGTATTGTCCGGTCACCCGGCGACCGGGCGGCTCGAACGGCTCAGAAGAAGACCCCGCACCGCAGCAGCACGTTCGCGTACGGCCGGGCCTCGCCGGTGCGCACCACCAGGCGCGCCCCGCGCGACAGTTCCTTCAGGCGCTCGTGCGGGACCAGGGCCAGGTCGGGGAAACGGCCCTCCAGCAGGGCGCGGTTGGCGCCGCGCACCTCCTCGGCCGCCGTGGCCCCCTCCACCACCAGTTCCGCCAGCAGGCCGTCCAGGACCTCGGCGAACGACGGCACCCCGGCGCGGAACGCCAGGTCCACCACGCGTGGTCCGTCCGGTATCGGCATGCCCGCGTCGCACACCAGCACCTCGTCGGTGTGACCGAGTTCGGCCAGCGCGCCCGAGAGGTGACGGTTGAGGATGCCCGCCTTCTTCACCGCGATCCTCCTCGCCCGGAAACGTCGGGTGCGCCGCCCGGCTCCTGGCCGGGGGTGCGGCCCGCCGCGAAGCGGCCGTCGGATGCCGTGGCCCCCGGGTCGGCACCGCACAGCGCGTCGACCTCCTCCGCCGTCGGATACGACTCCTGGGCGCCCGGCTTGGTCACGGCCGCCGCCCCGACCCGGGCCGCGTAGGCCGCCGCCTCCGCCAGGGACGCCCCGGCGCCCAGCCGCCAGGCCAGGGCCGCGGTGAACGCGTCGCCCGCGCCCGTGGTGTCCACGGCCTCCACCTTCACGGACGGCACCCGGGCCGTGCCCTCGGCGGAGGCCACCAGCGCACCCTCGGCGCCCAGGGTGACGACCACCGAACGCGGGCCGCGGGCGAGCAGGGCCCGCGCCCAGTCCTCCGGGGTGTCGCCCGCCTCCTCGCCGCCGAGGATCACCTTCGCCTCGTGCTCGTTGACGATCAGCGGATCGCAGGCCCGGAGCAGTTCCTCGGGCAGCGGGCGCGGCGGCGAGGGGTTCAGCACGAAACGGCTGCCGGACGCCAGGTTCCGTACCGCCTCCACCACCGTCTCCAGCGGGATCTCCAGCTGCGCCGAGACCACCCGGGAGGCCCGCAGCAGACCGGCCGCCGCCCGGACGTCCTCCGGGGTGAGCCGGCCGTTGGCGCCCGGTGAGACCACGATGCTGTTGTCGCCGGACGGGTCCACCGTGATCAGCGCGACCCCGGTCGGCGCACCGCCGACCAGCACGCCCACCGGGTCGACGCCGGCCGCCCGCTGCGAGTCGAGCAGCAGCCGGCCGTGCGCGTCGTCGCCGACCCGGGCCAGCAGGGCCGTACGGGCCCCGAGACGGGCGGCGGCCACCGCCTGGTTGGCGCCCTTGCCGCCGGGGTGGACGGCCAGGTCCGAGCCGAGCACCGTCTCCCCGGCCGCGGGCCGCCGCTCGACGCCGATCACCAGGTCGGCGTTGGCCGACCCCACGACCAGGAGGTCGTAGTCGTACATGTGTCTCCTCACACCGGGCCCGCCCCCTCGCCGGGGGCGGGCCGCCGGGTCAGCCGTTGAAGCCGGCCACGTTCTCCTTCGTTACCACCTTGACCGGCACCTTCACCGTCGACTCGACCGTCTTGCCCTGGACCGCCTTGAGCGCGTTGTCCACGGCGATCCGGCCCAGCTGGCTCGGCTGCTGCGCCACCGAGGCGTACAGCGTGCCGTTCTTCACGGCGGTCAGGCCGTCCGGGGTGCCGTCGAAGCCGACGACCTGCACGGACTTGCCGGCCTTCGAGCCCAGCGCCTTGACCGCGCCGAGCGCCATCTCGTCGTTGGCTGCGATCACGCCCTGCACGTCGGGGTGGGCCTGGAGCAGGTTGGACATCACGTCCAGCCCCTTGGTGCGGTCGAAGTCGGCGGGCTGCTGGGCGACGACCTGGATGCCCGGGTAGGCCTTCAAGCCCTTGGCGAAGCCCGCGGCGCGCTCGCGGGCGGCGGAGGTGCCGGGCTGGCCCTGGAGGATCACGATCTTGCCCCTGCCGCCCAGCTTCTCGCCGATGCTCTTGGCCGCCAGCTCGCCGCCGGCCACGTTGTCGGAGGCGACCAGGGCGTCCGTCTTCGCGTTGTTGACGCCGCGGTCGACGGCGATCACCGGGATGCTCGCCTTGTCGGCGGCCTTCACCGAGTTGCTCGCGGCGTCGGAGTCCACCGGGTTGACGATGATCGCGCCGAAGTTCGAACTGGTGAAGTTCTGGAGCTGGTTGGCCTGCTGGGAGGCGTCGTTCTGGGCGTCGGTGACGGTCAGGTCGACGCCGAGCTTCTTCGCCTCGGCCTGGGCGCCGGACTTGATCTGCACGAAGAAGGGGTTGTTCAGCGTGGACAGCGACAGGCCCATCTTCGGGGTGGCGGAGCCGGAGCCGGTGTGCAGCAGGGAGGTCGCGGCCACCAGGGCCACGGTGACCGCGGCCGCCAGTCCGTACGTCGCCGCCTGCTTGCCCTTGTTTCCGCCGCCGCCCGTGCCCGCGGCCGCCGGGGTCGCCCCGGCCTTGCGGCGCACGGTGTCCAGCAGGACGGCCAGTGCGATGACGACACCGATCACGACCTGCTGCCAGAAGGCGGACACCGACAGCAGGTTGAGGCCGTTGCGCAGCACCGCGAGGATCAGCGCGCCGATCAGCGTCCCCGAGGCCTTGCCGGTGCCGCCCGCGAGTGAGGCGCCACCGATGACGACGGCGGCGATCGCGTCCAGCTCGTAGCCGTTGGCGGCCTGCGGCTGCGCGGAGGACAGCCGGGCGGCGAGCACGATGCCCGCGGCGGCGGCGAACAGACCGGACAGGGCGTAGATCGCGAGCTTCTGCTTCTTGACCTTCAGACCCGACAGGCGGGCCGCCTCCTCGTTGCCGCCGATCGCGTACATCGAGCGGCCGATGTAGGTCCGGCCCAGCACCAACGCCGTGATCAGGCCCATGACGAGCATGACCAGCACGGGCACCGGCAGCCAGCCGCCGAGCGTGTCGCCCAGGTGCGAGACGGAGTCGGGCAGGGCGATCGGGGAGCCCTGGGAGATGACCAGGGACAGACCGCGGCCCACCGACAGCATGGCCAGCGTCGCGATGAACGGCGGCAGCTTGCCGTAGGAGATCAGGATGCCGTTGACCAGGCCGCAGGCGATGCCGGTGGCGACGGCCAGGACGACGGCGAGGGCGACCGGGATCCCGGCCGAGGTGGCGCTCCAGGCCAGCACGGTGGCCGACAGGGCCGCCACCGAACCGACCGACAGGTCGATGCCCGCGGAGACGATGACGAAGGTCACGCCGAAGGCGAGGATGGCCGTCACGGCCGCCTGGACGCCGATGTTGAGCAGGTTGTCCGTCGTCAGGAAGTCACCGGACAGCGCCGACAGGGCGATGACGAGGACGATGAGCGCGGTGAGCGCGCCGTTGTCGAGCAGCAGGCGGCGCAGGCCGCCCGAGGCGCCCCCCGCGCCCGTCGTGCTCTTGAGCGTGTCAGTGGCCACGGGAGGCCTCCGTTCCGGTCGTGGACGTGGTGGGGGTCGTGGGAGTGCTGACGGCGAGGGCCATCACGGCGTCCTGGGTGGCCTGGTCGGCGGGCAGTTCGCCGGCGATCCGGCCCTGGGCCATCACCAGCACCCGGTCGCTCATGCCGAGCACCTCGGGCAGGTCGCTGGAGATCATGAGCACCGCGGCGCCGGCCGCCGTCAGTTCGTTGATCAGCTGGTAGATCTCGACCTTCGCGCCGACGTCGATGCCGCGCGTCGGCTCGTCGAGGATGAGCACCTTGGTGTCCGCCAGCAGCCACTTGCCGATGACGACCTTCTGCTGGTTGCCACCGGACAGGGTGCGCACGTGCTGGCCCAGGCCCGCCATCCGGACGCCCAGCTGCCCGGCGATGCGCTCGGCGGCCCGGTGCTGCCCCTTGAGGTCGACGAGTCCCGCGCGGGTGGCCGAGCGGAGGGTGACGAGCCCGAGGTTCTCCTCGACGGAGGCGTCCAGCACCAGGCCCTGGCCCTTGCGGTCCTCGGGCACGAGACCGATGCCGGCCGCCATGGCCGCGTTGACGTCGTGACGCCTGAGCTTGGCGCCCGCGACCTTCACCGCGCCCTTGTCGTAGGGGTCGGCGCCGAACACCGCGCGGACCACCTCCGTACGGCCGGCGCCCACCAGGCCCGCGATGCCGACGACCTCCCCGGCGCGCACCTGGAAGCTGACGTCGTGGAAGACGCCGTCCCGGGTGAGGCCCTCCACGGTGAGCAGCGCGGGACCGGTCTCGGGCCGTTCGCGCGGGTACTGCTGCTCGATGGAGCGGCCCACCATGAGCCGTACGAGTTCGTTCTCGGGTGTGGCCGCGGGCACCTGGCCGACGCTCCGGCCGTCGCGGATGACGGTGACCCGGTCGCCGAGGGCCGCGATCTCCTCCAGGTGGTGCGTGATGAACACGATCCCGACGCCGTCCGCGCGCAGGGCGCGCACGATCGAGAAGAGCTTGTCGACCTCCTCGGAGGTGAGCACGGCGGTCGGCTCGTCCATGATCAGCACGCGGGCGTCCAGGCTGAGCGCCTTGGCGATCTCCACCATCTGGAGGCGGGCGATGCCGAGGTCCCGCACGCGCGCGCGTGGCGACACGTTCACGCCGACCCGCTCCAGGAGGACGGCGGCGTCGGCCTCCATGCGCTTGCGGTCGATCATCCCGAAGCGGCGCGGCTGGCGGCCCAGGAAGATGTTCTCGGCGACCGTCAGATCGGGGACCAGGTTGAACTCCTGGTAGATGGTGGCGATCCCGAGGCGTTCGGAGTCCTGGGCGCCCTGGATGCGCACCTCCTCGCCGCCGACCAGGATCCGCCCGGCGTCGGGGGTGTAGGCGCCGGAGAGCATCTTGATCAGGGTGCTCTTGCCGGCGCCGTTCTCACCGAGCAGCACATGCACCTCGCCGCGGCGCAGGTCGAAGTCGACGCCGTCCAGCGCCACCACGCCCGGGAAGGTCTTGCGGATGCCCTCGATGCGCAGCAACTCGTCCGGGTTGCTCACGGCTTGCTCCTGTTCGTTGCGGGGGGCTCGCCGCACGAGCGGCGTACGACGAGACGGGCGGGGAGGGTGACGGACCGGGGGGTGCGGCCCTCGATGCGGTCGACCAGGGCCCGTACGGCGGCGCGCCCCAGTGCGCCGGTGGGCTGGGCGACGGCCGTGATCGGCGGATCGGTGTGCACGAACCACGGGATGTCGTCGAACGCGCCGAGCGCGATGTCGTCGGGCACCCGCAGCCCGCGCGTGCGGATCGCGTCCAGCGCGCCGAGCGCCATCAGGTTGTCGGCGGCGAAGACGACCTCGGGCGGATCGGGCAGGTCGAGGAAGCCCTCGGTGACCCGCCGTCCGCTCTCGGCCTGGAAGTCGCCCTGGCCGGTGTAGGAGTCGGGGAGGGGGATGCCGTAGTCGGCCAGCGCCGCGCGGAAGGCGTCCACGCGCTCGCGGCCGGTGGTGGTGGCCGCGGGTCCCGCGATGATGGCCAGCCGCCGGTGCCCGAGCCGGTGCAGATGGCCGACCAGCTCCCGTACGGCCGACTGCCCGTCCGCCCGGACGACCGGCACGTCCACGCCCTTGATCCAACGGTCGACGAACACCATCGGAATCCCCTCGCGCGCGGCGTCCAGCATCAGCGGGGAGCCGCCGTCGGTGGGGGAGACCAGCAGGCCGTCGATCCTGCGGTCGAGCAGGGTGCGGACGTGGTGGTCCTGGAGGTCGGGCCGCTCGTCGGCGTTGCCGATGATGACGCTGTAGCCGAGCGCGCGGGCCTCCTCCTCGACGGAGCGCGCCAGTTCGGTGAAGTACGGGTTCATCACGTCGCTGATGACCAGTCCGAGTGTGCGGGTCTGATCGGTGCGCAGGGACCGGGCGACGGCGTTCGGCCGGTACCCCAGCGCCTGGACGGCGGCCGTCACGCGCCGGCGCGCGTCCTCGCTGACCGAGGGGTGCCCGTTGAGCACCCGCGACACCGTGGCGACGGACAGCCCCGCCTCGGCGGCGACGTCCTTGATGCTCGCCATGCCCGATCCACCTCCTCATGGAATCGATTACACCGAGGATTGGAAACGATTACACGAGCGGACGCAAGGGGTCGGAAGGCTGCCGAGACCCAATCGTGACCGACGGGCGGAGTGGGTCAGTCCGGGGTGTCGCCGGCGGAGGTCAGTCCCGGACGTCGCCGTGGTGCGGCGGAGCGGTGAAGTGGCCGGGATCCTGGGACAGGAAGGCCGGGAGGGGACTGCCGAGCAGGTCCCCGGCCGTCTCACCGTCGTGCCAGCACACCTGCTCCGGGCTGCCGTCGCCGATGTCGAAGAGACAGCACGCGCCGCCCGCGGCCGCCGCGAGGCTGGTGAACACCTCTCTGACGCGGGCCGACCGCGCGAACAGCCTGCTCATCCGCGACGTCGCCGCCCAGAACTCCATGGACGCGTAATCCGGGTGGAGAAAGGACCGGAAGCGGATCGTCAGATAGACGTATCCGATCCGGACCCGTCCGTCCTCGACCTCATGACCGCACTCCCGCGCGTACGCGCGCACCGCGTCGTCCGCCGGGAACATGAGGGACGTGTCGAGTTCGAGCGTGTCTTCCGCGGAACAGTCGACCGGCTCGCTCCCGAAGCGGGACGTGAACGGGAGGACGACCCGGTCACCGCCCGGCAGGGTGACCGTCAGCGGTGGCACCTCGCGCCCCGGTGGCGCCAGTCGTGCCACCTCGGTCAGCGCGCGAGCCACGTTCCCGGGACGCAGGTGGATGTCATAGCTGTAGGACAGTCCCATGTTCCCCCTCCGCCATGCCGTTGCCGGGCCGGACGGCACCTTTTCACGTCCCGTCCCCGGGGCGCCTGCCGATTTCGGCGAGCCCTTGGGCCGGGCGGGAGGGGGCGCCTTCTGTCACACCCCACGGGTACCGTCGGATCATGCCCAACCAGCCATCCGCGGCCCCCGGTGAACGGCGACTCGCCACGCTCGAAGGCGTGCTGGAGCGCATCACGTACGCCAACGAGGAGAACGGCTACACGGTCGCCCGGGTCGACACCGGCCGGGGCGCCGGTGACCTGCTGACCGTCGTGGGCGCGCTGCTGGGCGCGCAGGTCGGCGAGGCCCTGCGGATGGAGGGGCGCTGGGGGTCGCACCCGCAGTACGGCAAGCAGTTCCACGTGGAGAACTACACGACCGTGCTCCCGGCCACCGTGCAGGGCATCCGCCGCTATCTCGGCTCCGGGCTGGTCAAGGGCATCGGTCCGGTCTTCGCCGACCGCATCACGCAGCACTTCGGGCTGGACACGCTGCGGATCATCGAGGAGGAGCCCAAGCGGCTGATCGAGGTCCCCGGACTGGGCCCGAAGCGGACGAAGAAGATCGCCGACGCCTGGGAGGAACAGAAGGCGATCAAGGAGGTCATGCTCTTCCTCCAGACCGTGGAGGTCTCCACCTCCATCGCCGTGCGCATCTACAAGAAGTACGGCGACGCCTCGATCTCCGTGGTGAAGAACCAGCCGTACCGGCTGGCCGCCGACGTGTGGGGCATCGGCTTCCTCACCGCCGACAAGATCGCCCGGACCGTCGGCATTCCGCACGACAGCCCGGAGCGGGTGAAGGCGGGCCTGCAGTACGCGCTGTCGCAGGCCACCGACCAGGGGCACTGCTATCTCCCCGAGGAGAAGCTGATCGCGGACGCGGTCAAGCTGCTCCAGGTGGACACCGGACTGGTCATCGAATGCCTCGCCGAGCTGGCCGCCGAGCCGGCGGAGCCGGGGGAGGACCCCGGTGTCGTACGGGAGAAGGTGCCGGACCCGCAGGGCGGTGACCCGGTCACCGCCGTGTATCTGGTCCCCTTCCACCGCGCGGAAGTGGCCCTCTCCGCCCAGCTGTTGCGGCTGCTGCGCACGGACCAGGACCGGATGCCCGCCTTCCGGGATGTGGCGTGGGACAAGGCGCTCGGCTGGCTGCGCGGCCGCACCGGCACCGACCTCGCCCCGGAGCAGGAGGCCGCCGTCAAACTGGCGCTGACGCGGAAGGTGGCCGTGCTGACCGGTGGGCCCGGCTGCGGCAAGTCGTTCACGGTGCGCTCGATCGTGGAGCTGGCCCGCGCCAAGAAGGCGAAGGTGGTCCTCGCCGCCCCGACCGGCCGCGCCGCCAAGCGGCTCGCCGAGCTGACCGGCGCCGAGGCGTCCACCGTGCACCGCCTGCTGGAGCTCAAGCCCGGCGGCGACGCGGCCTACGACCGGGACCGTCCGCTGGACGCCGACCTGGTGGTGGTCGACGAGGCCTCCATGCTGGACCTGCTGCTCGCGAACAAGCTGGTCAAGGCGGTGCCGCCGGGCGCCCACCTGCTGTTCGTCGGGGACGTCGACCAGTTGCCCAGCGTCGGCGCGGGCGAGGTGCTGAGGGACCTGCTCGCGGACGGGAGTCCCGTCCCCGCCGTCCGGCTCACCCGGGTCTTCCGCCAGGCCCAGCAGTCGGGCGTGGTGACCAACGCGCACCGGATCAACTCCGGGCAGCACCCGGTCACCGACGGCATGAAGGACTTCTTCCTCTTCGTCGAGGACGAGACCGAGGAGGCCGGCCGGCTCGCGGTGGACGTGGCGACGCGACGGATCCCGTCCCGGTTCGGACTCGACCCGCGCCGGGACGTGCAGGTGCTGGCTCCCATGCACCGCGGCCCGGCCGGCGCGGGCACGCTCAACGGCCTGCTCCAGCAGGCCATCACCCCCGGCCGGCCCGAGCTGCCCGAAAAACGGTTCGGCGGACGGGTTTTCCGGGTCGGCGACAAGGTCACCCAGATCCGCAACAATTACGAGAAAGGGAAGAACGGTGTGTTCAACGGCACCGTGGGCGTGGTCACCTCGCTCGACCCGGTCGACCAGCGCCTGACGGTGCTGACGGACGAGGACGAGGAGGTTCCGTACGAATTCGACGAACTGGACGAACTGGCGCACGCGTACGCGGTCACCATCCACCGTTCACAGGGAAGTGAATACCCCGCCGTGGTGATCCCGGTCACCACCGGCGCCTGGATGATGCTTCAGCGGAACCTCCTGTACACGGCGGTGACGCGGGCCAAGAAGCTGGTCGTCCTCGTCGGTTCGCGCAAGGCGATCGGCCAGGCGGTGCGCACGGTCTCGGCGGGCCGGCGCTGTACGGCCCTGGACTTCCGGCTCGCGGTGTCCTGACCGGCCCGGACCGGGCCCTGACCTGCCCCCGAGGGCCCCTGCCGTCCGGGTGTGGCCCCGGGCGTCGGCAAAAATGATCGATCAAACGAGTCGCGAAGGTCACAGACCACTTCCCGTCACCGGATCGAGGGGGCAGGATGAGCAGGTTGACGGCACTGAGTGCCGCCAATAGGCCCAATGGTCGACCCCGAGTGCACTCTCCTGAGCCAAATGGGGGATGGTAGAGACAGTCAGGGCACCTCGAAGATGAGGCACTACGTCGGTGAGGGAAGACGTGAGCGACAACTCTGTAGTACTGCGGTACGACGGCGGCGAGTACACCTACCCGGTGGTCGACAGCACCGTCGGCGACAAGGGCTTCGACATCGGGAAGCTCCGCGCCCAGACCGGTCTGGTGACACTCGACAGCGGCTACGGCAACACCGCGGCCTATAAATCCGCCATCACCTACCTCGACGGCGAGCAGGGCATCCTCCGGTACCGCGGCTACCCGATCGAGCAGCTGGCCGAGCGCTCCACCTTCCTGGAGGTGGCCTACCTGCTGATCAACGGTGAGCTGCCGACCGTCGACGAGCTCAGCTCCTTCAAGAACGACATCACGCGGCACACCCTGCTGCACGAGGACGTCAAGAACTTCTACAAGGGCTTCCCGCGCGACGCCCACCCGATGGCGATGCTGTCGTCGGTCGTCTCCGCGCTGTCCACCTTCTACCAGGACAGCCACAACCCCTTCGACGAGACGCAGCGCAACCTTTCCACCATCCGGCTGCTCGCCAAGCTTCCGACGATCGCGGCCTACGCGTACAAGAAGTCGATCGGCCACCCGTTCGTCTACCCGCGTAACGACCTCGGCTACGTCGAGAACTTCCTGCGCATGACCTTCTCGGTCCCCGCTCAGGAGTTCGAGCTGGACCCGGTCGTGGTCGCCGCCCTGGACAAGCTGCTGATCCTGCATGCCGACCACGAGCAGAACTGCTCGACCTCCACGGTCCGCCTGGTCGGCTCCTCGCAGGCGAACATGTTCGCGTCCATCTCGGCCGGCATCAACGCGCTGTGGGGTCCGCTGCACGGCGGCGCCAACCAGTCCGTCCTGGAGATGCTGGAGGGCATCCGCGACTCCGGCAGCGACGTCGACACCTTCATCCGCAAGGTGAAGAACAAGGAGGACGGCGTCCGTCTGATGGGCTTCGGCCACCGGGTCTACAAGAACTTCGACCCGCGGGCCAAGATCATCAAGGCCGCCGCGCACGACGTGCTCTCGGCCCTGGGCAAGGAGGACGAGCTCCTCGACATCGCCCTGAAGCTGGAGGAGCACGCGCTCTCCGACGACTACTTCGTCGAGCGCAAGCTCTACCCGAACGTCGACTTCTACACCGGCCTGATCTACCGGGCCATGGGCTTCCCGACCGAGATGTTCACGGTCCTGTTCGCCCTGGGCCGCCTGCCGGGCTGGATCGCCCAGTGGCACGAGATGATCAAGGAGCCGGGTTCCCGCATCGGCCGCCCGCGCCAGATCTACACGGGTGTGGTGGAGCGGGACTTCGTCCCGGTCGAGGAGCGCTGACACACCTGCCGTTCTGAGGGGCACCGCACGGGCGGTGCCCTTCCGTGGCCGTGGCCGATTTTTTCCCGCTCGAGCGGCAACCGCCCGGCTCGGCGGACCTCGGTTCGCCCCCCGGAGCGGTGGCCCAGCCACGACAACAGCGCCATGAACAAGCGGAAGGCGCCCCGGTGCGCCGGTCCCCCCACGGGCCGACGGCCAGGGCGCCTTCCCGTGTCCCGGTGCGGATTCCCCCCACGGGATCCGGCCGGGCGTCCATGAGAACCAGCGCCTGAACCGCTGTGAGCTCGGCGAGCCGAACTCGCCGTCCCCCTTGCACTGCCGTACGGCCGCGTACACGGCCGCACGGGCGTGCGATCTGCCGGGACAGCGCACGCCCGGGAGGGCCGCTCAAAGCTTCCCGGTGTACGTGCCCCGGCAACGCATCTCTGAGGAAGTCCCCCAAGACATCCCCAGATGTCAGTCGGCGCCCCCCAAGACGCCTTCCTGACATCGCCAAACTTAGACCTTCGAACCCCTTCGATGGTTACGTTCACATCACTGTGATCTGTGTCTCTTGCATATGTCCTTATAGATACGCAAGAGGCCTGGTATGGCGATCGAGACCCAAGCGTAAGGATGATGCGCGAGCCTTGTGAAGAGCTTATGTGAGGAGCGCGCCTGACTCTAGAGGGACTCTTACTTCGGTCCCGAGTACTTCTCCCGCGGTCCCGAGCGCCGCCGGCTCAACGGAACGTCCGCAGCCGCAGACTGTTCGTCACCACGAACACCGAGGAGAACGCCATCGCCGCCCCCGCGATCATCGGGTTGAGCAGCCCGGCGGCGGCCAGCGGCAGCGCGGCCACGTTGTAGCCGAAGGCCCACACCAGGTTCCCCTTGATCGTGGCGAGCGTGCGCCGGGAGAGCCGGATGGCGTCCGCGGCCACTCGCAGGTCCCCGCGCACCAGCGTCAGGTCGCCCGCCTCGATGGCGGCGTCCGTGCCGGTGCCCATCGCCAGGCCCAGGTCGGCGGTGGCCAGCGCGGCGGCGTCGTTGACGCCGTCCCCGACCATGGCCACGGTCCGCCCCTCGGCCCGCAGCCGCTCGACGGCTGCCACCTTGTCCTCGGGCAGCACCTCGGCCACCACGTCGCCGGGGTCGATCCCGACCGTCCGCGCCACCGACTCGGCGACCGCGCGGTTGTCGCCGGTCAGCAGCACCGGCCGCAGCCCCAGCGCGCGCAGCTGCCGTACGGCGTCGGCGCTGGTCTCCTTGACCGTGTCCGCCACGGCCACGACACCGCGTGCCACGCCGTCCCAGCCGACCACGACGGCCGTGCGGCCCTGCGCCTCGGCCTCCTCGCGGGCCCGGGCCACCTCGTCGGGCAGCTCCCCGAGTTCCTCGATCAGGCGCCCCACCACGACGTCATGTCCGTCCACCTGCCCGCGCACGCCCCGCCCCGGAACGTTCTCGAACCGCTCGACGGGGGGCAGGGGGCCGACGCGCTCCTCGGCGCCGGCCGCGATCGCCCGGGCGACCGGGTGTTCGGAGGCGTGCTCCAGGGCGCCCGCGAGCCGCAGCAGCTCTTTCTCGTCGGTGTCCTGCCCGGCGCGGACCTCCTGGAGCGTCATCCGGCCGGTGGTGACCGTTCCGGTCTTGTCCAGCACGATCGTGTCGACGCGGCGGGCGGACTCCAGCACCTCGGGACCCTTGATCAGGATGCCGAGCTGGGCGCCCCGGCCGGTGCCGACCATCAGCGCGGTCGGCGTGGCCAGGCCCAGGGCGCAGGGGCAGGCGATGATCAGCACCGCGACGGCGGCGGTGAACGAGGCCGTGACGTCACCGGTGGCGAACAGCCAGGTCAGCAGGGTGCCCGCGGCGATGAGGAGGACGATCGGCACGAACACCGCCGAGATCCGGTCGGCCAGCCGCTGCACCTGCGCCTTGCCGTTCTGCGCGTCCTCCACCAGCTTCGCCATCCGCGCGAGCTGGGTGTCGGCGCCGATCCGGGTGGCCTCGACGACCAGCCGGCCGCCGGCGTTGACGGTGGCACCGGTGACGGCGCCGCCGGGCGCCACGTCCACCGGCACGGACTCGCCGGTCAGCATCGAGGCGTCGACCGCCGAGGCGCCTTCCACGACCGTGCCGTCGGTGGCGATCTTCTCGCCGGGCCGGACCACGAACCGGTCGCCGACGGCCAGCTCGGACACCGGGACCCGGACCTCCCGGCCGCCCCGGAGCACCGCCACGTCCTTCGCGCCCAGCTCCAGCAGGGCGCGCAGCGCGGCACCCGCCCGGCGCTTGGAACGTGCCTCCAGATAGCGGCCGAGGAGGATGAACGCGACGACGCCCGAGGCGACCTCCAGATAGATCGTGGAGGCGGCGTCCATCCGGGAGACGGTGAGGCGGAACTCGTCGTGCATGCCGGGCGTGCCCGCGTCACCGAGGAACAGCGCCCACAGCGACCAGCCGAAGGCGGCCAGCGTGCCGACCGAGACCAGTGTGTCCATGGTGGCGGCGCCGTGCCGGGCGTTGGTGAGGGCCGCCCGGTGGAAGGGCAGTCCGCCCCAGACCACGACCGGCGCGGCGAGCGTCAGCGCCAGCCACTGCCAGTTGTCGAACTGCAGCGGCGGGACCATCGACAGCAGGATCACCGGCACGGCGAGCAGCGCGGAGACGACCAGCCGCTGTCGCAGAGCGGTCGTCCCGGGATCCGGGGCGGCGGCCCGCTCGGGATCCTGCGCCGCGGGTTCCGGGTCCGGTGGCGGTGGCTCCTCGGCGGTGTACCCGGTCTTCACGACGGTGGTGATCAGATCGGACACCTGTACCCCCTGGGGGTAGGTGACCCGGGCTTTCTGGGTGGCGAAGTTCACCGTCGCGGTGACGCCGTCCATCCGGTTGAGCTTCTTCTCCACGCGGACCGCGCAGGAGGCGCAGGTCATCCCGCCGATGAGCAGCTCCACCTGGGAGACGGGGGTGTCCGGCGAGCCGGCCTGTCCGCCGGTCCTCGTGGACGCCGCCGGTTCCGCCGTGGGGTGTCCGGCGGTGGTGCCGCCACCGGTGGCCGTGCTGTCGGTGGTGGTGCTGGTGACGCTGGTCATGTCCGTACTCCAGAGTCGGACCGGGCCGCACAGAGCCAGTATCAGCTGGTCGATGCGGCCCGGTGTCGAGAGATACGTGGTGTGCCGCGCGCGCCGGTCAGGCGCGGCCGACGAGCTCGAAGCCCGCCTCGTCCACGGCGGCCCGCACCGTGGCCTCGTCCAGCGGGGCGGCGGAGGTGACGGTGACGTCGCCGGTCGAGGCGACGGCCTTGACGGCACTGACGCCGGGGAGCCCGGAGATCTCGGCGGAGACGGAGCCCTCGCAGTGGCCGCAGCTCATCCCGCTCACCTTGTAGACGGTGGTGACGGTGTCCGGAGTCTCGGTCTGGACGGTCATGTGCTCTCCTCGTCGGATGCGCCCGCGCATGACGTACGTCGGGCAGGTGGGGTCTGCGGGGCCCAGGAGGACCCTCTTTTCTTCAGACTATACCCCTAGGGGGTATGAACCCAAAGGATCGGCGCGACTCACCGGGTAGCGTTTCGCCCCGGACGTCGATCTCCGTCGCTGCCGGCGGCGGGATCTCGGGGTGATGATCTTGCGGTGATCCCGCGAAGGGGAGGCGACGGATGCGGGCTGTGGTGTTCGAGCGGTACGGGGAGCCCGCCCGGGTCCGGGAGGTGCCCGATCCGCGGCCCGCGGACCACGGGGTCGTGGTCCGGCTCGGGGCGACCGGCCTGTGCCGCAGCGACTGGCACGGCTGGCAGGGGCACGACCCCGACATCACGCTGCCGCACGTGCCGGGGCACGAACTCGCCGGTGTCGTCGAGGCGGTCGGTGACCGGGTGCGCCGCTGGCGGCCCGGCGACCGTGTGACCGTGCCCTTCGTCTGCGCCTGCGGCAGCTGCCCCGCCTGCGCGGCGGGCGACCAGCAGGTCTGCGAGCGCCAGAGCCAGCCCGGATTCACCCACTGGGGCTCCTTCGCCCAGTACGTGGCGCTCGACCACGCGGACGTGAATCTCGTCGCCGTGCCCGACGGGCTCTCCTTCGCCACGGCCGCCTCACTCGGCTGCCGCTACGCCACGGCCTACCGCGCGGTGGTGCAGCAGGGCCGCCTCGCCGCCGGAGAGTGGGTCGCCGTGCACGGCTGCGGGGGCGTGGGCCTGTCCGCGGTGATGATCGCGGCGGCCTGCGGGGCGCGGGTCGTGGCGGTGGACATATCGGGGCGGGCCCTGGAGCTGGCCCGCGAGTTCGGTGCGACGGCGTGTGTGGACGCCTCCGACGGACGGGACACCGCGGAGCGGATCCGTGAGGTCACCGGCGGCGGCGCCCACCTCTCCCTCGACGCGCTCGGCTCGCCCGCCACCTGCGCCGCCTCGGTGAACGGCCTGCGCCGCCGCGGCCGGCACGTCCAGGTCGGTCTGCTGCCCTCCGCGACCGGGACCACCCCGGTCCCGATGGCCCGGGCGATCGCGCTGGAGCTCGAACTCCTCGGCAGTCACGGCATGGCCGCGCACTCCTATCCGGAGATGCTGCGTCTGGTCGAGGCGGGCGTCCTGCGCCCTGATCTGCTGGTGACGTCGACCATCCCCCTGACGGCCGTCCCGGACGCGCTCGCGGCGATGGGAACGGCACCGGCAGCGGGGGTCACGGTCATCGAACCGTGGCGCTGAGCCGGCTCACGGCCATGAGGTCACGCTGCTGAGGCATCTGGGAACCAGGACCGAGGGGCGCAGGGGCGCAGGGCCCGGCGGGCGCCGGAAGCGTGTCTCAGCCGGCTCCCCGGCCCCGGTTGCGGGGCCGGGAGGCCACCCAGGCGCGGACGGTGTCCGGGTACCAGTAGGGCCTGCCGCCCTCCACATGGTCCGGCGGCGGCAGCAGACCGTGCTTGCGGTAGGACCGCACGGTGTCCGGCTGCACCCGGATGTGAGCCGCGATGTCCTTGTACGACCAGAGTTTTCGGTCGGTCATGACTGCACCTCCCTGTACACGCCACGGCGGCGGCCGGAGGGCCGTCGGGGGAGCCGGGCGCCGCGTCGGCGATCACAAGCCTGTGCTCGGTGAACGACGCGGAGCGCCCATGGCGAGGGCCTGTCGACCGGGCGTGACCAAGGCCCCGTACATCTGAGACAGGTGTGACGGAAGCGTTGCTTTCGTGACAGGGCTGACGCGGGGGAGCACCTTGACGATCCCGGACCCCCCTCCACTCGTCCGAATGTCCGGACAAACTATTGACAGCCTTCCGGGTACGGCACTACAACCGGGGGAGTCGAGCGAAGGGACGCGGAAGCCGATGGCGTACGACGTGATCACCATGGGACGGATCGGCGTGGACCTCTACCCGCTCCAGACGGGTGTGCCGCTCGCCCGGGTGTCCTCCTTCGGCAAGTTCCTCGGCGGTTCGGCGACCAATGTGGCGGTCGCCGCCGCCCGCCTCGGCCGCCGTACGGCGGTGATCACCCGTACCGGCGACGACCCGTTCGGCGCCTATCTGCACGAGGCGCTGCGCGGCTTCGGCGTCGACGACCGCTGGGTCACGCCGGTGCCCGGACTGCCCACGCCGGTCACCTTCTGCGAGGTGTTCCCGCCGGACGACTTCCCGCTCTACTTCTACCGGCAGCCCAAGGCGCCCGACCTGGAGATCGACGCCCACGAACTCGACCTCGACGCCGTCTTCGACGCGAGCGTCTTCTGGGTCACCGGCACCGGCCTCAGCCAGGAGCCCAGCCGCACGGCGACCCTGGCCGCGCTCGCTCACCGGGCCAGGGCCGGCACCACCGTCTTCGACCTGGACTGGCGCCCCATGTTCTGGGCCGACCCGCGGGTCGCCCGCCCCTTCTACGCCGAGGCCCTGCGGCACACCACCGTCGCGGTCGGCAACCTCGACGAGGTGGAGGTCGCCACCGGCCTCCGCGAGCCGCACGCCGCCGCCCGCGCCCTGCTGGCGGCCGGCGTGGAACTCGCCGTGGTGAAACAGGGGCCCAAGGGCGTCCTCGCCGTCAGTGCCACGGGCGAGTCGGCCGAGGTGCCGCCGCTCCCGGTCGACGTGCTCAACGGGCTCGGCGCCGGCGACGCCTTCGGCGGCGCGCTGTGCCACGGACTGCTCGCCGGGTGGGACCTGGAACGGATCATGCGGTACGCCAACGCCGCCGGCGCGATCGTCGCCTCCCGGCTGGAGTGCTCCTCCGCGATGCCCACCCCGGCCGAGGTGGAGGCCGCCCTGGAGGCCGGGGCGGTGCGGGGAGGAGGCGAGGCCGGGTGACCGGCCGCGTCCTTCGCGCCGTACGCCGTGGTCCCAGCGACGGGCGCGCACACACATTCGCGGGCCGTTCCCGCGAGTGGCGCGCGTTCCGGGCGGGCGGCGGTTGTACGGTGCGGGGTGCACCCGGATACATCACGGCACAGCGGTCCAGCAGTCCCAAGAGCCGGGCGGGCAGAGCACGTTGGGTGGACGCACCCGGGCCCCGCGCCGTCCGGCCACCGATCGCCTCCGGTGCGGGAGGCCGCTTCGCCCTGGCAGGAGCGAAGTGCGAGCGCCGACTCCCCGCCCGCTACGGCCCCGCGCCGGAGGTCACCCGCCCCCTCCCGCACGACCCGCCGCCCCCGTCCCGCCCGGTGGGCACCGCACACTCCGCGCGGTGTTCATGCGGCTCCATGTGTCTACGCGGCGACCACAACCGCAGACACTCTGTCGGGCGCGCCCGGGGGGCGGCCCCTGGTGGGATGGATACGGGGCGAGACCGCGACCCCAGGGCCCGCGGCCACGGCCCACGAGCTGTACGAACGGCACGTCTCGACCCGACGCCGCCATCTGCGAAGGAGTAACCCGGCATGACGAAGATCGTCAACCACTGGATCGGCGGGAAGACCGCCGAAGGCGCCTCGGGGACGTACGGGCCGGTCACGGACCCGGCGACCGGAGCGGTCACCACGAAGGTCGCGTTCGCCTCCGTGGAGGAGGTGGACACGGCGGTCGCCGCCGCCAAGGACGCGTTCCCCGCGTGGAGCCAGACCTCGCTGGCCCAGCGGACCGCGATCCTGTTCCGGTTCCGCGCCCTGCTGGACGCCCACCGCGACGAGATCGCCGAGCTGATCACCGCCGAGCACGGCAAGGTGCACTCCGACGCGCTCGGCGAGGTCGCGCGCGGCCTGGAGATCGTCGACCTGGCGTGCGGCATCACCGTGCAGCTCAAGGGAGAGCTGTCCACCCAGGTCGCCACGCGGGTGGACGTGGCCTCCATCCGGCAGCCGCTGGGCGTGGTCGCCGGCATCACGCCGTTCAACTTCCCGGCGATGGTCCCGATGTGGATGTTCCCCATCGCCATCGCCTGCGGCAACACCTTCGTGCTCAAGCCCAGCGAGAAGGACCCGTCGGCGTCCGTCAGGCTCGCCGAGCTGCTGGCCGAGGCGGGCCTGCCGGACGGCGTGTTCAACGTCGTCCACGGCGACAAGGTGGCCGTCGACCGCCTCCTGGAGCACCCGGACGTCAAGGCGGTCTCCTTCGTCGGCTCCACCCCGATCGCCCGCTACATCCACACCACCGCCGCCGCCCACGGCAAGCGCGTCCAGGCCCTCGGCGGCGCCAAGAACCACATGCTGGTCCTGCCGGACGCCGACCTGGACGCGGCGGCCGACGCCGCCGTCTCCGCCGCCTACGGCTCGGCGGGCGAGCGGTGCATGGCCATCTCGGCCGTCGTCGCGGTCGGCGCGATCGGCGACGAACTGGTGGAGAAGATCCGCGAGCGCGCCGAGAAGATCAAGATCGGTCCGGGCGACGACCCGTCCTCCGAGATGGGTCCGCTCATCACCAAGGCGCACCGCGACAAGGTGGCCTCCTACGTGAAGGGCGCCGCGGACGAGGGCTGCGAGGTGGTGCTGGACGGCACGGGCTACACCGTGGAGGGCTACGAGGACGGTCACTGGATCGGTCTGTCGCTGCTGGAC
Source organism: Streptomyces sp. NPDC003393 (assembly GCF_053589015.1). Classification (NCBI taxonomy): domain Bacteria; kingdom Bacillati; phylum Actinomycetota; class Actinomycetes; order Kitasatosporales; family Streptomycetaceae; genus Streptomyces; species Streptomyces sp. NPDC003393. Next base: position 3,234 of record NZ_JBSFRB010000045.1, on the reverse strand, counting down.
AGGGTTCCGACCAGCGCGAAGGCGTACCAGGACGAGATCTTCGGCCCGGTGCTGTGCGTGCTGCGCGCCGACACCTACGAGGACGGCGTCGCCCTGATCAACGCCTCGCCGTTCGGCAACGGCACCGCGATCTTCACCCGCGACGGCGGCGCCGCCCGCCGCTTCCAGCTGGAGATCGAGGCCGGCATGGTCGGCGTCAACGTGCCGATCCCGGTTCCGGTGGGCTACCACTCCTTCGGCGGCTGGAAGGACTCGCTCTTCGGCGACCACCACATCTACGGCAACGACGGCACGCACTTCTACACCCGCGGCAAGGTCGTCACCACCCGCTGGCCCGACCCGGCCGACGCCCCGGCAGGCGTGGACCTGGGCTTCCCGCGCAACCACTGAACCGGCCCCGACGACGGTGCCCCGCGCCTCCACCGGGAGGGCGGGGCACCGTCGTGCCGTCAGCCCTGCTGCTTCTGCTGCGCCTTCACCGCCTCGGTGAGGTCGCCGGTCTGCACGGCGGGCGGGGCCTTGACGGCCGCCGCGGCACCGAACTTCTCGAAGTCCATGGTGACCGTGGCCTTGCCGAACCGCTCCGTCATGCGCACCGGCAGGTCCTTGTCGTTGACCCACACCTCCATCTCGATGGAGTCGCCGCCGCCCGTGAGGGAACCGAAGAGGTTGTCCTGGTTGCCGTAGGCCTCCTTGAACTTGCCCATGTGCGCCTGGTCGATGACGGCCTTGTAGTGGTGCGTCCGCTGCCCGTCGACGGTCTCCTTGCCGAGGTCGTCGACGTCGCTCGCGTACTTCAGGCCCTTCATCGAGGCCGCGGGGCTGCCCGCGCCGCTGCCGCCGTCGAACGCCTGGGCGCCCTTCTCGCCGAACAGCGCCGATGCGTCGATCTTCATCCACTCCTTGCCCTTGAGCGGGCCGGAGGGCTGCGGGTCGATGTCGTAGTAGTAGGCGCCGTCCACGAAGATCGTGCGGGTCTTCGGAGCGGCGTGCAGCTGCCCCAGCTGGGCGGCCTTGGTGTCCATCTCGACGTCGAAGGCGAAACCGTGGCCCCAGGAGTAGGTGCCCTCCATGGTGACCGGACCGGTGCCGCTGCCCAGGTCCGTGCTCATGCGCACATCCGCCGAGCCGAGGTCCTGCGTCCGGTCCGTCGCCCGGGTCAGCGCGGCCTTGATCAGGCCCTGTGCGTCGTCGGCGGCCTCGGCGGCCCTCTTCGTCGTCTCCGCGCCGCACGCGGAGGCGGCGAGCAGCGTCACCGCCGTGAATCCCACCCACACCGTGCTGTGCTTCAGCTTCATGATTCCCCACCCATTGCCGTGATCCGTTTGCGGCTGCCGACTCTAGCGGGGCGCTCCGACAGTCCCGGGAGCCTCCCTTGTCGTCCGGATATCGGACGCGGTGACATTTTTTTGACGCGTTCGCTTCGGTTCTCGTGCAGCCTGGGCGAAACGGGTAGTGAAGGTCTTGTGGCTTCACCGCCTGCGAAAGCAAGGTCACGGCCTGAAATATTTTGATGATCTCGCCGACGAGGCGTCGCTGCCTGGGAAAGTGATGTCGAATCTGTCGTTCCGCAAGTGCGGAATCCGAAGGTGACCGGCCATTGACGCAGCGGTTTTCGCCGAGGTTCCATGCAGCGCCGGGAGCGGACGACACAGACACGAGGACGATCCGCCGGAGGCGATAGCGCTCCCGTCCCCACCCTCAGCCGCTCACGTCGATCGGAACCGCCGCATGACCGACACGCTCCACCCTGTCGAGACCGACCTCGCCGAGGCGTCCGACAGCCCTCAGACGCTCAAGCGTTCCATCGGCGTCGTCGGCGGCACCCTGCTCACCCTCTCCTGCGTCACCCCCGCCTCCACCCTCTTCGTGGTCGTCCCGGACCTGTTCGGCTCGCTCGGCACCGCCACCGCCCTGACCATCGCCATCGGCTCCCTCCTCTGTATCGCCGTGGCCTTCTGCTACTCCGAGCTGGGCACCCTCATCCCCAGCGCGGGCGGTGAGTACGCCATGGTGTCCACGATGGCCGGGCGGCTGGCGGGCTGGCTGGTCTTCGTGCTCTCCCTGCTGGTCGTCATGATCGTCCCGCCGGTGATCGCGATGGGCACGGCCGACTACCTGGCGCCGATCGTGCACCTCGACCCGGCGATGACGGGCGCCGGCGTGATGCTGCTGGCCACCCTCGCCGGCCTGCTGGACCTGCGCGCCAACGCCTGGATCACCGGCATCTTCCTGGTCCTGGAGGTCATCGCCGCCGGCGTGGTCGCCCTGCTGGGCTTCACGCACGGCCACCGGGGCGCCGGCAGCCTCCTGTCCATGCAGGTGGCCGGCTCGGGCGGGCACACCGACACCGTGACGGCCATGCTGGTCGTCTCCGGCCTCGCCATCGCCCTCTTCGTCACCCAGGGCTTCTCCACCGCCGTGTACCTCTCCGAGGAACTGGAGCACCCGCGGCGCAACGTGGCCCGCACGGTGCTCGCCACCCTCGCGATCTCCACGGTGATCATCCTGGTGCCGGTCGTCGCCATCACCATGGGCGCCTCCGACCTCGAGGAGCTGACCAGTGGTGACCTCAGCGCGATGGTGATCGCCTGGTCCGACTCCGCCGTCGGCACCTTCGTCAGCCTCTGCGTGGCCCTGGCGATCATCAACGCCGGCATCGTCATGGTCATCCAGAACTCCCGCGTGCTGTTCGCCTCCGCCCGCGACAAGGCCTGGCCCGAGCCCGTCAACGACGTCTTCTCCAAGCTGGGCCGCTTCGGCTCCCCGTGGGTCGCCACCCTCGCGGTGGGCGTCCCCGGCGCCCTGCTGTGCTTCGTCAACCTCGACACGCTCTACGGCGTCACCGGCGTCTCCGTGACCGGCATGTACCTCCTCGTCGCGGTCGCCGCCCTGCTCGCGCGCCGCGGCGCCCACAAGCACACGCCCGCCTGGCGCATGCCGCTGTGGCCGGCCATGCCCGTCCTGCTGATCGCGGTGCTCGCGTACGTCCTCAGCCGGCAGGAGACGAGCTACCTGCTGTGGACCGGCGGCATCGTGGCGGTGGCCACCCTCTACTGGGCGCTGTACCTGCGCCCGCGCCGCGACACCCGCTGGCTGGTCTCCATCCCGGAGGACGTCCGGGCCTGACCCGGCGGCCCGCCCGGCTCGGGCGGAGTACCGCTCCCGCGGTACGCGGGGGTCCAGTCCGGGGCGTCGTAGTGCACGCACAGCACCAGCGCCAGACTGCCCAGC
>NZ_JBSFRB010000044.1:0-74253 GCF_053589015.1 Streptomyces sp. NPDC003393 | reverse complement strand
CCCGTGACGCCATGGCGTCGGCCGGCAAGACCCTGGTCGAGCTGTTCGGTCTCGCCCGCGAGCTGAACATCGACGCCGAGGGCATCGACATGGGCCCGTCCCCCACGGACGCCGCCCTGGCCGCCGACCTCGCGCTGCCGATCGAGGAGCTGGAGCTCACCGTCCGCTCCTACAACTGCCTCAAGCGCGAGGGCATCCACTCCGTGGGTGAGCTCGTCGCACGCTCCGAGGCCGACCTCCTGGACATCCGCAACTTCGGTGCGAAGTCCATCGACGAGGTCAAGGCGAAGCTGGCCGGCATGGGCCTGGCCCTGAAGGACAGCCCGCCCGGATTCGACCCGACCGCCGCCGCCGACGCCTTCGGCGCCGACGACGACGCGGACGCGGGTTTCGTGGAGACCGAGCAGTACTGATCCGGTACTGAGCGTGTTCCCCCTCCGGGGGTCTCGCCGAGACCCCCGGATCTCCGACAGGCGACCGCCTGCTCGGATACTGACCCCGGTACCTGACACGGCCGGGGCAGACACACAGGAGAAGAACCATGCCGAAGCCCACCAAGGGTGCCCGTCTGGGCGGCAGCGCCGCGCACGAGAAGCTGCTCCTCGCGAACCTCGCGAAGTCGCTGTTCGAGCACGGCCGTATCACCACCACCGAGGCGAAGGCCCGTCGGCTGCGCCCGTACGCCGAGCGTCTGATCACCAAGGCGAAGAAGGGCGACCTTCACAACCGCCGTCAGGTGCTCCAGGTCATCACGGACAAGGGCGTCGTCCACACGCTCTTCACCGAGATCGGCCCGCGGTACGAGAACCGTCCGGGTGGCTACACGCGCATCACCAAGATCGGTAACCGCCGTGGCGACAACGCGCCCATGGCCGTCATCGAGCTGGTCGAGGCGCTGACGGTGCAGCAGAAGGCCGTGGGTGAGGCCGAGGCCGCCACCAAGCGCGCGGTCAAGGAGGCCGACGAGGCCAAGGCCGCCGAGACCACCGAGGCGCCGGCCGAGGAGGCCGCTGCCGAGGAGTCGAAGGAGGCCTGAGGCTCTGCCTGACGCTGGACAGCGGGTTCGCCCTTCGGGGCGGGCCCGCTTTCGCGTACCGGAGGAGCCGGCGGCCCTGAGAGGATCTGCACGTGAGTGACGAAGTACAGCCCGGCCATGTCCGTATCCGCCTCGACCTGTCCTACGACGGCGCCGGCTTCCACGGCTGGGCCAAGCAGGCCGGCGGCAAGCGGACCGTGCAGGGGGAGATCGAGGACGCGCTGCGCACGGTCACGCGGTCCGGGCAGACCTACGAGCTGACCGTCGCCGGACGCACCGACGCCGGGGTGCACGCCCGCGGCCAGGTGGCGCACGTGGACCTGCCCGAGCAGGTCTGGCGCGAGCACCACGAGAAGCTGCTGAAGCGACTCGCCGGGCGGCTGCCCAAAGACGTGCGCGTGTGGGCGCTCAGGCCCGCGCCGAGCGGATTCAACGCCCGCTTCTCCGCGGTCTGGCGCCGCTACGCCTACCGTGTCACCGACAACCCCGGCGGGGTGGACCCGCTGCTGCGGGGCCATGTGCTGTGGCACGACTGGCCGCTCGACGTGGACGCCATGAACGAGGCCGCCCGGCGGCTGGTCGGCGAGCACGACTTCGCGGCGTACTGCAAGAAGCGCGAGGGCGCGACCACCATCCGTACGCTCCAGGAGCTGAGCCTGGTCCGCGGCGACGACGGGATCATCACCGCGACGGTCCGCGCCGACGCCTTCTGCCACAACATGGTGCGCTCACTGATCGGGGCGCTGCTGTTCGTCGGCGACGGCCACCGTCCGCCCGACTGGCCGGGCAAGGTGCTGGCCGCGGGCGTACGCGACTCCGCCGTGCACGTCGTACGGCCGCACGGGCTGACCCTGGAGGAGGTCGGCTACCCGGCCGACGAACTGCTGGCGGCGCGCAGCCGCGAGGCCCGCAACAAGCGGTCGCTGCCGTCGTCCGGCTGCTGCTGACGCCCCGGGGCTGCGCTCACGTAGTGTCACGGTACGGTTGCGATCCGGCGGGAACTCGGGGCCCATGCGGCTCACCGTCATCGGCACCGGTTATCTGGGTGCCACGCACGCCGCCTGCATGGCGGAGCTGGGACACGAGGTGGTCGGCGTCGACGTCGACGCCGGCAAGATCGCGGCGCTGCGCGCGGGCCGGGCGCCGTTCCACGAGCCGGGGCTGTCCGCACTGCTGGCCCGGCACACGGCGAGCGGACGGCTGCGGTTCACGACCTCCTACGAGGAGGCCGGTGCCTTCGGGCAGGTGCACTTCGTGTGTGTGGGCACCCCGCAGCGCAGGGACTGCGACGGCGCGGACCTGAGCTGTGTGGAGTCGGCGTTCGCGGGGATCGCCCGGCACGCGCGCAAGGGCGCCCTGCTGGTGGGCAAGTCCACCGTGCCGGTCGGCACCGCGACCCGGCTGGCCGGGGAGCACGGCGCCGAGATCGCGTGGAATCCGGAGTTCCTGCGCGAGGGCTTCGCCGTCGAGGACACCCTGCGGCCGGACCGGCTGGTGTTCGGGGTGCGCACCGGGCGCGCGGAGCGGCTGCTGCGCCACGTCTACGCTCCCGTGCTCGCCACCGGGACACCGCTCGTCGTCACCGACTTCGCCACCGCCGAACTGGCCAAGACGGCCGCGAACTCCTTCCTCGCCACCAAGATCTCCTTCGGCAACGCGATGGCCGAGGTCTGCGAGGCCGCGGGCGGTGACGTGCGCAGGCTGGCCGAGGCGCTGGGGTACGACGGCCGGATCGGGCGGGCGTATCTGCGGGCCGGCGTCGGGTTCGGCGGCGGCTGCCTGCCCAAGGACATCCGGGCCTTCGCCCACCGCGCCGCCGAACTGGGCGTGGACCTGGGGTTCCTGCACGCGGTGGACGCGATCAACATGCGGCGCCGGGACCGGACGGTGGCGCTGGCCCGCGAGCTGTGCGGGGGCAGCGTCCTCGGGGCGCGGGTGGCGGTGCTGGGCGCCGCCTTCAAGCCGGACTCGGACGACGTCCGCGACTCGCCCGCACTGAACGTGGCCGCGCGCCTCGGTCTCGACGGCGCCGACGTCACGGTGTACGACCCCGAGGCGCTGGACAACGCGCGCAAGGCGTTCCCGCTGCTCGGCTACGCGCTCTCCGTGCCGGAGGCGCTGCGCGGGGCGGAACTGGTGCTGCTGCTGACCGAGTGGCCGCGGTTCCGGGAGATCGACCCGCGGTGGGCGGCGCGGCTGGTGTCCAGGCCGCGCGTGGTGGACGGCCGGGGCGTCCTCGACCCGGACCGCTGGACGGCGGCGGGCTGGCGGTTCCGTGCGCTGGGGGTGTCCTGACCCGGGGTCCCGGCCGGGGCTGTCGGCCGGGCCCTGGCGGTCCGCGGTGGTGCTTCGGTGTCCTAGCGTTCGGCCGCCGCCGAGGCCTGGGCCACGCCGCGCCCGCGGATCTGCTGGAACGCGAAGGCGGCGAGGTCGTCGCCGGTGCGGAACACCTTGGTGTCCTTGTCCGTCACGTCCTTGCCGCTGGGGAAGCCGGCGAGGGTGAAGTAGGCATAGCGGCCGAAGGAGTTGGTGGTCGAGCGGCAGACCGCGCCGTTGCAGAAGGCCTTGACGCCGCCGCCGGTCAGCGGCTTGACGATGCTCTTCTTGTCGGCCTGGCCCTTGGCCTTGAGGGCCTGGGCCTCGGTGTCGAAGACGGCGACGCCGACGGTGGCCGCGACGCCGTCCTTGGTGTAGGTCGCGCGGATCAGGCGGGTGCAGCCGTTGGCGGTGAGGACCTTGCCGAGTGTGCCCTGGACGGCCGTGGCACAGCTCTTGGTGTCGGCCGTGGGGCCCTTCTTGTACACGTTCTCGCCCATGGTCAGCCGGGCGCCGGGGAAGAGGGTGTTCGCGCCGAGCGGGGCGGTGTCCTTCTGCGCGCTGGATATGAAGTCCTTGGGGTCCAGCGGAGGCGGGGCGCTGGTCGGCGCGAAGGAGGGAGCCGTGGCCGAGCCGCTCGGCAGCGCGGCGGTGGCGGGCAGTTGGGAGGCCGGGTTCCCCGAGGCGTCGTCGTCGCTGTTGGCGGACATCACCGCCATGGCGACGGCCGCGCCCACGCCGACGGTGGCCAGCACGCCACCGCCGACGAACAGCAGTCGCCGCCGTTTGTTGCGTGTCTCGGACGCCTCGGCGAGCGCCGCCCAGTCCGGGGTCTGGCTGTCGCCCCCGCTGTTCCACGACGACTGCTGAGAATGTGGTTTCCAGGGATCCCACTGGGACTGCGAGCCCCCCTGCCCATAACTCATGGGGCGCATCTTAGACGGGTGCCGCGGGGTGCAGACGCCGCCCGCGGCACGCCCCGGGGCAGGTTCGGGGCACGCCGGTACAAAGCGGAGCGCGGGCGCCCGCCGAGCCGGTCCGCGGACCGCCGCGAAGCCGCCCGCGGGCGCGGGCGGCAGGGGGCCGCCGTCAGCCTCGCCCGCGGGTGTCGGACCCCGGGGGCTGCGCGCCGTACAATGGCCGGGGACACGCAGGACCTGCACCGCCGACCTCGTTTTGACCCGGGAATGGCGCCGCAGGTATCCTGCATGTTCGTTGTGTATTGGCTTGGCTCTTCTCACGGACCCGGCCCTTACACCGGTCCACCGGGCCGATGACCAGCGACCAGCACGCGGTTTGCGTCACCGCGGTGCGGTCAGGGCTGTCGTGATCGTCTTCGGTGACCTTGTCAGGACCACTCACTGAAGAAGCGAAGGCTACGAACCGTGCGTACGTACAGCCCCAAGCCCGGCGACATCACGCGCCAGTGGCACGTCATTGACGCCCAGGACGTCGTCCTGGGCCGCCTGGCGTCCACCGCCGCCACCCTTCTGCGGGGCAAGCACAAGCCGATCTACGCGCCGCACGTCGACGCTGGTGACTTCGTCATCATCATCAACGCCGACAAGGTGCACCTCTCCGGCAACAAGCGGACCCAGAAGATGGCGTACCGCCACTCCGGCTACCCGGGTGGTCTGCGCTCCGTCCGTTACGACGAGCTGCTCGACAAGAACCCCGAGAAGGCCATCGAGAAGGCCGTCAAGGGCATGCTCCCCAAGAACTCCCTGGGCCGTCAGATGCTCTCGAAGCTGAAGGTCTACAAGGGTGACCAGCACCCGCACGGCGCCCAGCAGCCGGTGCCGTTCGAGATCACCCAGGTCGCGCAGTAAGTCCGGCCACCCCCTAAGACTGAAGAGAATCTGAGGAGAATCGTGGCCGAGACCACTGCCGAGCAGCCGCTCGAAGAGCTTGACATCGACAGCTACACCACCGAGTCCGAGGTTCCGGTGGAGGGTGAGTACACCTCCGAGTCCCTCGCCTCGCGCTTCGGTGAGCCCCAGCCCGCCGCCGGCCTGGGCCGCCGCAAGAACGCCATTGCCCGCGTCCGGATCGTTCCGGGCTCCGGCAAGTGGAAGATCAACGGTCGCACCCTCGAGGACTACTTCCCGAACAAGGTGCACCAGCAGGAAGTCAACGAGCCCTTCAAGGTGCTGGAGCTCGAGGGCCGTTACGACGTCATCGCCCGCATCGCCGGCGGCGGCGTCTCCGGCCAGGCCGGTGCCCTGCGTCTCGGTGTCGCCCGCGCCCTGAACGAGGCCGACGTCGACAACAACCGCGGCCCGCTCAAGAAGGCCGGCTTCCTCAAGCGCGACGACCGTGCGGTCGAGCGCAAGAAGGCCGGTCTGAAGAAGGCCCGCAAGGCGCCGCAGTACAGCAAGCGCTGATCCCGGCTGCCTGCGGACAGGCCTACTCCGAACGCCCCGGCGGCACGCCACTGTGCCGTCGGGGCGTTCGTATATCGCAGGACTTGGGCGTATAACGGCACAAGGTGCTGACCGGCTGATGTGATCGGATGCCCAGGGCCTTCAGGAAATGACGCTTCATCAGGAGGACAAGTGGGACGACTCTTCGGCACGGACGGCGTGCGTGGCGTCGCCAACGCGGACCTGACCGCCGAGATGGCGCTCGGCCTCTCCGTCGCCGCGGCACACGTGCTGGCCGAGGCGGGCACCTTCGCGGGCCACCGTCCCAAGGCCGTGGTCGGCCGGGACCCGCGCGCCTCCGGGGAGTTCCTGGAGGCCGCCGTGGTCGCCGGGCTGGCGAGCGCGGGCGTGGACGTGCTGCGCGTCGGCGTGCTGCCGACACCCGCCGTGGCGTATCTGACCGGCGCGCTCGGCGCCGACCTCGGCGTGATGCTCTCGGCCAGCCACAACGCCATGCCCGACAACGGCATCAAGTTCTTCGCCCGCGGCGGCCACAAGCTCGCCGACGAGCTGGAGGACCGGATCGAGAAGGTCTACGAGGAGCACCGCACCGGGGCGCCCTGGGACCGTCCGACCGGCTCGGGCGTGGGCCGCGTACGCGACTACGACGAGGGCTTCGACCAGTACGTCTCCCACCTCCTCGGCGTTCTGCCCAACCGGCTCGACGGGCTGAGGATCGTGCTGGACGAGGCGCACGGCGCTGCCTGCCGGGTCTCCCCGGAGGCCTTCGCCCGGGCCGGAGCCGAGGTCGTCACCATCGGCGCGGAGCCCGACGGCCTGAACATCAACGACGGCTGCGGCTCCACGCACCTGGACCGGCTCAAGGCCGCCGTCGTCGAGCACGGCGCCCAGCTGGGCATCGCGCACGACGGCGACGCCGACCGCTGCCTGGCCGTGGACCACACCGGCGAGGAGGTCGACGGCGACCAGATCCTGGCCGTGCTCGCGCTGGCGATGCGGGAGCGTTCCGCACTGCGCTCCGACACCGTCGTCGCGACCGTAATGTCCAACCTGGGCTTCAAGCTGGCCATGGAGCGCGAGGGCATCCACCTCGTGCAGACCGCCGTCGGCGACCGCTACGTCCTGGAGGAGATGAAGGACAAGGACTTCGCCCTGGGCGGCGAGCAGTCCGGCCACGTCATCATCCTCGACCACGCCACCACCGGCGACGGCACGCTGACCGGCCTGCTGCTGGCGGCCCGCGTCGCCGAGACCGGCCGTACGCTGCGCGACCTGGCCGCGGTCATGGAGCGGCTGCCCCAGATCCTGATCAACGTCCCCGACGTGGACAAGTCCCGGGTGAAGACCTCCGCGGACCTGGCCGCCGCGGTCACCGAGGCCGAGCGCGAGCTGGGCGAGACCGGCCGCGTGCTGCTGCGTCCCTCGGGCACCGAGCCGCTGGTCCGCGTCATGGTCGAGGCCGCCGACATCGACCAGGCCCGCTCGGTGGCCGGCCGGCTGGCCGACGCGGTGAAGTCGGCGCTCGGCTAGACGAGTTGCGAGGCGCGGCCGGCGCGCTCACGCCGCTTGGCCCAGAACCACTTCTGGGCGAGCAGCGTGAGCGCGCCGGCCAGCACGATGCCGAGCAGGTTCAGCAGCAGTTGTTCGGTGGAACCCCAGGTCTGCCGGGTGTCGCCGTAGGCGAGCGCCACGGCCGCGTTCGCGGCGGCCGGGACGGTGGTCACCGAGATGGCGACGCCGACCAGGACACCGGACTTGGCGGAGGTCAGCGAGAGCGTGCCGGCGGTTCCGGCGAGGACCGCCACGACGAAGGAGAACGCGTCGGGGGCGTAGACGAAGCCGGTGCTGGGCCGCGGGGCCTCCAGCTTGCTCTCGCTGAACAGCCCGACGGTGTCCATGAAGACGCTGAACCCCACCGTCACCGCCATCGCCAGCGCGAAGCCCGCCAGCAGCGCGGTCAGCGACCGCAGCGCCGGCCGTGGGGCCCATCGCACCAGTGCGGTGCTCAGACCGGCCAGCGGCCCGAACTCCGGGCCGACGGCCATGGCACCCACGATCAGGATCGCGTTGTCCAGCAGCACACCGCAGGCCGCGATCATGGTGGCGAGCGTGATGAACGCCAGATAGGTGACCGACAGCGTCGACTCCTCCTGCGTCTCGTCCGCCAGGTGCTCCCACAGCACCGCGTCCGCGCCCTCGCCCGGCGCCTCCTCCTCGGCCTTCTCGGCCCGCTCGGACAGCGACAGTTCGATGCTCTCCACGGCGATCGAACCGGTCCGGTCGATCCCCAGCTGCCGCAGTCCGGCGAGCAGTTCGTCACCCGCCTCGCGTGCGATGTCGCACATCACCACGTCACCGGCCGGGTTGCGGGCCGCACCCGGCAGCACGACGAGGTGTGCGGCGCCCACCGTCTTCTCGATCAGCCGCACGGCGTCGTCGGTGCGCTCGGCGGGCGTGATCAGTCGCAGATGCAGCATGACGGAAGCGTAGAGGTCACAACTTGCGCAGGCTCAGCCGCTGCACCTTGTGGTCCGGGCCCTTGCGCAGCACCAGCGTGGCGCGGCCCCGGGTGGGTGCGATGTTCTCCACCAGGTTGGGCTTGTTGATCGTCCGCCACATGGTGCGGGCATAGTCGAGCGCCTCGTCCTCCGACACCTGGGTGTACCTGCGGAAGTACGAGGACGGGTCCTGGAAGGCGGTCCCGCGCAGCTTGCGGAACCGGTTGAGGTACCACTGCTCGATGTCCTCGGTGCGGGCGTCGACGTACACGCTGAAGTCGAAGTAGTCGGCGAGACCGACCCTGGTGCGGCCGTCCGTGCCGGGCAGCGCGGGCTGAAGCACGTTCAGGCCCTCGACGATGAGAATGTCCGGCCGGCGGACGGTGAGCTTCTCGTCGGGGACGATGTCGTAGATCAGGTGGGAGTAGACGGGGGCCGTCACCTCCCCCTTCCCGGCCTTGATGTCGGCGACGAACCGGGTCAGCGCCCGGCGGTCGTACGACTCCGGGAACCCCTTGCGGGACATCAGGCCGCGCGCCTGGAGTTCGCGGGTGGGCAGCAGGAAACCGTCGGTGGTGACCAGTTCGACCCGGGGGTGCTCGGGCCAGCGGGAGAGCAGCGCCTGGAGCAGGCGCGCGACGGTCGACTTCCCGACGGCCACCGACCCGGCCACCCCGATGACGAAGGGGGTGCCGGACTGGGAGCCCTGCTCGCCGAGGAAGGTGTTCAGCGCGCCGCGCAGCCCGTCCGTGGCACCGACGTAGAGGTTGAGCAGCCGGGACAGCGGCAGGTAGATGTCGCGCACCTCGTCGAGGTCGATGACGTCACCGAGGCCGCGCAGCCGCTCGACCTCCTCGGCGGTGAGCGGCAGCGGCGTCTTGTCGCGCAGCGCGCTCCACTCGGCTCGGGTGAGGTCGACGTAGGGAGTCGCCTCCGGCCGGGACCGGTGGGCGCTCCGGGGCATCGAGGGGACCGGAGAGATCACAGTCCATTGTTAACGGAGTCGGGGCGGGGTGGGGGGTGGGGTGTGTCACGCCCGCCCCCGCATGACCCGCAGCTCGGTCAGCCGAGCGTCTTCAGGGTCGTCCAGCCGCTCTCCCCGACGAGGTACCTCGTGCCGTGGGCGGTACGGCCGCCCGGGTAGAGGTAGAGCACACCGTCACTGGCGGCCGCCCAGAAGTCGGGGATGCCGTCGCCGGTCGCGTCGGGTGTTCCCAGGAGCAGCGGCATGCCGGCGCTCGACCAGCCGCCGGTTCCGTAGACGGTGTCGGAGCCGGTGGCGGAGTTGGCCGCGATCGCAAGCGAGGTGAGGCTGACGCCACCGGAACCGGACGCGATACCCGTGCGTAGGAGCAGTTGGCCGGAGGCGTCGTTGCGGTAGACGAGGTCCGCCACGCCGTCACCGCTGATGTCGCCCACCGTGACGATGTCACGTGCGGCCCACGGGGCGGATGTGAGCCGGACGGCCTGGTCGAAGGCGCCGCCGGTGTACCCCGGCTCGCGCATGGCCTACGACGGCGGCGCCTTCGGCGACGCCCCCATCGGCGGCCTGGCCACCACCACCTGGGACGTCAGCGGCAGCGGCGGCGGCTGGACGCAGAGCGCCGCCCTCACCTACGACTCCTACGGCCGCACCAAGACCACGACCGACGCGGCGGGCAACAAGGACACCACCACCTACGACCCGTCCACCGGCCAGGTCCACTCGATCACGACCACCAACGCGCTCGGCCACCAGGAGGTCTCCACGGTCGAGCCCGGCCGTGGCACCACGCTCGCCGAGACCGACGCCAACGGCCGCGTGACCAAGTACGCCTACGACGCGCTGGGCCGTACCACGGCGGGTTGGAAGCCGTCCCAGTCGACGTCGGACAAGCCATCGGTGAAGTTCGCGTACAACACCACTGTCGGCGAGCCGGTGTCCGTGGTCACCTCCGCGCTCAAGGACAACGGCACGTACGAGGACTCGGTCGTCTTCTACGACGGTCTCGGCCGTGAGCGGCAGACCCAGGAGCCCGCCGTCGGCAAGGGCCGCCTGATCACTGATGTCCACTACAGCGCCAACGGCACCATCGAGCGGACCGACAACGCCTACTACGCATTGGGCGATCCGCAGACGGTGATGTTCGAGGTCGCCTCCGACTTCAACATCCCCAACTCCACCCTGTACGCGTACGACGGCCTGGGCCGCGAGCTCTCCGAGACCCCGTACGAGGCGGGCACCGTCAGGCCCGAGAAGTCCACACGCTACGAGTACGGCTACGACTACTCCACGGTCATCGAGCCGGAGGGCGGCGCCTCACAGCGTTCCTTCAGCGACGCCCTCGGCCGTACGACCCGTGTCGACACGTTCACCGACAAGCTGCGCTCCGCGTACCGCGCCACGCGCTATGAGTTCGACGCGCGCGGCGACCAGGTCAAAGCGACGGACACCAAGGGCAACAGCTGGTCCTGGACGTACGACGCGCGGGGCCGCCAGCTGACGGCGAGTGACCCGGACACGGGTAGGACATCCACCACGTACGACGCCCTCGACCGCCCGGTGACCGCCACCGACGCGCGGGGTGTGACCGTCTGGAGCGGCTACGACGCTCTGTCGCGCCCGACCGAGCAGCGGCTGAACTCCTCCACCGGCGCCCTGCTGACGAAGAACACCTACGACGAGCTGATCGGCGGTGCCGGTCTGCCCTCGACGTCGACGCGTTACACCGACGGCCTGCCGTACACCGCGAAGATCATCGGCTACAACGACGACTACCAGCCCACGGGCAAGCAGATCACGCTGCCGCCGCTGATCGCGCAGAAGTACGGCCTGGCGGAGATGTACACGTACTCCTACGAGTACACCGACGGCGGCCTGCTGAAGTCGGTCACCGTCCCGAAGGCGGGCTCGCTGGACGCCGAGAAGGTCATCACCCGCTACAACGAGGACGACCTGCCTGTCTCCACCTCCGGCCTGGACTGGTACACGGCGGAGACCACCTACAGCCCCTACGGCGAGGTCCTGCGCACGGTCAGCGGCGAGCACCCGGGCCGGGTGCGGACGACGAACCTGTTCGACGAGCGCACGGGCGCCCTCACCCAGTCCATCGTCGACCGCGAGTCGATCACCGACACGACGACTGTCTCCGGCCACCGCGTCAACTCCCGCACGTACGGTTACGACAACGCCGGCAACGTCACCAAGATCGAGGACACTGTCGACTCGATCACGGACCGGCAGTGCTACGCCTACGACGTGATCGGCCAGCTCACCCGCGCCTGGACGACGCACGACCCGGCCTGCGCCACCAACACGGACGGCACGCCGACCACGGTGACGATCGGCCAGCGTGGCGACGGCTACCACAAGTCGTACGAATACGACGACCTGGGCAACCGCAAGAAGCTCGTCGAGCACCACATGGAGCTGGTGGACGGCAAGACGGTCCTGGACCCGTCCAAGGACGCCACAACCACCTACACGTACGGCAAGGCGGACGGCACCCAGCCGCACACTCTGACCGGCATGTCGCACACGTACACAGGCGACTCCGGCCAGCAGATCACCGAGGCGTCGACGCTGACGTACGACCAGACGGGCAACGCCAAGACCCGGACCACCGGAGGCGACGAGCAGGCCCTCTCCTGGACCTGGGACGGGCAGGTCGAGAAGATCACCGGCTTCGGTGAGGAGGGCCAGGGCGCGTTCGTGAACACGCCCACGGGCAAGTGCGTGGACGCTCAGTCCGGTTCGTCGGTGGTCGGCACTCCGGTGCAGATCTACGACTGTAACGGCACCAAGGCGCAGAAGTACCGCATCGACTCCACCGACCCGGCCAACCCGTCCACCGGCGCGCTGAAGAGCCTCGGCAAGTGCGTGATGCCGTCGGGCGGTGGCACGGCCGACGGTACGGCGGTGGTCCTGGCGGATTGCACGGGTGCGGCCAACCAGAAGTGGACGGCGACCGCGACCGGCACGCTCAAGCACGCCGCGTCGGGCAAGTGCCTGACCGACCCGGGCGGCGACTCCACCAACGGCAAGGACCTCCAGCTCTCCACCTGCAACAACTCCGACTCCCAGGTGTGGGCCCCGGCGAAGGAGACGACGTACGTCTACGGCCCCGACGGCGAACGCCTGATGGCGCTCAGCGCGTCGGAGAACGATCTGTACCTGGACGATGCGACGGTGGCGACGACGGCGAACGGCACGCCGTCCTACACCGAGCGCTACTACTCCCAGCCGGGCGCGCCGACAGTGATGCGGCACGCGCAGAACGCCGGCAAGTCGACCCTGCACGTCCAGATCACCGACCAGAACGGCACGGCGTACGCGGACGTGTCGCTGGCGGCCGGGAACGAGGTCCAGTTCTCGCGCACGGACCCGTTCGGTGTGCGGCGCACCCAGTCGGACGAGTGGCGCTCGCACCACGGCTACGTCGGTGGCGACGACGACACGGCCGGCGGCCTGGTTCACCTGGGCGCGCGGGAGTACGACCCGTCCACGGGCCGCTTCATCTCCCCGGACCCGGTGCTGGACCTGGCGGACCCGGTCCAGATGAACGGCTACGTCTACTGCGAGAACAACCCGGTGACGTACTCCGACCCGACGGGACTGTCCTCGGGGTACGAGCCGCAGGACTTCGGGGGGCCCTCGAACTCTGAGATCGCGTGGGCGAACAAGCAGGTGCACACGTCGATGACGGACATCATCCTGTCCTACGGCTTGGAACTGTTGAAGATGGGCATCGGCCTCGACGACATGCAGGGCTGCTTCTCGCGTGGCGACCTGTGGTCCTGCGGCAGTCTCTTCCTGTCGTTCCTTCCTGTCGGCAAGATTTTCACGCAGGGCGGAAAGGTGCTGCGGCTTGCGGGCAAGGTCGCCGGCGCCATCAACGCCTGGCGCAAGGCCCAGGCAAAGGCCCGCAAACTGATCGAGATGGCAAAGAAGGCCGCCGCGATGGCCGCCAAGGCCAAGGCCGCAGCGGAGGCCGCGGCGAAGAAGGCAGCCCAACTGGCCAAGAAGAAGGCCAAGGAGGCGGCGACCAGAGCAGCGAAGGCGGCCGCCAAAAAGACGGGCAATGCCGTCCAGAAAGCCAAGAAGGCGGCGGCCAAGGCGCGCGAGACGGTCAAGACGGGATACCAGAAGGCCCGAAGCAAGCTCGGCAAGGGCAAGTGCAACAGCTTCGTCCCCGGAACCCTGGTCCTGATGGCTGACGGCACCACCAAGCCCATCGAGGACGTGAGGAACGGCGACAAGGTCGTCGCGACCGACCCCGAGACCGGTGAGACGGCCGTCGAGACGGTCACCGCCGAGATCAAGGGCGAGGGCGTCAAGCACCTGGTCAAGGTCATCATCGACACCGACGGCGACAAGGGCACCAAGACGGCCACGGTCACCGCGACCGACGGCCACCCCATCTGGATCCAGTCCCTGCACGCCTGGGTCAAGGCCACCGACCTCAGATCGGGCGAATGGCTCCGCACCAGCGCCGGCACCTACGTCCAGATCACGGCGATCGAACGGTGGGCGGCCCAGAAGGCCACCGTCCGCAACCTCACCGTCAGCGATCTGCACACGTACTATGTGCTGGCGGGCCCGGCGCCAGTCCTCGTCCACAATTGCGACACCCCTGACTATGGGGAATTGGATGAGCACGGGCGAGCGACTGGGGTCGAAGCTTTGCTCACCAAGGACAATATTGGCGGGAAAACCAATCCAGCTGTCGACCCTGCGGGATGGGAATCCGGTCAAGGATACAATCGGGCGCACCTCCTTGCAGCGATGCTGGGAGGCTCGAACAAGGATCCGCGAAACTTCGTGACTATGCATTCCTATGCAAACTCGCCAGTAATGCGTGGGTTCGAACTCCAGGTTCGTAATGCAGTCCGAGATGGAGAAGATGTCTTGTACAGAGCGACACCCATATATTCGGGAAGTGACCCGCTACCCCTTGGTGTAACATTGTCTGCGCGAGGGAACCGTGGATTTGCGTTGGACGTATCGATTGTCAATCGAAAGCGGTGATCGATTTGACGGTATCACAACTGGCGCAATGGGCAGGCGTCCTCTATCCAGTGAGCAGATTCGAGGTGGATTGGGAGGGCGTGGTCGAACAGGTTGGGTCCCGGCTACCCTCCGACTACCGTGAGCTGATCGAGAATTTCGGCGGAGGTAGTTTCGATCGCCATATCTGGATTTATGCCCCTCGGTGTGATGGTCGGCCCTATGATTTGGTGACTGGAGTGGCCGAGCGTGAAGGTGCGCTGCGGATTTTGTGGGATGCCGGTGAGGACGTACCTTCATGGCTCGATGCGCATCGTGACAGGCTTATTGTCTGGGCGGCTACCGGGGATGGGGAGTATATCTACTGGTGGGCCGCTCATGAGGAAGAAGATGCCGACAAGTGGCCCATTGCCGTTCAGGATCTTGACGGGGACTGGGAAGTCTTTGACATGTCGTGCAGTGAATTTCTGACCGCGTGGGTGCGAGGGCAACTCCAAACAGAGCTGATCTCTACGACCTTTGCCAACTTTGGGAATTCTTTCACGCGATACGACGGGTTGGCCCTGTCGTAGGGGTGGCATGTGAGAATCTGCTTGCACCTCATCCAGCGTCGAACATGGTGTCCGACGGGGCGAACCAGGCCGATGCGCGCTACGCAGGAAACTATTTGTGTTCGTCGAGAGTGTTGACAGTGAGGGCGACCCTTCATCGAAGGGTCGACGCTGACCGTTTGGTTCCGGGACGCCGCAGGTATCGTGCAGAACCTCCCGCTGTCAGAGCGGGCTCGACGCCCTGACAGTGAGAGTGACTGATTATGATTCTGAGTGTTTCTTTCAGGGGTGAGTGGCATCACGCCGAAACCGAGGAAGAGAGAACACGAATCATTGACGAGGTGATGTCCGGTCTGCGCGGGGAAGAGGAAAGCGAGAGTCGCTATTTCCCCGGGGAGGACGCCTGGTTCTGCCTCGCCGACGGGCCGTGCGGCGACGAGGGCGCGGTGCCAGCGAGTAATGTGCGTGTCGCAGTGAATCGGCGAACGGGTTACGGGGCTCTCGTCTGGTTCGCCGACCAGAGGTTCCCTCGTGCCGGAGGCGTATGGGACTCCGTCTGGGTGTCCGACAATTCCGAAGTCCCGGACGTCGACCCACGTGTCGTGTCCGATCCGGGTTATCCGTTGTTTCACGATCCGGCCAGCACTCTTCCGATCGCTCGGGTTCGGGCTGCGGTGGAGGAATTCGTTCGGATCGACACGGGCGAGCGGCCCGAGTGCGTCGGCTGGGTTTCCGGCGGCGTGAATGGACAGCGCGATGACCGGCCGCCCATGGTGGACTTTGTGGAAGACCCGGACATCGACTGGGGCAGCCTTTTGTAGGTTCAGGCACCCTGAGTACGCAGAAAGCCCCGCTGGATTTCGTTCCAGCGGGAGCTTCTGGGGGTGTTTGACGGCAACGTCAGCGGACGAGGGCGGCGCAGGGTGGCCGAGTGGGTTCTTGATTTCGATGAGTTCCCTCGTGCGGCATGCGGGGGGCGGGAGCAGGTGGGTCAAGGGCGGCGTGGGGCGTAGGGCTGTCAAGCCTGTGATCCGTTCACGCTGGGTGACCAGGAGGGTGGGGTGCTCGCGGGGCGGTGGTGGGAGGTGGGCTCTTTCGGCACCGGACGATCTCAGCCCCGTGCGTGACACGACAGGTGAGAACGCCGCGTGGAACCAGCCGGCCGACCTCTGGTTCCTCGCTGGGACCTACGGCGGTCGTGTGGTGCGGCGCTGTGCTGTGCCCTCGGATCGGCGCCGCTTTTTCCCGTGCTGAACGTGCAGCACGCCAGGTTCCACTCGAAGGTTCCTCTGTCCTTGACGGTTGCCCAGGCCACGGCATCGCTCAACGGTGTTCCTCTGTCCTTGCAGGAGTTCTCGGCACCGTTTCGGATAGGGCTGACCCGCCGGCTCGCCTGGGGTGTCTGGGGTGGCGTGATGCCGCTGGCGCCCGGCCAGTACGTACTGGAGATCAAGGCCGAGTCCACGAGCGGCTTCTGGGTCGACACGACGTACCACTTGGAAGCGAAGGCGTTCTGAGGGGCAGCGCCGGTCGAGCGCCTGCGGGCACTCGGCCGGGGGCGTGCAGCGATGCTCGCGGGCACCTGACGACCCCACACATCACGTCGGAATCACGGTCAAGTACCGGATGGTGACCGGAGATCATCTGTGTCACCGCTGTGCGTAAAGTGTGCGCAAAGTGTTGCGGAGATATTCCGCAGTCTGAAGAGAAAGAGCCTCCTTTCGTGAGAACCACCGTGGTGCGTCGGATGGCCCTCGTTGCGTCCGCCGCCGCTCTCGCCCTGTTCGCCACTGCCTGTGGCGGTTCCTCCGATGACGGGGACAAGGGGGCCAGCAGCGCGACCGCGCAGGCCGACAAGACGGCCTCCGCCGCGCCCGCTGTTGCCAAGCCGCTGACCGCCGCCGAGCTGGAGAAGGCCGCGCTCACGCAGGCGGACGTCAAGAGCGGGAAGGTCGTCGAGAAGGTGCCGGCGGCGGACAACGTCGTTCAGGAGAAGGTGACGACGGACAAGGCGGCCTGCGCACCGCTCGCCTACCTCCAGGCCGGTTCCTACGTCGGCAAGCCGGCGGCCACGGTGAAGCGGGAGTGGAGGGGCGACCCGAAGAAGCCCGCCGCGGGTGCCACCGACGAGGAGAAGTTCCTCGCCGGCATGGACGCGCCGCAGGTTCTTGTGACGCTGGCCTCCTACGAGAACGGTGGCGCCGAGCAGGCGATGAAGGACCTGAACACGGCGGCCACGTCCTGCGCCGGCGGCTTCACCTTCACCGTGGGCGGCGAGAAGAACGAGAACCTGAAGGTGGAGAAGACCACCGCGCCGCAGGGTGGCGACGAGGCGCTGGCCGTGACCACGATGGGGCAGATCGACAAGGACCTCACGGCCCCCGTGAAGGGTGTCGTCGTCCGCAAGGGTGCCACCCTCGCCTACTTCCCCGCACTCAACCTCGGCGCGGCCGCCGCCGGCAAGGACTTCGTCTTTCCCACCGAGATCGTCGATGCGCAGCTCGCCAAGCTGAAGTGATGTGACATCGGCCGTGATTCCCGCCGGGGCGTTCGTACCCCGGTGGGAATTTCCGATTTCGGGCATGAAGAGGCGGGTTTCGGCGGCTGACGGGCCGTAGGCTGCGGCGCATGTGCGGAATCGTGGGATACGTGGGGTCGCAGTCGGCGCTCGAGGTCGTGATGGCCGGGCTGAAGCGGCTGGAGTACCGGGGTTACGACTCGGCCGGTGTCGCCGTGCTCGCGGACGGCGGGCTGGCGGCGGCGAAGCGGGCCGGGAAGCTGGTCAACCTGGAGAAGGAGCTGGTCGAACGGCCGCTGCCGAGCGGGTCGACCGGCATCGGGCACACCCGGTGGGCCACCCACGGGGCTCCGACGGACGTGAACGCCCATCCGCATCTCGACAACGCCGGTCGCGTCGCCGTCGTCCACAACGGGATCATCGAGAACTTCGCGGCCCTGCGGGCGGAGCTCCAGGAGCGCGGGCACGAGCTGTCCTCCGAGACCGACACCGAGGTCGTCGCCCATCTGCTCGCCGAGGAGTTCTCCGCGACCGCCGACCTCGCCGAGGCCATGCGGCTGGTGTGCCGACGGCTGGAGGGCGCGTTCACCCTGGTCGCGGTGCACGCCGACGCGCCCGACGTGGTCGTCGGCGCCCGCCGCAACTCGCCGCTGGTGGTGGGGGTCGGGGAAGGCGAGGCCTTCCTCGCCTCGGACGTCGCCGCGTTCATCGCGCACACCCGCTCCGCGATCGAGCTGGGGCAGGACCAGGTGGTGGAGCTGCGCCGGGACGGGGTCACCGTCACCGGGTTCGACGGGCAGCCCGCCGAGGTCCGCTCCTACAACGTCGACTGGGACGCCGCGGCCGCCGAGAAGGGCGGCTACGACTACTTCATGCTCAAGGAGATCGCCGAGCAGCCCAAGGCGGTCGCCGACACGCTGCTGGGCCGTATCGACGGGGCCGGGAACCTGACGCTGGACGAGGTGCGCATCTCCGCCTCCGAACTGCGCGAGATGGACAAGGTCGTCATCGTCGCCTGCGGTACGGCCTTCCACGCCGGCCTGATCGCCAAGTACGCCATCGAGCACTGGACCCGGATCCCCTGCGAGGTGGAGCTGGCCAGCGAGTTCCGCTACCGGGACCCGATCCTGGACGCGCAGACGCTGGTGATCGCCATTTCCCAGTCGGGCGAGACGATGGACACCCTGATGGCGCTGCGCCACGCCCGCGAGCAGGGATCGAAGGTGCTGGCCATCTGCAACACCAACGGTTCGACGATCCCGCGCGAGTCGGACGCGGTGCTGTACACGCACGCGGGCCCGGAGGTCGCGGTCGCCTCCACCAAGGCGTTCCTGACCCAGTTGGTGGCGTGCTACCTGGTGGCGCTGTACCTGGGTCAGGTGCGGGGCACCAAGTGGGGCGACGAGATCCGGGCCGTGATCCGCGACCTGTCGCAGATCGGCGGGGCGGTCGAGCGGGTCCTGGAGACGATGGAGCCGGTGCGGGAACTGGCCCGCTCCCTCGCCGGCAAGAACACGGTGCTGTTCCTGGGCCGGCACGTCGGGTATCCGGTCGCTCTCGAAGGCGCCCTGAAGCTCAAGGAGTTGGCGTACATGCACGCCGAGGGCTTCGCGGCGGGCGAGCTGAAGCACGGGCCGATCGCCCTCATCGACCAGGATCTGCCGGTGGTCGTGGTGGTGCCGTCGCCGCGTGGCCGGTCCGTGCTGCACGACAAGATCGTCTCCAACATCCAGGAGATCCGCGCCCGTGGCGCCCGCACGATCGTGATCGCGGAGGAGGGTGACGAGGCCGTCGTCCCGTACGCGGACCATCTGATCCGCATCCCGGTGACCCCGACCCTCCTTCAGCCCCTCGTCGCCACGGTGCCCTTGCAGGTGTTCGCCTGCGAACTGGCCACGGCCCGCGGCAACGAGGTCGACCAGCCCCGCAACCTGGCGAAGTCGGTCACGGTGGAGTGAGCGCCGGGGCGGCCGGAGGGGTCATACCCGGTCCAGCGGACGGTGCGGCCCCGCCGGCAGTTCCGCCTCGATCGCGTCACCGGGGCGCACCACGCCGCCCTCCCGGACGATGCTCATGATCCCGGCCTTGCGCACGAGGTTCCCGTCCGCGTCGCGGCCGACGACCTGCTTCAGCAGCCCGTCCTGGAAGCGGTCGATCTGCACGCAGGGGTTGCGCAGGCCGGTCACCTCCAGCACCGCTTCGGCGCCGATGCGCAGCAGGGTGCCGACGGGCAGGCCGAGCAGGTCGATGCCGCGGGTGGTGATGTTCTCGCCCAGCCGGCCGGGGGCCACCTGGAATCCGGCTCCCGCGACCTCGGCGAAGAGCTCCTCGTGGATGAGGTGGACCTGGCGCAGGTTCGGCTGGGTGGGGTCCTGCACGACCCGCGAGCGGTGCTTGACCGTCACACCGGCGTGGACGTCCCCCTCGACACCGAGGCCGGCGAGCAGCGTGATGCTGTCCCGGTTCGGCTTGGTGAACGAGTACTCGGCGTTGCTGCTGACCGCGGTCACTGTCGCGCCCATGACTTCGCATCCCCCTCTTCAGCCGGAGCCACCTCTCGGCAGCCTACGACGCGACCGTAGGGTGCTCGGCATGAGCATCATCGGGGTCGGCATCGATGTCGCCGAGATCGACCGGTTCGCGGAGTCGCTGGAGCGGACGCCCAACCTGGCCAAGCGACTGTTCGTGGCGGACGAGTTGCTGCTGCCGAACGGCGAGCGCCGGGGCATGGCCTCGCTGGCCGCGCGGTTCGCCGCGAAGGAGGCGCTGGCCAAGGCCCTCGGCGCGCCGGCCGGGCTGCTGTGGACGGACGCGGAGGTCTACGTCGAGGACAGCGGACGCCCGCGGCTGCGGGTGAAGGGCTCGGTCGCGGCCCGCGCGGCGGAACTCGGGGTGCGTGCATGGCACCTCTCGCTCAGCCATGACGCGGGTGTCGCCTCGGCGATGGTGATCGCCGAGGGGTGACGGGCTTCCGGTTCCCGTGCGATGTCGGGCCTACGCGGGGCAGACTCGGTCACATGCGTACCGCGTACAGCGTCGAGACGGTCAGGACAGCCGAGCGTGCGCTCATGGCGCGGCTCCCGGACGGCGCCCTCATGCAGCGTGCCGCCGCCGGACTCGCCGCCGCCTCGGCGGACCTGCTCGCAGGCGTCTACGGCCGCCGGGTGGTCCTCCTCGTCGGCAGCGGCGACAACGGGGGTGACGCCCTGTACGCCGGGGCCCGGCTGGCCCGCCGCGGCGCCGGGGTCGCCGCCGTGCTGCTCGCCCCCGACCGCACCCACCCGGGAGGCCTCTCGGCGCTGCGCCGCGCGGGCGGCACGGTCGCCCGGCCGGACGCGGCCGACCGGCTGATCGACCGGGCCGACCTGGTGATCGACGGGATCGTCGGCATCGGCGGCAAGGGCGGCCTGCGTCCCGACGCCGCACCGCTGGCCGAGCGCGCGGCGCGCTCCGGCGCCGTCGTCGTCGCCGTGGACCTGCCCAGCGGGGTGGAGGCGGACAGCGGTGAGGTCCGGGGAGCCGCGGTCCGTGCCGACCTGACCGTCACCTTCGGCACCCACAAGCCGGGACTGCTGGTCGACCCGGCCCGCGAGCACGCCGGCACGGTCCGTCTCGTCGACATCGGCCTGGGCCCCGAACTGCCCGCCGAGCCGGAACTGGAGGCCCTCCAGCACGCGGACGTGGCCGCCCTGCTGCCCCGGCCGTCCGCCGAGAGCGACAAGTACCGCCGGGGCGTCGTCGGCATCGCGGCCGGCTCGGCCCGCTACCCCGGTGCCGCCGTGCTCGCGGTGTCGGGCGCGCTGCGCGGCGGCGCGGGGGCCGTGCGGTACGTCGGGCCCGCCGGGCCCGCGGTGATCGCCCGCTTTCCCGAGACCCTGGTGTCCGACCAGGGGCCGCACAAGGCCGGGCGGGTGCAGGCCTGGGTGGTGGGGCCGGGCGCGGGGGACGACGTGGCGACCGTCTCGGAGGTGCTGGACGCGGCCGTCCCGGTCCTGCTGGACGCGGACGGCCTGCGCCTGGCGGACCGGGAGGCCGTACGGGCCCGTACCGCGCCGACCCTGATGACCCCGCACGCGGGCGAGGCCGCCGCGCTGCTCGGTGTGGCGCGGGAGGAGGTGGAGGGGGCCCGGCTGGCCGCCGCCCGGGAACTCGCCGCCCGCTACAGCGCGACCGTCCTGCTCAAGGGTTCGACCACGCTGGTCGTCGACCCGGGCGGCGGTCCGGTACGGGTCAACCCGACCGGCACCCCGTGGCTGGCCACGGCCGGCAGCGGCGACGTCCTGTCCGGGCTCGGCGGGTCCCTGCTCGCGGCCGGCCTGTCCGCCCGCGACGCGGGCAGTGTGGCGGCCTACCTGCACGGCCTGGCCGGCCGTCTGGCCGCGAAGGGCGCGCCGATCGGCGCCCACGACGTGTCCGACACCCTGCCTCGGGCCTGGCGCGACGTGCGGCGGACACGCCCGGCGGCAGGGCGGCGGTAGCGGCGGGGCCTTCCGGCAGCGCCGGTGCTGTGGGGCCGTCCGGGCCCTCTGAGACACTGGGGCGCGATGAACGAGACAGCACACCCGCGGACGGCAGCGCTGCGCGCCCGCGCCGAGATCGACCTGGCCGCCGTGCGGGCCAACGTCCGGGCGCTGCGCGAGCGGGCGCCCGGCGCGGCCCTGATGGCCGTGGTCAAGTCCGACGCCTACGGCCACGGTGCGGTGCCGTGCGCCCGTGCCGCCGTCTCCGCCGGGGCGACCTGGCTCGGCACCGCCACGCCCGGGGAGGCCCTGGCCCTGCGCGCGGCCGGACTGTCACCCGACCGGGTGAGGATCCTGTGCTGGCTGTGGACGCCCGGCGGGCCCTGGCGGGAGGCCGTCGAGGCGGATGTGGACGTGTCCGTGAGCGGGATGTGGGCCCTGGCGGAGGTCCGGGAGGCGGCTCGGGCCGCCGGCCGGCCCGCCCGCGTGCACCTGAAGGCCGACACCGGGCTCGGGCGCGGCGGCTGCCAGCCCGACGACTGGACCGAACTGGTCGCCGAGGCCCTGCGTGCCGAGGCCGACGGGCTGGTCCGCGTCGCCGGACTCTGGTCCCACTTCGCCTGCGCCGACGAGCCGGGCCACCCCTCCATCACCGCCCAGCTCGACCGCTTCCGCGAGATGGTCGCGCACGCCGAGCGGCAGGGCGCGCGCCCCGAGGTGCGGCACATCGCCAACTCGCCGGCCGCGCTCACTCTGCCCGAGGCCCACTTCGACCTCGTCCGGGCGGGGATCGCCCTGTACGGCATCTCGCCCAGCCCGGAACTCGGCTCCCCGGCCGACTTCGGGCTGCGCCCGGTGATGACACTGTCCGCCTCGCTGGCCCTGGTGAAGCATGTACCGGGAGGGCACGGCGTCAGCTACGGCCACCACTACGTGACTCCGGGGGAGACCACCCTCGGGCTCGTGCCCGTCGGCTACGCGGACGGCATCCCGCGCCATGCCTCCGGCACCGGGCCGGTCCTGGTCGGCGGCAAGTGGCGTACGGTGGCGGGCCGGGTCGCCATGGACCAGTTCGTGGTCGACCTGGGCGGCGACGAACCCGAGGTGGGAACGGAAGCCGTGCTCTTCGGCCCCGGCGACCGCGGTGAACCCACCGCCGAGGACTGGGCGCAGGCCGCAGGCACGATCGCGTACGAGATCGTCACGCGCATCGGAACGCGCGTTCCCCGCGTCCATGTGAACGAGGAAGAAGAACCGGAGCGGGGGCGGGAAGCGGAAGTGGAGCGCGGCGCGTAGGGGGACAGTCCCAAGGGCACTGGGCGAGGCGGTGATCCGGCCCCGCCGTGTACCCGAACGCCAGTACGGTGCAGACGTGGCCGTCGCGAGAGCAGCGGCACGGCACAAGGCGCGCGGGGCGCCGGTACGGCGCGGACAGGCGCGGGACACCGGAGCGACGCACGACGTCAGCATGGCGCGAGGCGTCGGCACGGCAGCACGAGGAGGAGCGGTACGTGAGCGAGAGGGGTGTGGTGGCGGCCGCCTCCGCCGCGATGGCGTCCGGCGGCTGGCGCCGGGCCACCGGTGTGGCGGGCGTGGCGCTGGGCGTGGTGGCGGCGGGGGCGGCGGCCACCGTCGCCGTCGAGCGGATGACCGTCGGCCGCGACATGCGCAGGAGGGCCCGGCTGGCCCTGGACTCGGCCGGTCCCTACGGCACCCTGCGCGGCACCCCGGGCAGGGCGTACGCCGACGACGGCACCGAACTCCACTACGAGGTCGACGACGTCGCCCCCGAGACCGCCGAGGACCTCGGCCCCCGCCGCCGTCGGCTCTTCGGACGCCGGACACCCGCACCCGTCACCGTCGTCTTCAGCCACGGCTACTGCCTCAGCCAGGACTCCTGGCACTTCCAGCGCGCGGCGCTGCGCGGCGTCGTACGGACCGTGCACTGGGACCAGCGCAGCCACGGCCGGTCCGGGCGGGGCGTGGGCCAGATACGCGACGGCGTGCCGCTCACGATCGACCAGCTCGGGCGGGATCTGAAGGCCGTGATCGACGCCGCCGCCCCCGAGGGGCCGCTCGTGCTGGTCGGGCACTCCATGGGCGGTATGACGGTGATGGCCCTGGCTGCCCAGTACCCCGAGCTGATCCGGGAGCGGGTCGTCGCCACCGCCTTCGTGGGGACGTCCTCGGGACGGCTCGGCGAGGTGAACTTCGGGCTACCGGTGGCCGGCGTCAACGCGGTGCGGCGGGTGCTGCCGGGAGTGCTGAAGGCGCTCGGGCAACGGGCCGAGCTGGTGGAGAAGGGGCGGCGGGCCACCGCCGACCTGTTCGCCGGGATCATCGAGCGGTACTCGTTCGCCGGGCGCGACATCGACCCGGCGGTCGCCCGGTTCGCCGAGCGGATGATCGAGAGCACGCCGATCGACGTGGTCGCCGAGTTCTACCCGGCCTTCACCGACCACGACAAGACGGAGGCGCTGGCCCTCTTCACGGACATACCGGTGCTCGTCCTGGCCGGAGTGGACGACCTGGTCACGCCCAGCGGGCACAGCGAGGCGATCGCCGACCTGCTGCCCGAGGCGGAACTGGTGCTGGTCCCGGACGCCGGGCACCTGGTGATGCTGGAGCATCCCGAGGTCGTCACCGACCGGCTCGCCGACCTGCTCACCCGCGTGGGCGCGGTCCCGGCAGGCGTTACCGTGGGTGGCTATGGAAGCACCAGCGGCACCGCACAACCCGGCTGACCCCGAGCCCGTCGAGATCACGGTCACCTCTCCCGAGCAGATGCGGGAGCTGGGCCGGCGTCTCGCCAAGCTGCTGCGCGCCGGTGACCTGGTGATGCTCAGCGGGGAGCTGGGCGCGGGCAAGACCACCCTGACCCGGGGGCTCGGCGAGGGCCTCGACGTGCGCGGCGCCGTCACCTCCCCGACGTTCGTGATCGCGCGCGTGCACCCCTCCCTCGGTGACGGCCCGCCCCTGGTGCACGTAGACGCCTACCGGCTGTCCGGCGGCCTCGACGAGATGGAGGACCTGGACCTCGACGTCTCGCTGCCGGACTCCGTGGTCGTCGTGGAGTGGGGCGAGGGCAAGGTCGAGGAACTGACCGACGAGCGGCTCCAGGTCCTGATCCACCGGGCCGTCGGGGACACCACGGACGAGGTGCGCCAGGTGACGGTGGCCGGTATCGGCGACCGGTGGGCGGCCGTCGACCTGGACGTCCTGACCGCCTGAGGACACGGTGGCGGGTCGCCGACCGGGGCGCCGGCATGCCTTGCGCCGCGTGCCCGGACGTGGTCACATGGTGGCAGCCGCAAGTTAGGTCTACCTAACTTCGCCGCGCCCGGCCCCAGGAGGCGATCATGCCGACCGACCAGCCCACCGAGCCGAACGAGCCGCCCACCGACCGCCGCCCCGGCCCGCACTCGGACGCGGCGGTGTCCATGGCCGACCTTCTGGCCTCCTGTGCGGCGGCGGCCGCCGTGTCCCGCCCGCCACAGCCTCCGGCCCCCGCGGATGCCCGCGGGACCCGCCCGGCCGGCCGCGCCGGGGAGCGGCGGCGGCGAGCGGCGTAGTCCTGTCGGACGGCGTGGTCCTGTCGTGCGGCGTGAGCCTGGGGGATCGCGTAGTCCCGCCGGGCCGAGTGTCTATCGGATGACGACGACCTTCTGGCCGATCGTCGCGAACATCCACATGGCCTCGCCGTCCGCGCGGGACTCGCGGATGCCGCCGGTCCTCACCGTGGTGTCCGGGGTGGGGGTGGTGCCCGAGCTCGGGGGCACCGCGGCGCTGAAGCCGATCACCACGCCGTCGACGCTGGTGAAGCGCACGACGTGTTCGACCGGGATGCCGTCGGTGCCGGTCACCGCCTTGGAACGCGAGGTGACCGCGTAGGTGCCCGGGCGCGGGTCGACGCTTCCCGGGCTGACCGTGAAGGTGTTCTCCACCCGGCCGCTCGCGCTGACCAGCCACACCCGGTCGTCGTCCACCGAGTACACCACCCGCTCGCCCGTGCCCGAGCCGACGGGCAGCGCGGCCGGATTCCGCCGGTCGCGGGGCGCCTTCGTCGGCGCCTTCGTGGGCGAGACCGTGGAGTCGTGCCCGCCCCGCAGGCTCGGGGGCACGCTCGCCTGCGCCTGGTACGCGAGGAAGCCGACCGTGCCGAGGGCGGCCGCGGTGAGCCCGGCCACGAATCCGGAGCTGCTCCTTGCCACGGTCGTCCACCTCTGCGCCAGTCGCTGTACCCGTGCCGCCGTACGGCACGTTCGCGACCGTAGCAGCCGCGGCGCCCCGGACCCGGACGGCCGTGCCGACGCCGCCGGAGCCGTAGGCTGTTTGCGTGCTCTTGCTCGCTCTGGATACCGCCACCCCCGCCGTCACCGTCGCCCTGCACGACGGCACGGCCGTCATCGCCTCGTCCAGCCAGGTCGACGCCCGACGGCACGGAGAGCTGCTGCTGCCGGCCGTCGACCGGGTCCTCGCCGAGGCCGGGCTGGGACTGGACGCCGTCACGGGCATCGTGGTCGGCATCGGCCCCGGCCCGTACACCGGGCTGCGTGTCGGCCTGATGACCGCCGACACCTTCGGGCTCGCGCTCGGCGTCCCCGTGCACGGCGTGTGCACGCTCGACGCGCTCGCCTACGCCGCCGACGTCCCCGGACCCTTCGTCGTGGCCACCGACGCCCGCCGCAAGGAGGTCTACTGGGCCCGCTACACCGACTCCCGCACCCGTCTGACCGATCCGGCGGTCGACCGGCCCGCCGACATCGCCGACGAGGTCAGGGGGCTGCCCGCGGTCGGCGCGGGCGCGCTGCTCTACCCGGACACCTTCCCGCAGGTGCACGAGCCCGAGCACGTGTCGGCCGCCGCCCTCGCCTCGCTGGCCGCCGAGCGACTGGCCGCCGGCCAGGAACTGCCCGCGCCCCGGCCGCTGTACCTGCGCCGGCCGGACGCCCAGGTGCCCAAGAACTACAAGGTGGTCACCCCCAAGTGACGGACCGTACGACGACCGGGAACGGGACCGAGGGCTGCGTCCTGCGGGAGATGCGCTGGTGGGACATCGACCCGGTACTGGCACTGGAGAAGGACCTGTTCCCCGAGGACACCTGGTCGCGGGGCATGTTCTGGTCCGAGCTGGCGCACTCCCGCGGCGCGCAGGCGAACCGGTGCTACGTGGTGGCGGAGGAGAACGGCCGGATCGTCGGCTACGCGGGTCTCGTCGCCTCCGGTGAGCAGGCCGACGTCCAGACCATCGCGGCCGCCCGCGACCACTGGGGCACCGGCCTCGGCGCCCGGCTGCTGACCGAGCTGCTGCGGGCCGCGACCGCCTTCGAGTGCTCCGAGGTGATGCTCGAGTGCCGGGTGGACAACGTCCGCGCCCAGCGGCTCTACGAGCGCTTCGGCTTCGAACCCATCGGCGTCAGGCGTGGCTACTACCAGCCGGGGAACGTGGACGCCCTGGTGATGCGCCTGTCCGATCCCGCGACCCCCCGTAACCCCGTCAACGGCGTACAAGGAACCTGAGACCCATGGCTGACACCCGGGACGAGCCGCTCGTCCTCGGCATCGAGACCTCCTGCGACGAGACCGGCGTCGGCATCGTCCGCGGCACCACACTGCTGGCCGACGCGGTCGCCTCCAGCGTCGACGAACACGCCCGTTTCGGCGGAGTCGTCCCGGAGGTGGCGTCCAGGGCGCACCTGGAGGCGATGGTCCCCACCATCGACCGCGCGCTGAAGGAGGCCGGGGTGAGCGCGAAGGACCTGGACGGCGTCGCGGTCACCGCGGGCCCCGGTCTGGCGGGTGCGCTGCTGGTCGGTGTCTCGGCGGCGAAGGCGTACGCCTACGCCCTCGGCAAGCCGCTGTACGGCGTCAACCACCTCGCCTCGCACATCTGCGTGGACCAGCTGGAGCACGGACCACTGCCCGAGCCGACGATGGCCCTGCTGGTGTCCGGGGGCCACTCCTCGCTCCTGCTGTCCTCGGACATCACCTCCGACGTCCGCCCGATGGGCGCGACGATCGACGACGCCGCCGGCGAGGCCTTCGACAAGATCGCGCGCGTGCTGAACCTGGGCTTCCCCGGCGGCCCGGTCATCGACCGGTACGCCCGTGAGGGCGACCCGGCGGCGATCGCCTTCCCGCGCGGGCTGACCGGCCCCCGCGACCCGGCCTACGACTTCTCCTTCTCCGGCCTGAAGACGGCGGTGGCCCGCTGGATCGAGGCCAGGCGGGCGGCCGGGGAGGAGGTCGCGGTGCGGGACGTCGCGGCCTCCTTCCAGGAGGCGGTGGTGGACGTCCTGACCCGCAAGGCCGTACGCGCCTGCAGGGACCAGGGCGTGGACCATCTGATGATCGGCGGTGGCGTGGCCGCCAACTCCCGACTGCGCGCCCTGGCCCAGGAGCGCTGCGAGGCGGCCGGCATCCGGCTGCGCGTCCCGCGCCCCAAGCTGTGCACGGACAACGGGGCGATGGTCGCCGCGCTGGGCGCCGAGATGGTCGCCCGGGGCCGGTCCGCCTCCGGCTGGGACCTGTCGGCCGACTCCTCCCTGCCGGTCACGGACACGCACGTTCCCGGCGACCATGACCAGGCGCACGACCATGTGCACGAGATCAGCAAGGAGAACCTGTACTCGTGACCGTCGCGCTGATGTGGGAGGCCAAGGCGGCCGAGGGCCGGGGCGCCGAGCTGCTCGCCTGGGTGCGCGAGCAGCCGCTGGCCCGGAAGCCGTTGCGCCGGGAGACCTTCCGCGCCGGCGGGGACCGGGTGCTGGTCATCACCTGGTGGGACGCCTCCTACGACGCCGAACTGCCCGAACTACCCGAGCCCGACGCCGAGTCGGTCTCCCGGCCCGTGCACCGGTGGCGTTTCGAGTCGCTGGGCGAGGACGCGGATCACCGAATGGTGCACCGGGCCGCCGATGCGCTATGATCATCACACGCGAACGGGCGAACGAAGGCCCGTGAGCAGTGCGTTGGTGGTCCAAGGAAAGACGTCCCGCTTCCTGCGGGGAGATGCAGGTGCAAGGCCTGCCCGGCGCTCGACGAAACCCCGTTCCGGCTCTGCCGGGGCGGGGTTCTCCGTGTTCCGCACACGGTGTTCTCGACGCGGCGTTCTCCCGAAGGCGTTCTTCGTACGCCGTCTCCGTACGCTGCGAAGGCCCGCCTCCCCGAGGGAGACGGGCCTTCTCCGTCCGGTGTCCGGCCGTTCCGCGGCTCAGCCGTCCTGCGAGATCTCCGTCTCGCAGTGCAGCCGCCGCTCCAGGCCCACCTCACGCACCGGCCCGGTCAGGGTCAGGCGGGCGGTGTGGCGGACGTCCGCAGTGGAGGCCGCCAGCCGCAGTTCCAGGTCGCCGGGCTCGACCACCCGGCGGCCCGACCGGTCGGTGAACCCCGACAGGTCCGCGTGGAAGCGGAACCTCACCCGGCTCGACTCGCCCGGGGCGAGCTCCACCCGCTGGTAGCCGATCAGGCGCACGTCCGGCCGGGTCACCGCCGCCACCGGGTCGTGCAGGTAGAGCTGGACGACCTCCGCGCCCGCCCGGTCACCGGTGTTGCGGACCGTCAGCGAGAGGTCGTAGGAGCCGTCCGTGCCGATCTCCGTGCGCTCGCCGTTCTCGAAGTCCTCCCAGGCGAAGGTCGTGTAGGAGCGGCCGTGCCCGAACGCGTACAGCGGCGTCGGGTCCAGGCTGCTGACCTCGCCCGCCAGGCCCAGCGGCGGCTGGAGATACGTCCACGGCTGGCCGCCGGGGACCCGCGGCACGCTGACCGGGAGGCGGCCGGAGGGGTTCACGCGGCCGGAGAGGACGCCGGCCACCGCGGGGCCGCCCTCCTCGCCGGGGAAGAACGCCTGCACCGCCGCGGCCAGGCGGCCGTCCCACCGGCCGAGCGCGTAGGGACGGCCGGTGAGGAGGACCAGGACGACGGGCACGCCGGTGCCCACCAGCGCGTCCAGCAGCGCGCCCTGCACGCCGGGCAGCGCCAGGTCCGCCACGTCGCAGCCCTCGCCGGACGTGCCCCGGCCGAACAGTCCGGAGCGGTCGCCGAGCACCGCCACGCACACGTCCGCCTCGCGGGTCCGGGCGACCGCCTCCTCGAAGCCGGAGGTGTCCGGGTCCGAGACGCCGCAGCCCTCGGTGTACGTCACCTTCGTGTCGGGGAGTTCGGCCCGCAGGGCGTCCAGCACGGTGGGGATCTCGATGCCCATGGGGGTCTCGGGGTGCTGGGTGCCCACGTGGGAGGGGAAGGAGTAGCAGCCGAGCATCGCCAGGGCGTCCGCGGCACGGGGGCCGACCACGGCGATCCTGGTGTCGGGGGAGAGGGGGAGCACGCCGTCGGGGTTGGCCAGCAGGACCACCGACTCCTCGGCCAGGCGGCGGGCCACGGCCCGGTTCTCGGCCGAGTCCAGGTCGATGGACTCCGTGGGCAGGTCCGGGTTCCAGTCCTCGTCGAGCAGGCCCAGTTCGCACTTCTGCGCCAGGACGCGGCGGGCCGCGCGGTCGATCAGGTCCTCCGGGACCGTCCCGGCCCGCACCGCCGCGGCCAGATCCTTGCCGTAGCACTTCAGGGTGGGCAGTTCGACATCGATGCCGGCGGCCAGGGCCAGGTGCGCGGACTCGGTGGGGCTGCCGGCGACCCGGTGCAGGGTCTGGAGGAAGTCGATGGCGAAGTAGTCGGCGACCACCGTGCCCGTGAAGCCCCACCGGTCGCGCAGGAGTTCGGTGAGCAGCTGCGGGTCCGCGGAGGCCGGGACGCCGTCCGTCTCCGTGTACGCCGCCATCACCGAGCGGGCCCCGCCCTCACGCAGCGCCATCTCGAACGGCGGCAGCGTGACGTCCGCGAACTCGCGGGTGCCGGCCCGGACGGGGGCCAGGTTGCGGGCGCCCGCGGAGGAGGCGTACCCGGCGAAGTGCTTGAGGGTGGCGACGATCCCGGCGGACTCCAGGCCCCGCACATACGCCGTGCCGATGGTGCCGACCAGGTAGGGGTCCTCGCCGATGGTCTCCTCGACCCGGCCCCAGCGCAGGTCGCGGACCACGTCCAGGACGGGCGCCAGGCCCTGGTGCACGCCCACGGAACGCATGTCCCGGCCTATCCGCGCGGCCATCGCCTCCACCAGGGCGGGGTCGAAGGTCGCGCCCCAGGCCAGCGGGACCGGGTAGGCGGTGGCGCGCCAGGTGGTGAAGCCGGCCAGGCACTCCTCGTGGGCGACGGCGGGGATGCCGAAGCGGCCGGCTTCCGCGATCCGGCGCTGGGCGCGGGCCAGCGCCTGCGCACCCAGCGCCGGGTCCACGGGGGAGGTGCCGAAGGAGCGGGTGAGCTGGCCGAGGCCCTGGGTGATCAGCTCGTCCCAGTCGTAGTCGGTGTTCATGTGCTGCTGGTGCGGGGCGACTCCGTCGCCGTCCGTGTCGGCGCCCACCCACACGCCGTACAGCTGGGCGATCTTCTCCTCGAGAGTCATCCGGGAAAGCAGGTCGTCGACGCGGGTGGCGGCGGGCAGAGCTGCGTCACGCCAGGGGGCGGTGGTCATGGAACTCCTGTCAGAGTCGTCGGGGAAAAGTGCGTTCACTTGCCGCCCACGCCCATCAGTCCGCCGACGAGGGCACGCCGGGCCACCAGATAGACGGCGAAGATCGGGATACCCGAAAGGACGACCGAGGCGAGCAGGGCGGGAATGTTCACCCCGAACTGGCTGACGTAGTTGAACAGGCCGAGGGTCAGCACGCGCGGGCCGTCGGACTGGGTGAAGATCAGCGGGAAGAGGAAGCCGTTCCAGGCCTGGAGCGCGGAGTAGATGACGACGGTGCTGATGCCGCCCTTGGTCATCGGGATGACCAGCCGGAAGAGCATGCGGGAGGTCGAGGCGCCGTCCAGGGCCATCGCCTCGTACATCTCCTCGGAGATGTCCCGCATGGTGCCGGTGAGGATCAGCGTCGACACGGGCATGGCGAAGGCGGCGGTCGGCAGGATGATCGCGAGCAGGCTGTCGTAGAGGTTCAGCTTGGCGATCATCAGGTAGAGGGGGACCACGACTGCCTGCGCGGGAATGGCCACGCCCAGCAGGAACAGCCGGAAGGTCGCGCCCGACCAGAAGGTGCGGGCACGCACGGCCACGTAGGACAGCGGGACGCACAGCGTGAGCACGATCGCCACGACCGCGGCCGCCACGAGGAGCGTGTTGAGCAGGAAGTGGCCGAAGCCGTTGTGCAGGACGGTGTTGTAGTTCTCCAGCGTGGGGTGGCTGGGCGGCTTGAGGGCGTTGTGGCCCAGCGCCTGGTCCTGCCGGGTCAGCGAGACCGAGATCATCGCGTAGATCGGGATGATCACCACGATCAGCCACAGCACCGAGCCCGCACCGGCGAGCGGGTTGGGGCGTCTGGTCCAGTGTCGGCGGCGGCGGCCGGGGTCGGCGGCGGGCGGTGGGACGGGGGTCTTCACCGGACGCGGACGTCGCAACGTGTCGTGTGACATCTCGTCACATTCCTTCCCTGGTGCTGCGCATGTTCCCGAAGCCGGAGAGCCGCACCAGCAGCAGCGACAGCGCGGTGGCGGCCACGACCAGGAAGGACGCGACGGCGCTCGCATAGCCGAAGTCGTAGTTCTTGAAGCCCGCCTGGTACATCAGGTACGGCAGGATCGCGGTGTCCGTGCCCGGCCCGCCCTGCGTCAGGATCAGCACGGTCTCGAAGTACGTCAGCGAGCCGACGATCATCAGCACGCCGGACGTGGTCGCCGTGTTGCGTAGCTGGGGGAGGGTGATGGAGAAGAACTGCCGGTAGCGGCCCGCCCCGTCCATCGCCGCCGCCTGGTAGAGCACCTCGGGGATCTGGCGCGCCCCGCCCTGGTAGATCAGCGTGTGGAAGGGGATGAACTGCCAGCCGCCGACGAACACGATCGCCAGGAAGGCGCCGGAGGTGGTGCCGAGCGTGTCCCCGTGGACGATGCCGAAGTTCGGGTCGAGCAGGGCGTAGAACAGCAGCGAGATCGCCGTCGAGGACAGCAGGAACGGCACGAAGAAGACCGCGGACAGGAATGCGCGGTTGCGCTGGCGGCCCGCCGCCCAGACGCCGAGCAGCAGCGACACCACGCTCTGGAAGGCCCAGCTGACGACGGTCAGCAGGACGGTCACCGTCAGCGACTGGGTCAGCCGCGGGTCGTCGAACAGCTTCTGCCAGTTGGCGAAGCCCACCGGCTCGGGGTCGCCGAGGCCGTTCCACTTGGTGAAGGACAGGTAGAACGCCAGCGCCATGGGGGCGACGGCGAAGAAGGTGAAGAACAGGACGGCGGGCAGGGCCCAGACGGAGTGCGGGCGGCCCGCCCGCACCCCCCTGCCGGGCCCGCCCTTCGCCCGGGTGGTGACGGACGAGCTCACTTCAGCTCCTTGAGCGCCGAGACGAACCGGCTCGGCGACGACTTGCCCACGAACAACTTGTTGATCTCGGTCAGCATCGGCTGCGACCAGTTCGGGTCGACCGCCTGGTCCCAGCTGAGGGTGAACGCCGGGGCCTCCTGAACCATCTGGTACTGGTACTTGGCGAACTCCGGGTTCGGGGAGGCGTCCAGCAGCTTCTCCGCGACGGTCGTGGTCGGGACGTCACCGTTGGCTATCAGGTCCTTGGTGTACTCCTCGGAGGCACAGTCGCGCAGGAAGGCTGTTGCCGCGTCCTTGTTGGAGACGCGGACGTTGACCGACCAGTAGTTGGTGGGGTTGCCGACGACGTTGCGGATGTCGCCGGCGCCGCCGTCGTAGCTCGGGAACGCGAACCAGCCCAGGTCCTGCTTGGCGAAGGCGGGGAACTTGCCGAGCTGCGTGGAGTACTCCCACGAGCCCATCAGGTGCATCGCCGCCTTGCCCTTGGCGAGCAGCGCGGGCGCGCTGCCGTTGGTGTACGACACCGAGCTGAAGCCCTTGCCGAAGGCGCCGTCGTCGATGAGCTGCTTGACCGCCTCGGCGGCCTTGAGCACGGCCGGGTCGCCCCAGGCGGAGGCGTCGCCGTCCTTGATCTTGGCGAAGACCTGCGGGCCGCCGATGCGGTCGACCAGGTACTCCAGCCACATCAGCTCCGGCCAGACATCGGCGCCGCCGAGCGCGAAGGGTGTGATCTTCACCTTCTTCAGCTTGGCGTTGAGGTCGAGCAACTGGTCCCAGGTCTTCGGCTCCCGCAGCTTGTGCTCGGCGAACATGGACTTGTTGTAGAAGACCAGCACGGGCTGCATGCCGCGCATCGGGATGCCGTACATCTTGCCCTCCAGCGCCCCGGAGGCCAGGACGGAGGGCAGGAAGCCGTTCTTGAGGACCGAGTCGGACTGGATGGTGTCGGTGAGGTCGATCAGCTGGTCGGCTTCCTTGTACGCCTTGATCGAGCCGCCGCCCCAGTTGAAGAACACGTCGGGGGCGTTGGGCGAGCCCATCGCGGTGCGCAGCTTGGCCGGGTATTCCGAGCCGGGCACCTTCTGGAGCTTGACCCTGCCCTTCGCGGTCTCGGCCGCCGTCGAGGCGTTGAACCGGCTGACAGCCTTCTCCTGTACCTTGACAGCGTCGTCGCCGTACACCATCGCGTTGACGGTGCCGCCCGAGCCGCCCGAGCCGGTGCCGGTACCGCAG
Source organism: Streptomyces sp. NPDC003393 (assembly GCF_053589015.1). Classification (NCBI taxonomy): domain Bacteria; kingdom Bacillati; phylum Actinomycetota; class Actinomycetes; order Kitasatosporales; family Streptomycetaceae; genus Streptomyces; species Streptomyces sp. NPDC003393. Next base: position 39,903 of record NZ_JBSFRB010000044.1, on the reverse strand, counting down.
GCGGTCAGTCCGGCGGCGGCGACGACGCCCGCGCCCGCACCGAGGAACCAGCGTCTGCTGTAGGACTCCATAAGGCGGCACCTTTCAAAGAGATCATCCGGGCAAGCGCTGCTCGCCGGTACCCGAATGTTTCGGATGTTACTTCGAATGTTCCGGGAACGTAAGACGTTCCAGGGGGTTCGTCAAGAGGGACCGCGGAGTTACGATCTCGGACCATGAAGCCGATGAAGACCCCCGAAACCCGCACGGCCACACTCGCCGAGATCGCGCGGGAGGCAGGTGTGTCGGCTCCGACTGTTTCGAAGGTCCTCAACGGTCGGGCCGATGTCGCCCCGAGCACGCGCAGCCGGGTCGAGGACCTGCTTCGTGCCCACGGCTACCGGCGCAGACGGGCCGAGGCCACCCGGTCACCCCTGATCGACCTGGTCTTCCACGAGCTGGAGAGCGCCTGGGCGATGGAGGTCATCCGGGGCGTGGAGAACGTCGCCCGGGACGCGGGCCTGAGCGTGGTGCTCTCCGAGAGCGCGGGCCGGCTCACCCCCGGACGGACCTGGGCCGACCAGGTCGCCGCCCGCCGCCCGCACGGAGTGGTGCTCGTGCTGTCCGGGCTCGACGAGTCCCAGCGGGCGCTGCTGACCAGCCGGTCGATCCCGTTCGTGGTGATGGACCCGGCCGGCGACCCCGGCACCGACGTGCCCTCGATCGGCGCGACCAACTGGCAGGGCGGCCTCGCCGCCACCCGGCACCTGATCGAGCTCGGCCACACCCGCGTCGGGGCGCTCAGCGGGCCGTCGCGGATGATGTGCAGTCGTGCCCGGGTCGACGGCTACCGGGCCGCGCTGGAGACGGCGGGGCTGCCGGTGGACCCCACGCTGATAGTGACCGGCGACTTCCACCACGAGGCCGGCTACCGGCTCGGTCTGAAGCTGCTGCGCCGGGAGGACCGGCCGACCGCGATCTTCGCGGGCAACGACCTCCAGGCGCTCGGCCTGTACGAGGCGGCGCGGGAGCTGGGGCTGCGCATTCCGGAGGACCTGAGCGTGGTCGGCTTCGACGACCTGCCCGTGGCCCGCTGGGTGGGCCCGCCGCTGACGACCGTGCGTCAGCCGCTGACGGAGATGGCCGAGGCGGCGGCGCGGCTGGTCCTGGACCTCGGGCGCGAGGAGGAGACGCAGGCGGCGACCCGGGTGGAGCTGGCGACGACCCTGGTCGTGCGCAGCAGCACGGCGGCACCGGGGGCGTGAGAGCGGCACGCACGGGCGGCTCGAAAGTTTCGAACGGGCGGATCGGGACGCGCTCACCCGTTGGGATGATCATTCGGCGTGCGGACGTGCACGGGTCCGCGGTTCCGTAGCGTCACCGCTGTCGCTTGTGCCGTAGTGGCGCTCCCGCCCACACTTGAAGGAGGAGGTGCTTCACGATGACCGCTCTCGCAGAAGAGGTGGCCCCGGTGGTGGCAGACGAGCCGGTTACCGAGCCGGGTTCCGACCTGGACGAGGTCCTGTGGCAGGCGTGGAAGGCCATGGATCTCCCCGAGGGCTACCGCGCCGAGATCATCGAGGGGGCCATCGAGGTGTCGCCCACCGGTCGCCGTCGTCACGGGGTGCTCGTCAACCGCTTCCGACGGGTGCTCGACGCCCATCTGTCGGGCAGCGGGTACGCGGCTCACCAGGACGTCAACGTCATCCACCGTCACAAATCCTGGATCCCCGACCTCTTCGTGGCTCCTGCCGACCTCGACGAGATCCCCGACGAGGAGGGACTCGGCGTCGACGCCTCCGGGGTCAAGATGGTCGTCGAGGTCACCTCGCCGGGGCATCGGAACCTTCAGCGTGACCGCGTCCGCATGCGCCGGGAGTACGCCCGGGCGGGGATCCCGGTCTACGTGATCGTCGACGACTTCGACGACGAGGGCGCGGTGGTCGTGCTGACCTCCCCCGACCCGAAGAAGGCGAAGTACGCCGATGAGCACCGGGTCCCCTACGGCACGGACGCGGTGATCCCGGAGGGGCCGGCCAAGGGCTTCGCCGTGGGCAAGGCGATCGTCGCTTCCTGACCGGCCGCGGTCGGGATGGCCGTGGCGGTCGCGCTCGGGTACGCGGCCCGGCCGGCCGAGGTGGTGCGGCGGCCGAACTCGAGCCGGTGCGCGGCGCCGTGTCGGTCCCGTCTCGTCCCCGTGGACCTCATGAGTACGTGTTCTGTTCGCCTGTTGTACGCCAACTCCGTGTCCAATGGCGGGCGGGAGTGTAGGCGACGGGAGATTCCGCGCGTATGCTGCCGACTCGCCGTGAGTGTGCGCACTCCTGGTCCTGCGGCCTGACAACGTTGTCATCCGAGAGGCCGGGGGCTGCATGAGTTATTGCGACGATGGAGAGGTCCCGTGCCCGTCAGACCCGACGCCTCCGTGCCCCCCTCGATCCCACCGAGAACCGCCCGCCGACGAGGAAGACCCTGGCGCGCCACGGTCGCCGCGCTTCTCGCCGGCGCCCTCGGCGCCGCCGCACTGGCGGGAGGGGGTACGGCCGTGGCCGTCCCCGCCTCCGGCACCTCGGCGGGGACGTCCGGCACCGACTACACCAAGCTCGTCGACCCCTTCGTGTCGACCGCCGGCGACGACGGCAACGACATGCCGGGCGCCCAGGCACCGCACGGTCTGGCCAAGGTCAACCCGCTGACCACGCCGAACCGCAACCACACCGGGTACGACTACAACGAGGACCACATCGCCGGGTTCACCTCGACGAACCTCGACGGCGTCGGCGGCTCGGGAGGCGGCGGCGACCTGCTCGTCGTCCCGACGTCCGTGCACTACGACAAGCGGCCCGCCCCCGGCACGTACGCCCACACGTTCAGTCACGACGACGAGACCGCGACGCCCGGTTACTACCAGGTGGGTCTGGGCGCGATATCGGGCACCGCCTCCGCGGTGACGCAGAGCCCCGGCACCGTCAAAGCCGAGGCGACCGCGACGACCCGCACGTCGCTGCAGCGGTACAGCTTCCCCGCCGGGTCCGACCCCGAGCTGGTCCTCGACCTCGCCAACAACTTCACCAGCCGCACCCGCGCGACGATGAAGGCGACTACGCTCCCCGACGACACCACCTCGATCAGCGGGCTCATCGCCGGTTCGTTCAACGGCGCCTCGTACAAGCTGTATTACGACGCCACCACCAACGTCCCCGTGACCTCCCTCAAGAGCTGGGGCGACGACGGGAAGCTGACCGACGCCACCAGCCAGGACGGGTCCGACACCGGCGCCGTCCTCGGCTTCGACACGTCGGCCGGCGACGACATCGAACTGCGCGTCACGCTCTCCCCGATCAGCGCCGAACAGGCCGCGACCGACCAGCGGAACGAGGTCGGCAAGCTGACCTTCGACCAGGCGCGCGCCCGGACCAAGGCGGAGTGGAACAGCGCGCTCGGCGCGGTGGACGTGCGCTCCACGGCGAAGTCCGACCCCGGGTCGACGCTCACCAAGGAGTTCTACACGCACCTGTACCGCATGTACGCGCTGCCGGTGAACGCCACCAGCACCAGCGGGACCTACCGCGGCGCGGACGGCGCGGTGCACCAGGCGAACGGCTTCACGTACTACGACGGCTGGTCGACCTGGGACGACTTCCGAAAGTACTCCGTGGAGTCCTACATCGACCCGGCCACGTACCGGGACATGATCCAGTCGCTGATCGAGCTGTTCGCCGACCAGCGCGCCTCCGGCAAGAGCCTCGGCAGCCTCACGCACTCCGTGCCGACCGTGCGCTGGGAGCGCTCGGCCGTGCTGGTCGCCGACGCGCTGTCGAAGGGCTTCAAGGACTTCGACCGGCTCGACGAGGCCTACCCCGCGCTGCTGTCGTACTCGGGCTACTACACGGGGGCCCAGCTGCGGCAGGGCTACATCTCCGGTGACCCCGGCACGACCGTGCAGCGCGGATACGACCAGTGGGCGCTCTCCGTCATCGCCGACGCGCTCGGCAAGAAGGACGACGCGAAGAAGCTGCGCACCCAGTCGACCATGGCGATCGACAACCTCGTGAAGTCCGGCGCCTGGACCGCCGCTGACGGCACCAAGGTCGGTCTGCTCACCCCGCGCGCGGCGAACGGCGACTGGCAGAGCGCCGACTACGAGAAGTTCGAGGCGGCCGGCCTCTACCAGGGCACGCTCTGGCAGTACCACTGGTACGACGCCTACGACATGGGCGGCCTCATCCAGGCCATGGGCGGCGTCAAGGCCGGCAAGGCCGCGGTGGAGCACATGTTCGGCGAGGACTCCAGCGTCGACGACGGCTCGACCATGCTGCACTCCAACGCCAACGAGATCGACCTCCAGGCTCCCTACCTCTTCAACTACGTCGGTGAGCCGAGCCTGACGCAGAAGTGGGTGCGCGCCATCTACACCGGCGCCACCTGGAACCGCTACATCGCGACCGGTTCCACGAACGAAGCACCCAGCTCTCACGGCGAGTTCACCCCGCCGGTCAGGACGCAGGTCTACAAGCTCGCCCCGAACGGCTTCCTGCCGACCATGGACAACGACGCCGGCACCATGTCCACCATGTTCGTCGGCGCCGCCCTCGGCCTGTTCCCGGTGACCGCCGGCTCCAGCCAGTTCCAGATCGGCAGCCCGTTCTTCGACTCCACCACGATCAGCTACGCCAACGGCGCCAGGTTCACGGTGAAGGCCGACGGCGTCTCGCCGAGCAACTACTACGTGCAGAGCGCGACCCTCGACGGCAAGCGGTTCGACAACACGTGGCTCGACTACTCCCGCATCATCTCCGGCGGCACGCTGGACCTCACCATGGGCTCCGAGCCCTCCCGGTGGGGCGCGCACACGGAGCCCGCGTACTCCCTGAACACCGACTCGGGCGACACGGGTGACGGCGACGGGACGGACAAGGGCGACACCGTCGTCTCCGCCCGCCCCGGCACCGTCGCCACCACCGCCGACGGCTCCCTCGACGACAGCGTGCGGCTCACCCTGTCCGGACCGGCCTCGTTCAAGGCCCGGAAGGGCACCAGCCTCACCGAGTCCGGCGCGGCGAGCGTGACCGGTCTGCCGGACGGGGTCACCGCAGACCTCCGCGTCAGCGGTTCCCGCACGGCGACGCTCTCGCTGTCGGGCACCACGCGGACGGACGCCCGCCTCGGCATCACCTTCCGGGACGCGGCCTTCGCCCACGGCGTCCGGGCCGCCACGGTGACCGGCACCGGAATCTCCCCGACCGACCCGCTGCTCATCTCGGCCGCCGCGGTGCACCGCAAGGCCCTGAGCGCCCTCGTCGACCAGGCGTCGCTGGTACGCAGCGGCAACTACTCCGACGGCTCCTGGACCGTCTTCCGCTCGGCGCTCGACCGCGCCCGGACCGTCCTCGCGGACCCCGCGTCCCCGACCGGCACCCTCATGGCCGCGGACGACGCGCTGCACTCCGCCGTCGACGCGCTCACCATCGACGAGGGCGGTTACGCCGTCCTCCAGGCCGAGGCCGCCGACCAGATGGAGGGCCCCAGCCTGGTGAAGGAGGCGTACTACTCGGACGGCGACCTCGGCGGCGTCACCGAGGGAGCCTGGGAGCGCTACGGCAAGCTCGACTTCGGCGGCGTCGCCCCGCGGAGCATCTCGGTCCGCTACGCCAACTCCCAAGCGCCCGACGCGAAGCCGAGCAGCGTCGACGTCCACGCCGGCACCGCCGACGGCCCGGTCGTGGCGACCGTGTCGCTCCCCGGAACCGGCGGGTGGCAGTACTACACCACGGTGCAGGCGACCGTCACCGACCCGGACGCCCTGCTGGCCGCCAAGAGCGCGACGTTCGTCTTCCACGCCCCGTCCGGTCAGCAGTGGGTGTCGAACTTCGACTGGTACCGGTTCTCCCCAGACGACGTCTCCACGTCCCCCACGACCACGCTCGCCACACTGACCGCGGCCAACAGCACCACCACCGGCGACGGCACGCTCCCGCTCAACCTCGGAAACGGCATCTTCGAGAACGTGACCGACGGGGCGTGGGCCGAGTGGAAGGACACCGACCTCGAGGCCGGCGCCGACACCGTCACCGTCAGCTATGACAAGCCCCGGTCGCGGGCCGCGTCGGACTCGCACATCGAGCTGCACCTCGGTTCGAAGGACGGCACCGCGAAGGTCGACATCCCCCTCGACTACACCGGTTCGGGCTGGGGAACCGTCGCCACCACATCCGTGCAGCTCGACCCGAACGTCTTCGCCGGCGTCCAGGACGTGTACGCGGACTTCGTCTCCAGCACGCAGACGTCCACCCAGCCCTATGTGGGCAACGTCTACTCGCTGACCCTGACGCAGCAGGCCGACGCCCCCGCGGGCTTCGACGCCACCGCGTTCCGCTCGAACAGCGGCGGCGGCCTCAAGAGCGAGCCGGTCGGCTGGAGCGTCGCCGGTACCACCACCGACCTCGGCGGCACCTACGACGGCGCCTGGCTCGACTACGGCGACATCGACTTCGGCACCTCGCCGAAGACCACCGTCACCATCACCTACGTCAACAACTCCGCCCGCTGCGGCACCGGCTCCGCCGTCCAGCTCTACCTGGACTCCTTCGACGCGGCGAACCCGGGCACGCCGTACGCGACCGTGCCGCTGCCGGTCACCGGGGCCGCGTGGTCGTCCGGCGGGACGACCAGCCTGACGCTGCCCAAGGCGATCACCGGCAAGCACGCCGTCCACCTGCGGCTGACCACGACCCCGGATTCCTCGCACCCGTACGTCGCGAACCTCGGCCGGATCACCTTCGACCACGTCGAGGCGCCCGCCGTCACGGACAAGACCGCCCTGCGCAAGGCGATCGACCGGTACGAGGGGCTCTCCGGCGACGCGGAGCGCTACGACGCCATCGACTTCGGCGTCTACCTGCGCGAACTCGCCGCCGCCCGTGCCCTCGCCGACGCCGACGACGTGACGCAGACCGAGGTCGACACCCAGACCCGCAGCCTCACCCTCGCCGCGGGCCAACTGGTCCCGCTGCCGAGACTGCGACTGGAGGACCTGGTCACCACCGCGTCGGCCCTCGCCGACGACCGTTACACGGACGCGTCGTGGCAGGCGTTCACCGCGGCACTCACCGCGGCCAAAGCCACCATCGCCGACGACACGGCGGCGGACTCCACGCTCACCGCACGGTACGAAGCCCTCCGCCACGCCATGTCCGCGCTGACGACGAAGCCCAGGACCGCACCGGCGCCGCCCGACGCGGTCTCGGCCACCTCGTCCGGCACGAGCGTGACCGTCGCCTGGTCCGCGTCCGCCGACGACGGCGGTTCCGCGGTCACCGGCTACCGGATCGCACTCAGCGACGGCCACCAGATCCGGGTCGACGACCCGCACAGCCGCAGCATCACGTTCAGCCGGCTGCGGGCCGGCCGGTCGTACACCGCGCGCGTCCAGGCGGTGAACGAGTTCGGCGCCTCGCGCCAGAGCCCCGCGACGGCACCCGTGGTGACCGGCGGCGGCACGCCGCAGCAGCCGAACGTGACGGGCGTCGTCACCGACGGCAAGCAGGTCCGCGTGACCTGGCGGCCGGCCGGCGACGGCGGATTCCCGGTCATCGGCTACACCGTGACCCTGAACGACGGCACCACCGCCCATGTCCCCGCCACCACGGGCACCGCGCTGCTCACCACCACGGGCGGGGCGAAGGCGCACACGGCGACCGTCACCGCGGTCACCCTCGCCGGAACCTCCGACGCGCCCGACACGACCACAGCGGCCTCCGCGTCCGGCACCGCCGCCGCGGCGGACGCCGCCGACCCGGCGTACGCGCCCTCGCCCTTCCCGGACGAGACGCTCGAGGCGCACTACGCCTCCGACAACTGGCCGGGCGGCGGCGACGGGAGCGAATACGTCTACGGCCTGCTCGACGGCTTCAAGGACCTCGGGCCCGACATCCTCGCCGCCGACTCCAAGGTGCCCGCCGGCACCGCACTCACCGCCGAGAACGACAAGATCGCCGTGAGCATCAACAACGCCGCGACGCAGAAGGAGGTGGACCGGGCCGAGGTCGACGCGACCAACAGCGCCACCGTCACGATGGCGGACGGCCTCGGCTCCCGGCTGGGTCAGATCTACAGCGACGCCCTGAAGGGCGGCCTGCTGCCGAAGACCAGCGCGCTGTTCTCCCGCGTTTCGCAGGGCCTCGACAAGGGCGGAGCGGCGAAGGACCACTACGGCTACCAGCGCCCGTACGTGCGGCTCGGGTTCGTCGGTGACGGGGGCGCCGTCTACGAGTCGCAGGACGGCTCCTACGGCGGCCTCACCACCAGCGGCTCCTACCCCAGCGGCCACACCTACGCCGGCTACGAAGCGGGGACCGTCCTCGCCACGCTCCTTCCGGAGCTGGCACCCTCGATCCTCGCCCGCACCTCGGAGTACGGGAACAACCGCATCGTCCTCGGATTCCACTACCCGCTCGACGTCATGGGCGGCCGCATCACCGGTCAGGCCACCGTCGCGCACCGGTGGGCCGACCCCGAGTTCCAGAAGCTGCTCATGCAGGCCCACGTCGAGATCGAGAACGTACTGCTCGCGCAGTGCCGGGAGGAGGGGTACGGCGACACGCTCGCGGCCTGCGAGGGCGACGCCTACGACGGCCTGAGCACCGCCCAGGACGTCGACCTGTACACGCAGCGCCTCACCTACGAGTTCTCCCAGGTCGGCAAGGCCGGGCAGCCCCTGAGGACGCCGTCCGACGCGGCGGCGCTGCTGATCACCGCCTTCCCGGATCTCACCACCGCCCAGCGCACGCAGATCCTGGAGCAGACCGCGACGGACTCGGGCTACCCGCTCGACCGCACCGCGGACGGGGAGGCCGGCTGGCAGCGGATCAACCTGGCCGCCGCGATGGCGGCGGACGTGGTCGTCCACGCCGACGGGTCGGTCACGGTGAAGAACCACCCGGACGCCACGAAGGCCAGTGTCGCCGACGCCAGGTCGATCACCGTGGGCGGCCTCGCTGTCGACGGGTTCGACCCCGAGGGGTCCACGTACGTCGTCGACTGGCCGAAGGGCGGAAGGCCTCCGGCCGTCTCCGCCGTGGCGGCCGAGCCCGGGGCGCGGGTGAAGGTCACCGACGGCAGCTCCCTGCTCTCGTCGACCGGCTCCCGGCTCACCGCCTACACCATCACGGTGACCTCGGCGAACGGGGCGTTCACCCGGACCTACACGGTCGGCATCCAGCGCACGGACAACGGCCACCGGCCGTTGTGGGCCGGCGGTGACGGCTCCGCCGCGGGCACCGGCGGCTGGGACCCCGGCGGCCGGGATCTCGGGGGCCTCGGCTCCGGTTCCACCGGCGGAACGGGCCTCTGGTCCCGCGCGGCCGAGTGGTCCGGGACACGGGGACTCCTGCCCCGGGCCTAGGGCACGACACGACGGCCGGACCTCGTTCGCGGGGTCCGGCCGTCGCGTTTTCGTACCCCGTGACGGTGCCGCCGCGCGAGGGCTCGCGCCGCACCGGGATGTGCTTCGTGAAGTCCTGGGTGAACGGGGATCCGTCCCGGTCGGCGACCCGCCGCTCCCGCCAAAGTTCCGCGGTCCGCGTGCTCGAGTGGAGCTCCGCGGGCCACGCGCGACGGTGCCGCCGGGCGCCGCCCCGGTAGGCCGTGTCAGCCCGCCGGGTGGCCGACCAGCATCGTCGGCGCCCCCGCGACCCGGGTGAGGAACACCGTCACCGTGTTCCGCCCCTGCGCCTTCGGCAACACCTTGCGGCGCAGTTCCTCCGGCTCGACCGCCGAGCCGCGCTTCTTCACGGTCAGGGTGCCGACCTGCCGTTCCCGCAGCAGCGCCTTCAGCTTCTTCACGTTGAAGGGGAGTTGGTCCGTGATCTCGTAGGGGGTGGCGTACGGGGTGGGCCGCAGTTCGTCGGCGGTGACGTACGCGATCGTCTCGTCGAGCAGGCCGCCGTCGAGGTCCGCGGCGACCTCGGCGACGAGGTGGGCACGGATGACGGCGCCGTCGGGCTCGTACAGGTAGCGGCCCAGCGGTCGGACCGGGGGGTTCGCAAGGCCCCGGCCGCGCAGGCTGTGCGGGCCGGGGAGCAGTGTCGCCCGCACCAGGCCCGGCTCGGTGGCGAACCACAGCACCGCCTCCTTCACGTCCCCGCAGTCGGAGATCCACTCGGCCTCGGCCTGCGGCGGCACCGCCTCGTGGGGGACACCGGGGGCGATCTTCAGGGCGGCGTGCGGGGCCTCGAGGGCGGTCTCGACGGCCCAGGAGAGCGGTGGCGAGTAGGCCTCCGGGTCGAAGATCCGGCCCCGGCCGCCCCTGCGGGCCGGGTCGACGAACACCGCGTCGTACGCGGAGGTGTCGACGTCCGTCACGTCCGCCTCACGCACCTCGATCAGGTCGGAGAGGCCCAGGGCCTCGGCGTTCGCGCGGGCGGCGGCGGCCGTCACCGGGTCGCGGTCGACGGCGAGGACCCGGATCCCGGCGCGGGCGAGGGCGATCGCGTCGCCGCCGATGCCGCAGCACAGGTCGGCGAGTGAGGTCACGCCGAGTTCGGCGAGGCGTGCGGCCCGGTGCGCGGCCACGCTCGCGCGCGTCGACTGCTCGACCCCGTTCGGCGTGAAGAACATCCGCCGCGCGTCCTCGGCCCCGAACTTCGCCGCCGCCCGCTGCCGCAGCCGGGCCTGGCCGAGCGCGGCCGACACCAGTCCGGCCGGGTGGCCGCGGCGCAGTCGGGTGGCGACGGCGAGCTCGTCGGCGGGGTCGGTGTCGCGCACCTCGTCCAGGAGGGCACGGCCCTCGGGGGTGAGCAGGGCGGCGAAGGCGTCGAGCGGGGCCTGTGGGTCGTTCACGGGCTCATTGTCGGCCAGTCGGTGGACGGTGTGCCCGGCGGCCGCGGTGTCGGCGCGGGTTCGGGCCGGTGGCCTGCGAGGATCCGGCACCATGAGAGCAGTCGTACAAAACGATAAGAAGCGTCCCACACTGGTCTGTTCTCCGAGGCGCGGAGCGGGTCTGCGTGCCGGGCTCGCCGCCCTCGCCCTCACCGCCCTCGCCTCCGGCTGCTCCGAGACCGACACGCCGGCACCGCCCGCCCCGGGCCAGCAGCTCGGCCAGGCGCCCGCGGCGCGCGCCCTGGACTCCTACGCCAACCGCCTGCGCGCCTCCCACGCGGCCAGGGTCGCCGCAACCAAGCGCTGGGGCCTGAAGCAGGTTCCCCTCACACCCTCGAAGCCCTCCGCCGTGAGACCGCGGATCACCCCCCGCCCGGGCTTCGAGGTGAGCCGCCAGAAGGACTGGTACCTCCCCCCGGTCTTCACCACGGTCCCCACCGAGGACAAGGTCGTCTTCCTCACCATCGACGACGGAGCGGAGAAGGACCCCGCCTTCCTGCGCATGATGAGCGAACTGAAGATCCCCTACACGGCGTTCCTCACCGACTACCTCATCAAGGACGACTACGCCTACTTCCGGAAGATGCAGGCCTCGGGGGTCACCCTCAACAACCACACCCTGCACCACCCCGACCTGCGGAAACTGTCCTTCGAGCAGCAGCGGCGCGAGATCTGCGACATGCAGGACATCATGGACGAGCAGTTCGGCGAGCGCCCGAAACTCATGCGCCCGCCCTACGGCAGCTACAACCAGGACACCCTGGCCGCCGCCAAGTCCTGCGGCATCGAGTACGCGCCGATCTGGAACGAGGAGGTCTTCGCCGACCACTGGGAGTTCCGCGAGAAGGACCAGCGGCTGCGCCCCGGCGACATCGTCCTCACCCACTTCCGGGGCCGCAAGGAGTGGAACGGCACGATGGCCGACGTCATGCGCCGGTTCCTGGACCACGTCACGGCCGAGGGGTTCGCGGTGGCGCGGCTGGAGGACTACCTGTGACGCTGCGGCCGTGGCCCCGGCGCACGGCCGCGCTGCTGCTCGCGGCCGCACTGCTGCTCCTGGCCGGCTGTGCGCCCTCCGTCGACCCGATCGAACGGCTGGGCCGCAAGGCGGCCCAGCGGGTGCGGCCCGGGACACCGGCCCCCGGGCAGCCGTACCGCCGCTGGGGCCTCGCTGCCCCGCTGTCCCCGCCCCCCTCCGCCCGCCCGCTGCGCCGCACCGCGCGGGACTCCGCCCCGCCCCCGGTCCTGGACCACGTCCGCACCGACGACCGGGTCGTCTTCCTCACCTACGACGACGGCGCCGAGCGGGACCCGCGGTTCGTCGACATGGTCCGCGAACTGCGGCTGCCGGTCGGCATGTTCCTCACCGACAGCGTCGTCGGGCCGGGTCAAGGGCACTTCGGGCGACTGCTGGCGGCCGGTGCGGACCTGGAGAACCACACCCTGGACCACCCTCTGCTGCGCGGCCTGCCGTACCGGGCCCAACGCGCGGAGATCTGCGGCCAGCGCGACAAGCTCCACGCCCGCTTCGGTGTCCGCGCCCGCCTGTTCCGCCCGCCGTACGGCGCGTACGACACCACGACCCTGCGCGCCGCCGCCGACTGCCAGGTCTCCGCGGTCGTCCTGTGGCGCGCGTCGATGAAGGAGACCGACCTGCGCTTCACCCACGGCTCCCACTCCCTGCGCCCCGGCGACATCGTTCTGGTCGCCGCCGGCGACGACGACCTCGACGGCCCGCCCTTGCGCACCCGCACGATCCGCCTCCTGCGAAAGATCCAGCAGGCGGGCCTGGCGGTGGGGAGGCTGGAGGAGTACCTGTGACAAGAGCCGTCCGGGCGTCCCGAGGGAGTTCGAGGACGCGGCCGTAAGGGAGGGAGCCCAGGTGTCGCCGAAGGCCCCGACCGGCGACGCGCCACGAGGCAATTGGCACTCCGCTTGACCGAGTGCTAACGACGGTCATAGTCTCGGCTCTGGCACTCCCCACCGGAGAGTGCCAACACAGCGACGGGCAGGTCCGGCACCCGCGACGACGGATCGACCTGGTCGCCACCTCAGACAGTTAACCCCGTGAGATCTCCGAAGGGGGAGGTCGGATCGTGACGACCGCCAGCTCCAAGGTTGCCATCAAGCCGCTCGAGGACCGCATCGTGGTCCAGCCGCTGGACGCCGAGCAGACCACGGCCTCGGGCCTGGTCATCCCGGACACCGCCAAGGAGAAGCCCCAGGAGGGCGTCGTCCTGGCCGTGGGCCCGGGCCGCTTCGAGGACGGCAACCGCCTTCCGCTCGACGTCAAGGTCGGCGACGTCGTGCTCTACAGCAAGTACGGCGGCACCGAGGTGAAGTACAACAACGAGGAGTACCTCGTTCTCTCGGCTCGCGACGTCCTCGCGATCATCGAGAAGTAATCACCTCGATCCCTGCTTTGAGCTGCGCCCCTGGCCCCCGCGACCGATAAGAAGCCGGGCGCCCGGGGCGCAGCGCCTTTTCCACCCAGATTTCCGAGAGGGCTCCCGCTGCCATGGCGAAGATCCTGAAGTTCGACGAGGACGCCCGTCGCGCCCTCGAGCGCGGCGTCAACAAGCTCGCCGACACGGTCAAGGTGACGATCGGCCCCAAGGGCCGCAACGTCGTCATCGACAAGAAGTTCGGTGCCCCCACCATCACCAACGACGGTGTCACCATCGCCCGCGAGGTCGAGGTCGAGGACCCGTACGAGAACCTCGGCGCCCAGCTGGTGAAGGAGGTGGCGACCAAGACCAACGACATCGCTGGTGACGGCACCACCACCGCCACCGTGCTCGCCCAGGCGCTGGTGCGCGAGGGCCTGAAGAACGTCGCCGCCGGCGCCTCCCCGGCGCTGCTGAAGAAGGGCATCGACGCCGCCGTCGCCGCGGTCGCCGAGGACCTGCTTTCCTCGGCCCGCCCGATCGACGAGAAGTCCGACATCGCCGCCGTGGCCGCGCTGTCCGCCCAGGACCAGCAGGTCGGCGAGCTGATCGCCGAGGCGATGGACAAGGTCGGCAAGGACGGCGTCATCACCGTCGAGGAGTCCAACACCTTCGGTCTGGAGCTGGACTTCACCGAGGGCATGGCCTTCGACAAGGGCTACCTGTCGCCGTACTTCGTCACGGACCAGGAGCGCATGGAGGCCGTCCTCGACGACCCGTACATCCTGATCCACCAGGGCAAGATCTCCTCCATCGCGGACCTGCTGCCGCTGCTCGAGAAGATCATCCAGGCGAACGCCTCCAAGCCACTGCTGATCATCGCCGAGGACGTCGAGGGCGAGGCCCTGTCGACCCTGGTCGTCAACAAGATCCGCGGCACCTTCAACGCCACCGCCGTCAAGGCCCCCGGCTTCGGCGACCGCCGCAAGGCGATGCTCCAGGACATGGCGATCCTCACCGGCGCCACCGTCATCTCCGAGGAGGTCGGCCTCAAGCTCGACCAGGTCGGTCTGGACGTCCTCGGCTCCGCCCGCCGTGTCACCGTCACCAAGGACGACACCACGATCGTCGACGGCGCCGGCAACAAGTCGGACGTCGACGGCCGCGTCGCCCAGATCAAGGCCGAGATCGAGAACACCGACTCCGACTGGGACCGCGAGAAGCTCCAGGAGCGCCTCGCGAAGCTGGCCGGCGGCGTGTGCGTCATCAAGGTCGGCGCCGCCACCGAGGTGGAGCTGAAGGAGAAGAAGCACCGTCTGGAGGACGCCATCTCCGCGACCCGCGCCGCGGTCGAGGAGGGCATCGTCTCCGGTGGTGGCTCGGCTCTGGTCCACGCCGTGAAGATCCTTCAGGACAACCTCGGCAAGACCGGCGACGAGGCCACGGGTGTCGCGGTCGTCCGCCGCGCCGCCGTCGAGCCGCTGCGCTGGATCGCCGAGAACGCCGGCCTGGAGGGCTACGTCATCGTCTCCAAGGTCGCCGAGCTGGAGAAGATGAGCGGCTACAACGCCGCCACCGGCGAGTACGGCGACCTGGTCAAGGCCGGCGTCATCGACCCGGTCAAGGTCACCCGCTCCGCCCTGGAGAACGCCGCCTCCATCGCCTCCCTCCTGCTGACGACCGAGACCCTGGTCGTCGAGAAGAAGGAAGAGGAAGAGCCGGCCGCCGCGGGCCACGGCCACGGCCACGCCCACTGAGCGCCGCGCTGAGCGTTGACCGACGGTGCCCAGTTCCCCTGCGGGGGGCTGGGCACCGTCGCGTTGTACGGCGGTTCAGCCTCTGCCGTGACGGGTCGTCGCCGGGTGCGGCTTCGTCGTGGCCGTTCACGCCGGACGTGGCGGCTGCCGCACCTGCCAGTCGATGTACGTGCCCAGCCGGCTGCGGCCTGCCAAGAGCAGTTTGCGGCCCCTCGACCTCCTCGGTGAGCAAGTCGGGGTCCGTGTGGCCGATCTCCGTCCGTCCACTGAGGACGGTTGACTCCGGCGGTGCGGTGAGCGACGCCGTCAGGTTCATGAAGTGCCGGTGCCCGAAGCGGCGCTCGATCTCTGGTCCGATGAACAGGGTGCCGCCGTCACGCGCTCCAGGTATGGCTGCTCGACGAGGTGCCGTA
The DNA here is from genome assembly GCF_053589015.1 of Streptomyces sp. NPDC003393. Taxonomy (NCBI): domain Bacteria; kingdom Bacillati; phylum Actinomycetota; class Actinomycetes; order Kitasatosporales; family Streptomycetaceae; genus Streptomyces; species Streptomyces sp. NPDC003393. The sequence continues at coordinate 24,489 of NZ_JBSFRB010000044.1, read as the reverse complement.
CGACAGGTTCGGCGCCCGACCTGAAGGGCACGAAGCTCGCCCCACCACTCCTGCCACAGGTGCCTCCCGACCCGGTGCTCCTGGAGACACAGCACGAGGAGTTGCTGCGCGATGAGGTGCCGTGCCTCGGCAGGCGCGGTCACCGGTTCCACCCAGCGGCGTGACCACGCCGGCAACAGGGCCGCCGCGGACAGGAAGCCGGCGTGGATCAGGGCGAGGAACAGCAGTTGCGGGTGGTGCCAGAGTGGCGTCCGGGGCGGCCCAGCCGTTGCACCGATCGGCCTAGCGGCCTGGACTGGGACTCAGAAGCCAACACGGAGCGCCGCGGCCGTTTTTACCAGGCCGTCTCGTTCCAGCCGGTCCAGGACGTCGGCGGGCACGCCCGGTGGGTTTTGCCAACTGTCGGCGATCTGCTGGACACAGGCGAAGATCCGGCCCCGGTCGAGGTCCAGCTGGGCAAGAACGAAGTCGTCCGGATGGACGGCCTCGACGTCCCAGGGGGCCGTGGCCGCCAACGGGAAATCCTTGGTGTTGCGTGTCACGATGAGCTGCGCCCGGGCCTTGATCGCGGCCGCAAGCACATGCCGATCGTCCGGGTCGGGAAGGCTGAGTACCGGTTCGAGTGGCTCGTGACCCACGACCAGGCAGTCACGCACTGCCCGCTTCATGAGCTCGCGCGTTCGATCGAGCCTTTCCTGCCGAAGATCGGGACGGTTCTTGGCGAGGTTCTCGAACACCTCGTCGAGAATCCGCTCCGACCACTTCGCCTGGACCAGTCCGGCCGCAGCTATGCGGATCAGCAGGTCGCGCAGCGTGTTGGGGTAGAGAACACACGCGTCGTACACGACCGTGAACGCCATCTGTCAGATCAGCCCCATGTCCTGGTTCAGTGCGGTGAGCTCATCGGCTGCCGCCCGCCGGCGTCGATCGTCCTCTCGTTGGTACGCCATCAGGGAGGCAGCCTTGATCCGGCGGTGCGTGCCGACCTTGCGGTATTCGATCTCACCGGCTTCCAGCAGGCCGATGAGAAACGGGCGGGAGACGTTCAGCATGTCGGCGGCTTGCTGGGTGGTCAGCTCGGCGTTGTCCGGGACGATCGACACCGCGCGCCCGGAGGCCATGTGACCCAGGATCGTGGCGAGCATTTCCGCGGCCTCACGCGGCAACTGCACAGAGACCGTGACTTCGGTGTCCTCCGGATGGCGGACCAGTACGTCCCTCAAGGGCTCGATAGCCCGGTTGGCGGTCTCGGAACTGTGCTTGTGCGGTACCGGAGACCGGGAAACCTTTGCTGTCATCATCCTCATCTCCCCGCGCTCGGCTCCCCAGTATCCGCAATATTCGAAATAAGTGCAACATCTGAAGCTTGATCATTAACCTCGCTGCTGTTTCTGGCGGACGTGTTCGGTGAGGGTTTCGATTCGTTTCACGGTCTTTCCAGGCTCATGACGTGGGGCTGGCCTGCGATTCTTCGAGCCGGGTGGGCGTCCGGGCCCGGGCTTGGAGGGTCTGGGCACGCTGGCGGGACGGGCGGTCTTCACGCGGAGGTGGCGGAACCCTCGGCGGACCCGGGCAGGGGTGAGCCGACGCGGCTCGGCGGGCCGTTCCCAGGGCCGACGAAGATCCTCGGCGAGGGGCCGGGCAAGGCGGAGTTGGGTGTGGGCGGCGATGATCAGCCAGGTCCACAGGTCGGCCGTGTGCGGATCGCGGACCTTGGGGACGGTCCAGCCCAGGGTCTGCTTGAACAGCCGGAAGGTGTGCTCCAGGTCGAACCTGCGGAGGAATGCCTGCCAGCGCAGGTCGACGTCAGCGCCGGTCATCCCGGTGCGCGAGGACCACAGCCACACCGGCTTGGGGTCGCGGTCACCGGGCAGATGCTCGACCTTCAGCCGGATCAACGTGCCGTGGATCAAGGGAAGTTCGCCGCAGTGGTCGAGCCAGGGGCCGCGGGCCTGCAGGCGGGGGTGCATCCGGTCCCAGGCGAGGGCTTCGGCCGTGCCGTAGCGGGTGGTGTCGCAGGTGGTGGCCTGATCAGGGGTATGCCAGGAATCCGGTTTGGAGAAGGTGAGGACGCCGCCGTGCTTTCGGGGCTGCCCGCCGCGCGGGGTGGAACGACGCGGGCCGGCATCCCTCAGCATGACGCGGTCCGAGCGCAGCCGGCCGACCAGCTCGACGGGCAGGTCGGCCAGGACGTAGGCGAGGCGGGTGACGTCGTAGCCGGTGTCCATGACGACGAGGATGTCCGCGTCGCCCGGCCGCCACTGCCCGGCGTACACCAGCCGGGTGACCACCTCGCGCAGCTGGGCGGCGGTCACCGCGGTGGCATCGTCCGCTGGCCCCAGACGGATCGCGTCCAGCACGGCCGTCCACGACGTGCGTCCCGTCTCCAGCGCGGCGACGAAGGAATACGGCCAGCCGGGGATGAACTGATCCGCGCTGCGGCCCCGTCCGTAGACGTGGCAGAACAGCAGCTCCGGGCTGGTGGGGGCGTCGGGACGCAGCCAGTTGCTCACGTCCACCGCGAGGACGATCCGCCCGTCGGCCGCACGTGGCAGCGGCGTGGAGGCCAGCAGCCTGCGCAGGCGGCGCGGCTCCAGCCAGCCGTGATTGACCGCGTCGTACATCGCACCGTGCCCACGCCGGTGCTCGGCCGTGAGCGTCAACTCGACCAGCGACGTCACCGGGCCATCGGCACACAGCACCGCGTCGGTCAGCTCGAAGAGCGCATCCGCCCGGGTATAGAGGCAGTCGTAGAACTGGACTCGAAAGTGGGACAGGACGCCCAACGCGGCGTCAGCTGACTGTTCAGCGGCGAGACTCTTCACCAGCGGCCGTTCCTTCACGCGACGTTGCTCGACACCTCGAAGCGTGAAGAACGGCCGCCCTGCTGTCCCGGGAATGAACCAAGATCAGCGGGTCAAGTGAACGGTCGAGGTTAAACGTCAAGCTGAAGAGTCGGGCGGGTCGTCGCAGAGCCGCTCCATACAGCCCGAGGCGCAGTCCGGTCAGGAGTCGATGCCAGCCGCCTGTGGTCGCGACGACCGCCCACACGGTCTTGCCGGGGGCACCGACGCGGGGCATGACGCCCCACTCCTTGGGTCGTCCAGTTGCCCCCGGTCCTTGGATGCGCCTTTCGTGCACGAATCCCTCGTCCTTGAGCTGGCGCTTGGCGCGGGTGAAGGCGCAGGCGCCGATGTCGGCTCGTTCGGCGGTTCGGGAGAGGGATTCCCGGGCGCCCGGTGGGAGAGAGCTGCCAGGTCAGGAGTCGAACCGCGTCCGAGGACAGGCGCGGGTGCCGGATGATGTCGTGCGAGAACTGGGTGTAGGGGCGCTGGGGCGCGATACAGTGCCGGTACATCACGGTGGAACTTGCCTTCCACTGGTGGTTCAGGCCCTCGCGAACGGTTGCAGCCGTCGCGGGGTCCGGCCCTCTGACATTCGGTGCGGGCCCGGCAAGGGCGGAAGGCGGCCGTGCGGAATGAAGTGCCCGGGCATACGAAAGCCCCCGTGCCGGGGGCTTCCCGTGGCTCTCCTCCGCGGCTTCTAGTTCTCCAACTCGTCCAGTGCGCCCAGCTGTTGCAGCAGGCCCAGGTGGTCGTGCTGCCACCACAGTTCGGTGATCTTGCCGTCGGGGCCGAAGTGGAAGAGGGTCGTGCCGGTCATGCCGACCTGCCTGCCGGTGGGGGCGATGCCCAGGAACTCGCCCTTGTGGGTGCCCTTCCAGGACCAGCGGGCGCAGGCCCGGTCGTCCTGGGCGAGGACCTCGTCGAGGGTGAAGGCGGAGTCGAAGGCGTCGCGCCACATGCGGAACTCGCGCCGGATCGTGTCCAGGCCGATGGTGGTCTGCGGGTTGATCGGGTCGTGGCTGTGGCAGTCCTCGTCGATCAGGTCGTTGAGCGGGGGCAGTTCTCCCGCGCCGGCGAGCGTGGCGAAGAAACGCCGCACGGTGTCGTCACAGAGCCGCTCGTCCCGGACGACCTCCAGGTCGATGAAGGTGGGCATCTCGTCGCACAGGGCGGCCATGCCGCGGAAGATCTCGTCGGTCTCCGGGAGGTTCGAGTTCCGCATCGCCTCCTCGTACGACGGGAACTCCACCATCTCCACGATGTGCGCTCTGTCCGAGCGGTCCGTGCCGACCAGCGCGTGGGTCGCGGTCCGCTTTCCGCCGGTCTGTTCCAGCCAGGTGTCGATCAGCCGGTTCATCTCGTCGAACCGGCTCGTCCTGCACTCGATGAGCTGTACGAAGGTCATGGCGCCCCTCCGGCCCCCCTGGCCCGGTTCCGTCACCGCCATTTTCCCACCGGGGGGACGACGCCACCTCCGTAGCGCGCTCCGGAGGCCCGCGGCCCGGCCCGAACCGGAACCGCTGCCCTCGGACTACTGCGGGCCGTACTTGCGGCCCGTCTTCGACGTTACCCCGCCCAGCAGCCCCCGGGGGGCCAGCTTCACCAGGCCCATCAGCGCCTTGTAGCGCGGGTCGGGAACGGAGACGGTCCGGCCGCGCGCCAGGTCCGCCAGTGCCGCCGCGACCAGCTTGTCCGCGTCCAGCCACATCCAGTTCGGGATGTTGTCCGTGCCCATGCCGGCCCGCTGGTGGAACTCGGTGCGCACGAAGCCGGGGCACAGGGCCATCAGGCGCACCCCGGTCCCGGCCAGGTCGCGGGCGGCGCCCTGGGTGAACTGCACGACCCACGCCTTCGAGGCCCCGTAGGTGCCGCGCGGCACGAACGCCGCCACCGACGCCACGTTCACCACCCCGCCCCGGCCGCGCTCACGCATCGCCGCCGTCGCCGCGGCCGTCAGCCGCAGCACCGCCTCGACGTGCACCTTGAGCATCGTCAGCTCGTCGGCCATCGGCACCTCGAGGAAGCGGCCCTTGTTGCCGAAGCCCGCGTTGTTGATCAGCAGGTCGACCGGGTTGCGGCGGTCGTCCAGCCGGGCGGCGACCGCCTCGATGCCAGCCTCCTGCGACAGATCGGCCGTGAGCACCTCCGCCTCGATGCCGTGCCGGTCGTGCAGCTCGGTCGCCTGGTCCGTCAGGCGCTCGGTGTCCCGTGCCACCAGGACGAGGTCGTGCCCGTCCGCCGCCAGCCGACGCGCGAACGCGGCACCGATGCCCGCGGTGGATCCCGTAATCAGAGCCGTTGTCATGGCGAAAGGTTAGTGGTCCGGGCGACCGGTTCCCGATCTGTGCACAGGTCCTTCCGATCAGCGGGGAGCAGGTGTCGTCCCGTCGCCCACGGCCCGTCGATCCGCGTACTTCTCGCCGTACTTCCGGGCCGCCGCGAGGGTTTCCGGGTGCAGCGCGTTCCCGGCCGCGAGCAGGTGCGGCAGCAGGGAGCGCTCCGTGGTGCCGGCCCGGAACTCCATGGCCACCGTCACGTCGTGGTCCGGGCGGTGCACGATCTCGACCGGGTCGCCGGAGCGGATCTCACCCGGCTCGATCACCCGCAGGTAGGCCCCCGGCGCACCCTTTTGCGTGAACCTCCTCACCCATCCCCGCTCGCCCATGTGGCCCTGGAAGGTCCGGCACGGGATCCGGCCGCTGGTGACCTCCAGCAGCACCGACGGGCCGGCCGGCGAGCCGATGCGCCAGCGCTCGCCGATCAGGGCGCCGGACACGTCCAGGCCGGCCGTGGTGAGGTTCTCGCCGAACGCGCCGTTCGCCAGCGTCCGGCCCAACTCGCGCTCCCACTCGTTCATGTCCTCGCGCGCCATGGCGTACACCGCCTGGTCGTCGCCGCCGTGGTGCCGCGTGTCGCACACCGCGTCCCCGGCCAGCCCGCTCGCGCCGACCCCCTTCGGGCCGGGCGCCGCCACCAGCACCGGGTGGTCCACCGGCCGCTTGTCGATCCCGGTGACGCCCTGGGGCTGGTCGGTGTACGGCACGGCCTGCGGGCGGCCCAGATTGACGGAGAGCAGCTTCATGCGAGCACGGTACGGGAGCCCACTTCAAAGTGTCGACGCCTTTTTGTGCCGTCGACCCAAGGATCACTTATGATCAAGGGGTGATCGAGGCTCGTCATCTGCGCGTGCTGCGCGCCGTGGCCACCAGCGGGTCGTTCTCGGCGGCGGCGCGCGAGCTGGGCTGCACCCAGCCCGCCGTCAGCCAGCAGATGAAGGCACTGGAGACCAATGTCGGCACCCCACTGCTGGTCCGCACCGGCCGCGAGATGCGGCTGACCGAGGCCGGTGAGGCGCTCGTGCGGCACGCGGGCGGCATCCTGGCCGGGCTCACCGCCGCCGAGGAGGAGGTCGCCGCCATCGCCGGTCTGCGGGCCGGACGGGTACGGCTCGTCTCCTTCCCGAGCGGCAGCTCCACGCTGGTCCCGACCGCGCTGGCCGCGCTGCGCGCCGCGCACCCCGGCACCCGGGTGTCGCTGGCGGAGGCCGAGCCGCCCAGGTCCGTCGAACTGCTGCGTGAGGGCGACTGCGACGTCGCGCTCGCCTTCCGTTACGAGGGCCCCGCCGGCGAGGGCACGGCCGACGGCGAGGAGTGGTCGGACCTGGTGGTACGGCCGCTGCTGACCGACCGGCTCGTGGGCCTGGTGCCCGAGCGGCATCCGCTGGCCCGCGCGGGGTCGGTCGGCATCGCGGAACTCGCGGACGAGCCGTGGATCGCGGGCTGCCCGCGCTGCCGCGGCCAGTTGGTGCGGGTGTGCGAGGGCGCCGGCTTCACGCCCCGCATCGACTTCGCCACCGACGACTATCCCGCGGTGGTCGGCCTGGTGGGCGCCGGGCTCGGGGTCGCCGTACTGCCTCAGCTCGCCGTCGAGTCCGTACGTCCCCGGGGCGCGCGCACCGTCGAACTGGAGCCGACGGTGCGGCGGGAGATCGTGGCGCTCACACTGCCCGACCTGGCCCAGGTGCCCGCGGTGTCGGCCACGCTGGACGAGCTGGTGCGCGCCGGGGCGAGGTGAGACGGGGCGGGACGGGACGCCGGGCAGGCGCCGGCTGAGACGGCGAACAGGCATCAGAGGGACGGCAAGGGCAGGGCACGCGACCGCGTGCCCTTGTCAGTTGCTCGTTCATATGTACGAAGAAACGTTCCTTCAATGATCCGACGCGGTATCCCCGCCGGGGGACGTGGCCGGCACCAGCCGGTTGCGTGCCCGCCCCATGAGCTCCTCGCGCTCGTCCTCGGTCAGTCCACCCCACACTCCGTACGGTTCGCGCACCGCCAACGCGTGCGCCGCGCACTCCGCACGGACCGGGCACCTCATGCAGACCTCCTTGGCCGAGTTCTCTCGAGCGCTCCGAGCCGCCCCGCGCTCGCCCTCCGGATGGAAGAAGAGCGAGCTGTCCACCCCGCGGCAGGCAGCCAGCAGCTGCCAGTCCCACAGGTCCGCATTCGGTCCGGGAAGGCGGGAGAAATCTGCCATTGCGTGACCCCTTGTAGCCGTTCGGTGGCGGATACGGTGCCAACGACCGTACATCTCCGATCTAAGGAGATGAAAATATGACTCATTGCGAATCTAGCCCTAGACACCTGGAAACGGGAAGAAAAGGGGCTGAATGGGGCATAGCTTGTGATGAAAAGTTGAGGGTATGACGTCTGTGTCTGCACTGTGTCCGCTCCCTCACGTAGAGTGCCGAAAACGGCGTACGGCCCCGTAACTCTTTCGAGTGACCGTCGTTGAGAGTGCGGAGGCGGTTGAAAACACAAGTGCTCGGGCGGGCGTCCGAGACGGTCGACCGCACAGGTGACGATTTCGTACCAGCCTGGAGGCTCAAGGTGACGCGCATCAGCTGCGGAGGGCGGCCATGACATCCGTCCTCGTCTGCGACGACTCCCCGCTTGCCCGAGAGGCGCTCCGCCGCGCGGTCGCGACCGTGCCCGGCGTCGAGCGTGTGACGACGGCGGCCAACGGCGAGGAAGTGCTCCGCCGCTGGGGTGCCGACCGCTCGGACCTCATCCTCATGGACGTGCGCATGCCCGGCCTGGGCGGCGTCGAGACGGTCCGGCGCCTGCTGTCCGCCGACCCGGGTGCGCGCATCATCATGCTCACGGTCGCGGAGGACCTCGACGGTGTGGCACTCGCCGTCGCCGCCGGCGCCCGCGGCTATCTGCACAAGGACGCCTCCCGCGCGGAGCTGCGCGCCACGGTGACCCAGGCTCTCGCCGACCCGACCTGGCGGCTCGCCCCGCGCCGGCTGCGCTCCGCCGAGATGGGCGCCGCGCCCACGCTCACCGCGCGTGAGATCCAGGTCCTGGAGGGCATGAGCCACGGCCGTTCCAACGCGGAGATCGGTCGCGAGCTGTTCCTTTCCGAGGACACCGTCAAGACGCACGCTCGCCGGCTGTTCAAGAAGCTCGGCGCCTCCGACCGCGCGCACGCGGTGGCGCTCGGCTTCCGGTGGGGCCTGGTCCGGTAGGTCCGGCCCGGAGCGGTGGACGCGTACGGCGCCCCCACGCGCGGGATCGAGCGTGGGGAGCGTCCCGTGGAGTGCCGCCGTGTCCGGACGTACGCCGTGTGCCCGGGCGTACGACGAACACCCGAAGGCACCACACCGGACGTACGAATGAGAGCGCTCGTGCCACGCCTCGCTCCTGCTGCCGATACGTATCTGCGCGGGCGGGTCCGCCCGGTCGGGCGGACCGCCGGTGAGGACGGCCTCCGTGCGGCCGGACGCCCGGTGGGCACGGCTCGTTCCGCCGCGGCGCGGCTTGAGCGGGGCAACCCCGGGGGGCCGTGTCCAGGGCCGGGACAGGGCCGTCCCGGGGTCGTACGAGCCGCCGCCTACCGCATTCCGGGGGTCGGTGGCAACGAGGCCCGCCGGACGGCCGCTGCTCGTTTCGCGGCGGATGCCGCATCCTTGAGGTGTGGAGTTCCTCGGGGACGAGTCGGTCGAGCGGAATGGGAGGGCGCAGGGGATGGGTTCCGGCGCACCCGCTCATAACGCTTCGGTGCACAACCACGAAGGCGGTGCCGCGGAGCATACGACGCCAAGGCACCATGGACCGATGCGCGACGACGAGGCGGCAGTTGCCCAAGGGGCGATCGGTGCCCTCGTCCACCGTGCCGTCGACGGCGACGAGCAGGCCACCCACGATCTGCTCGCCCGAGTCCACCCCCTGGCGCTGCGCTACTGCCGCACCCGGCTGTCCCGGCTGCCCGGCGACGCGCGCCACTTCGTCGAGGACCTGGCCCAGGAGGTCTGCGTCGCCGTCCTCCTCGCCCTGCCGCGCTACCGGGACACCGGGCGCCCCTTCGAGGCGTTCGTCTTCGCCATCGCCTCCCACAAGGTCGCAGACCTCCAGCGCGCGGCGATGCGCCACCCCGGTTCGACGGCGGTGCCCTCCGACGAGATGCCCGAGCGCCCGGACGACTCCCTCGGCCCGGAGGAGCGCGCCCTGCTCAGCAGCGATGCCGAGTGGGCCAAGAAGCTGCTCGCCAGCCTCCCCGAGAACCAGCGGGAGCTGCTCCTGCTGCGCATCGCCGTGGGCTTGACCGCGGAGGAAACGGGACAGATGTTGGGAATGTCACCAGGCGCGGTCCGGGTGGCCCAGCACCGGGCACTCAGCCGGCTGCGCGCCCTCGCCGAGCAGTAGACGCGCCGCCGTCGCGCCCGTCCCATGGGCCGTGCGTCCGTTTCGGAGGAACGTACGAAGCCGACGGCGTCCCCTTATCGTGGAATGAGACGCCTCCGCTTCCCGTTAGCATGGGCATCCGCACCGATCAAGGCCATTTGGGGAAGGTGTCATGACTGCAAACGTCGACGGAGTGCCCGAGAAATTCGCGACACTCGGGCTGACCTACGACGACGTGCTGCTGCTGCCGGGCGCATCCGCGGTGCTGCCGGGCGCGGTCGACACCTCGTCCCGCATCTCCCGCAATGTCCGGGTCAACATCCCGATGCTGTCGGCGGCCATGGACAAGGTGACCGAGTCCCGCATGGCGATCGCGATGGCCCGCCTCGGCGGTGTCGGCGTGCTGCACCGCAACCTCTCCATCGAGGACCAGGTCAACCAGGTCGACCTGGTCAAGCGGTCCGAGTCCGGCATGGTGGCCAACCCGATCACCATCCACCCGGAGGCCACGCTCGCCGAGGCCGACGCGCTCTGCGCCAAGTTCCGCATCAGCGGTGTCCCCGTCACCGACCCGGCCGGCAAGCTGCTCGGCATCGTCACCAACCGCGACATGGCCTTCGAGTCCGACCGCAGCCGCCAGGTGCGCGAGGTCATGACGCCGATGCCGCTGGTCACCGGCAAGGTCGGCATCTCCGGCCCGGAGGCCATGGAGCTGCTGCGCAAGCACAAGATCGAGAAGCTGCCGCTGGTGGACGACGAGGGCGTCCTCAAGGGCCTGATCACAGTCAAGGACTTCGTCAAGGCCGAGCAGTACCCGAACGCAGCCAAGGACGCCGAGGGCCGCCTGCTCGTCGGCGCCGCCGTCGGCGCCAGCCCCGAGGCGCTGGAGCGCGCCCAGGCCCTCGCCGAGGCCGGGGTCGACTTCCTGGTCGTCGACACCTCGCACGGCCACAACAGCAACGCGCTGAGCTGGATGTCGAAGATCAAGTCGAGTGTGTCCGTCGACGTGATCGGCGGCAACGTCGCCACCCGCGACGGCGCGCAGGCCCTGATCGACGCCGGTGTCGACGGCATCAAGGTCGGCGTCGGCCCCGGTTCGATCTGTACCACGCGCGTGGTCGCCGGCATCGGTGTCCCGCAGGTCACCGCCATCTACGAGGCGTCCCTCGCCGCCCGCCCGGCCGGCATTCCGCTGATCGGCGACGGCGGCCTGCAGTACTCCGGCGACATCGGCAAGGCCCTGGCCGCCGGTGCCGACACGGTGATGCTGGGCAGCCTGCTCGCGGGCTGCGAGGAGTCGCCGGGCGAGCTGCTGTTCATCAACGGCAAGCAGTTCAAGTCCTACCGCGGCATGGGCTCGCTCGGCGCCATGCAGTCGCGCGGCCAGGCCAAGTCGTACTCGAAGGACCGCTACTTCCAGGCGGACGTCGCCTCCGACGACAAGCTCGTGCCCGAGGGCGTCGAGGGCCAGGTGCCCTACCGCGGCCCGCTGGCCAACGTGCTGCACCAGCTCGTCGGCGGTCTGCGGCAGACCATGGGCTACGTGGGCGCCGCCACCATCGCCGAGATGGAGTCCAAGGGCCGCTTCGTCCGCATCACCTCGGCGGGTCTCAAGGAGAGCCACCCGCACGACATCCAGATGACGGTCGAGGCGCCGAACTACAGCAGCAAGTAGGCGGCCGGCCTCGGGTGGGCGGTCCCGGAGTCCTCCGGGGCCGCCTTCGTCATGGGCGTCGGCGATACTGGAAGACGCTGAAACGCATCAGGGAAAGGCCACCAACGTGACTGAGATCGAGATCGGGCGCGGCAAGCGCGGCCGCCGGGCGTACGCCTTCGACGACATCGCCGTCGTCCCCAGCCGCCGTACGCGGGACCCGAAGGAGGTCTCGATCGCCTGGCAGATCGACGCCTACCGCTTCGAGCTGCCCTTCCTGGCCGCCCCCATGGACTCGGTCGTCTCCCCGGCCACCGCCATCCGCATCGGCGAGCTGGGCGGACTGGGCGTGCTGAACCTCGAGGGCCTGTGGACGCGCCACGAAAACCCGCAGCCGCTCCTCGACGAGATCGCCGAGCTGCCCGCCGAGGCCGCGACCCGCCGCCTCCAGGAGATCTACGCCGCGCCGATCAAGGAGGAGCTGATCGGCGCGCGCATCAAGGAGGTGCGCGACTCCGGCGTGGTCACCGCCGCGGCGCTCTCCCCGCAGCGCACCGCCCAGTTCTCCAAGGCGGTGGTGGACGCGGGCGTGGACATCTTCGTCATCCGCGGCACGACGGTCTCCGCCGAACACGTGTCGTCCTCGCACGAGCCGCTGAACCTGAAGCAGTTCATCTACGAGCTCGACGTCCCGGTGATCGTCGGCGGCTGCGCCACCTACACCGCGGCCCTGCACCTGATGCGCACCGGTGCCGCCGGCGTGCTCGTCGGCTTCGGCGGCGGCGCCGCCCACACCACGCGCAACGTGCTGGGCATCCAGGTCCCGATGGCGACGGCGGTGGCGGACGTGGCGGCGGCCCGCCGCGACTACATGGACGAGTCCGGCGGCCGGTACGTGCACGTGATCGCGGACGGCGGCGTCGGCTGGTCCGGCGATCTGCCCAAGGCGATCGCCTGCGGCGCGGACGCGGTGATGATGGGCTCCCCGCTCGCGCGCGCCACGGACGCGCCGGGCAAGGGCCACCACTGGGGCATGGAGGCCGTGAACGCCGAGCTGCCGCGCGGCCAGAAGGTCGACCTGGGCACGGTCGGCACGATCGAGGAGGTCCTCACGGGTCCGTCCCACACCCCGGACGGCTCCATGAACTTCTTCGGCGCGCTGCGCCGCGCCATGGCCACCACCGGCTACAGCGAGCTGAAGGAGTTCCAGCGCGTCGAGGTGACGGTGGCGGACTCGCAGCACAAGCGGTAAGCGCCGAGATCTGGCGAGACCGAGCGAGACCGGGAAGGGCCGGTCGCCCCGGGTGGGGCGACCGGCCCTTTCGCATGCCCAAATGCTCCTGGTCGGGGGCGCGTTGCGCGAAGGGGGCACGTGGTTGCGTTCGGGGTGAATGCGGGCTGAACGGGCGTTGTGGGGCGGTAGTGTCCGTGATCGGCGACCCGGTTGTCCGGGGCGCCCCCTTCCAAGGACACGGACCGGACCCCGCCCCTCGGGGCCCGGCCCGAATTCCAAGCGGACCGTCCACCGGGCTACTGGGCGGCATCGTGGAAGGGGGCGCGCCCATGGGCCGTCACCGCAAGCCCACTCGCTGGGACCGCATTCGGCTTCGGCTGGCTCAGTTCCGGAGGAGGTGGATCTTGCGGCTTTTCGGATGGTGAGCGGCCGCCCCTAAGGACAATAGGGGCGGACACCCGTGAATCATCCAGGAGCCCGCTGCAGTGCCCCCTGCGGTGGGCTCCACCTTCTCGGCGTGATGGTGAACGGCTGTCCCTATGACAACTAGGGGCAGACGCTCCCTGATCCATCCACGAGCCGACCGCAGTGGCCGCCGCGGCCGACCCCACCTGTTTCCGTAAGCTACCCGCGCAGCGCCGCGCATGCCACCAGCCCCAGTCCCCAAGCACCCACGCGCCCCCCTTCACAACCGATGCGCCGCCCCCAGCGGCGCCGCCCCCCGCGTGTCCAGCAGCAGTTGCGCCTTCACCGACAGCCCCTGAAGGTCGTACGTCCGGTGGTGCTGGAGCAGGATCGTCAGGTCCGCCTCCGCGACCGCCTCGTACAGCGCGTCCGCGCGCGGGACCGGACGGTCCAGGACGCTCCAGGCGGGCACATACGGGTCGTGGTAGCTGACCGAGGCGCCCAGGCCCGTCAGGCGGACGGCGATCTCCTCGGCCGGAGTGCCCTGGAGGTCGGCGAGGTCGGGCTTGTAGGTGACACCCAGAAGGAGTACGCGGGCGCCTCGAGCCGACTTGCCGTGCTCGTTCAGGAGTGTGGCGGCGCGCTGGATGACGTAGCGGGGCATGCGGCTGTTGACCTGCTGGGCGAGTTCCACCATGCGCAGGCCGCGGCCCGAAGGACCGGCCAGGTCCTGGGGGACGCCGTGGCCGCCGACGCCGGGGCCGGGGCGGAAGGCCTGGAAGCCGAACGGCTTGGTCTCCGCGCAGCGCACGACATCCCACAGGTCGACGCCCAGTTCGTGGCAGAGCACCGCCATCTCGTTGACGAGGGCGATGTTCACCTGCCGGTAGTTGGTCTCCAGGAGGTGGACCGTCTCGGCCTCGCGCAGCCCGCGTGCGCGGACCACCTTGTCGGTGAGACGGCCGTAGAACGTGGCGGCCGACTCGGTGCAGGCCGGGGTGAGGCCACCGATCACCTTGGGCGTGTTGGCCGGGGTGAAGGCGCGGTTGCCGGGGTCCACTCGGCTGGGGGAGTGGGCGAGGTGGAAGTCGCGTCCCGCGTGCAGCCCGGACCCCTGTTCCAGGAGCGACCGCAGGAGCCCCTCCGTCGTCCCCGGCGGCACGGGCGACTCCAGGATGACGGTGGTGTGCGGGCGCAGGTGCCCGGCGAGGGCGTGGGCCGCGGTCTCCACCTGGCTCAGGTCGATTCCGCCGTCGGCGCCGCGTGGGGTGGGCGCGCAGATCACCGCGGTGCGGACCCGGCCCAGTTCCGCCGGGTCGGTGGCCGGCCGGAAGCCCCCCGAGAGCATCCGGCGCAGTTCGGCGGCGCTGAGGGGGCTGGACTCGTCCCCGGTGCGGTATCCGAGGGTGGGGATACCGGCGGCCACGGCTGCCTGGGCCAGGGGCAGGCCGAGAGGGCCGAGTCCGATGACGGCGAGATCTGCGGGCATGGCGTGGGCCGTCCTTCCCAATAACCGAGGCGTGGCGGGCACGCAAGTCCTGTGGACAGGACGAGCGAGTGCAATGTCAGACTAGGAGTAAATATGACCGTTTTGCGGGATTGACCAGCGTGTTTCTGGGTGAACCGCCGGAAGTTGTCCACAGGCTGGGGGTGACTGGTGGCTGAAGAGGGGCAAGCCGGTCAGAATTTGGGCAAGGGGAGATGACGGGGAACGCGGGGCGGACGGGACACGGGCTCGCCCGACGGGTGCGGCCGGCGCGACGGACAGCGGGAGGCACAGTGAGGACAGCGACACTGGGGCCGGCGCAGCGCGCCGAGTCACTGGCCGAGATGGCCGAGCGCGAGCTGGACATCCTGGTCGTGGGCGGCGGAGTGGTCGGCGCGGGCACGGCCCTGGACGCCGTCACCCGAGGCCTGTCCACCGGCCTGGTCGAGGCCCGCGACTGGGCCTCCGGCACCTCCAGCCGCTCCAGCAAGCTGATACACGGCGGACTGCGCTACCTGGAGATGCTCGACTTCGCCCTGGTCCGTGAGGCGCTCAAGGAGCGCGGCCTGCTGCTGGAACGCCTCGCTCCGCATCTGGTCAGGCCCGTGCCGTTCCTGTACCCGCTCCAGCACAAGGGCTGGGAGCGCTGGTACGCCGGGACGGGCGTCGCGCTCTACGACGGCATGTCGATGGCCCGAAGCCACGGCCGGGGCCTGCCCGTGCATCGCCATCTGAGCCGTCGTCACGCCCTGCGCGTGGCTCCCTGTCTGAAGAAGGACGCGCTGGTCGGCGCGTTGCAGTACTACGACGCCCAGGTGGACGACGCCCGCTTCGTGGCCACCCTGGTGCGCACCGCCGTGTCCTACGGCGCACGGGCCGCCAACCGCGCCCGGGTCACCGGGTTCCTGCGCGAGGGCGAGCGTGTGGTCGGCGCACGGGTGCAGGACGTGGAGGGCGGCGGTGAGTACGAGGTCCGCGCCCAGCAGGTCGTCAACGCCACCGGGGTGTGGACCGACGACACCCAGGCCATGGTGGGCTCCCGCGGCCAGTTCCACGTCCGGGCGTCCAAGGGCATCCACCTCGTCGTGCCCAGGGACCGCGTCAACTCCACCACCGGGCTGATCCTGCGCACCGAGAAGTCCGTGCTCTTCGTCATCCCCTGGGGCCGGCACTGGATCATCGGCACCACCGACACCGACTGGGACCTGGACAAGGCGCACCCGGCCGCCTCCAGCGCCGACATCGACTACCTGCTGGAGCATGTGAACTCGGTGCTGGCGGTGCCGCTCACCCGGGACGACGTGGAAGGCGTGTACGCGGGGCTGCGGCCCCTGCTGGCCGGTGAGTCCGACGCCACCAGCAAGCTCTCGCGCGAGCACACGGTGGCCCATCCGGTGCCGGGCCTGGTCGTCGTCGCGGGCGGCAAGTACACCACGTACCGGGTGATGGCCAAGGACGCCGTCGACGAGGCGGTGCACGGCCTGGACATGCGGGTCGCCGACTGTGTCACCGAGGAGATCCCGCTGTACGGCGCCGAGGGCTACCGCGCGCTGTGGAACGCACGGGCGCGCATCGCCGCCGCGACCGGCATCCATGTGGTGAGGGTCGAACACCTGCTGCACCGCTACGGCTCGGCCGCACAGGAGATCCTCGCCCTGATCGCCGAGGACCCGGCGCTCGGCGCGCCGCTCCAGGCCGCCGACGACTACCTGCGGGCCGAGATCGTCTACGCCGCGTCGCACGAGGGGGCACGGCACCTGGACGACGCGCTCACCCGGCGCACCCGGATATCCATAGAGACCTTCGACCGGGGTACCCGCAGCGCCCGGGAGGCCGCCGAACTGATGGCACCGGTGCTGGGCTGGGACAAGGACCAGATCGAACGAGAGGTCGAGCACTACGAGAAGCGGGTGGAGGCCGAACGGGAGTCGCAGCGCCAGCCCGACGACCTGACGGCCGACGCGGCTCGGCTGGGGGCGCCGGACATCGTGCCCCTGTAGGGACCGCGGAGGGCCCGATTCCGGTGCGGGGCCCGGCATCCGGCCGGTCCGTGTCCGACCCGTGTCCGGTCTCACGTCGGCCCGGGGGAGACCCCATAAGAGCGGAAGTGTCCCGGAGCGCCCGCACGCCTGGCCCCGCTTCTGTCACGGCCCGTCATCCCGTCGCCACGGCAGCGCTGTTCAGCGGTCTGTCCGGGTGTCTTCAGGGGCACCCTGGGCGCCAGGCACTTGTCGGGTAGGGGACAATGGAGGCTCTGTCAGGGCGGGTTGCATGAGGGGACGCATGTCGGAGGCGGAGCGGGCGGGGGCATCCCGTCAGGACACTCGTCAGGACAACAGCGAGCGTCTTCTCGCCGGGCGGTACCGGCTGGGGGACGTGCTCGGCCGTGGTGGCATGGGCACGGTGTGGCGGGCCCAGGACGAGACCCTGGGCCGCACGGTCGCGGTCAAGGAACTGAGGTTCCCGTCGAACATCGACGAGGACGAGAAGCGGCGGCTGATCACGCGCACGCTGCGGGAGGCCAAGGCGATCGCGCGGATCCGCAACACCAGCGCGGTGACCGTCTTCGACGTGGTCGACGAGGACGACCGGCCGTGGATCGTGATGGAGCTGGTCGAGGGCAAGTCTCTGGCCGAGGTCATCCGCGAGGACGGCGTGCTGGAGCCCCGGCGGGCCGCGGAGGTCGGCCTCGCGGTCCTCGACGTGCTGCGCTCCGCGCACCGTCAGGGCATCCTGCACCGCGACGTGAAGCCGTCCAACGTGCTCATCGCCGAGGACGGCCGGGTCGTGCTCACCGACTTCGGCATCGCCCAGGTCGAGGGGGACCCGTCCATCACCTCGACCGGCATGCTGGTCGGCGCTCCCTCCTACATCTCCCCCGAAAGGGCCCGTGGCCACAAGCCCGGTCCCGCGGCCGACCTGTGGTCGCTCGGCGGCCTGCTCTACGCCTCGGTCGAGGGCGCCCCGCCGTACGACAAGGGCTCGGCGATCGCCACGCTGACCGCGGTGATGACCGAGCCGCTGGAGGAGCCCAAGAACGCCGGTCCGCTCCGGGACGTCATCTACGGCCTGCTCAGCAAGGACCCGGACAAGCGCCTGGACGACGCGGGCGCCCGCGCGATGCTCGACGCCGTCGTCAACGCGCCCGAGCCGAAGGCGTCCGAGCCGGAACCGCCCGCAGACGCCACGAGGGTCGTGCCGCTGCCGGCGCAGCCGGACCGGCGGTCGGGCAGAGGCGACGGCCCGGCGGCCTCCGGCCCCGGCAACCGGTCCGGCTCCGGCAACCGGTCCGGCTCCGATTCTGGTTCCGGCGGCACGGGCAAGCGGGGCGAGGAGGCGGCCGACCGGCTGCGCGGCGCGCTGCGTTCCGTGCGCAAGGCCGCCGTGGCGGCAACGGCCCGCGCCAAGCCGGCGGCGGCCGGCAAGGCCGCGGATCGGCCGGCGGCCGTCGCCTCGAAGGCGGCCCCGGGTTCCGGGACGCCTTCGGCTCCGGGCCCGAAGTCGGGTCCGGGCCCTGGGACCGGCACCGGGAGCGCAGGCACCGGCATCGGAGCACGAGCCGGGAGCGGTACCGGGAAGGGGAACGGCGCGCAGGCCGGTCGCGGTGGTTCCGGATGGCCTGTCGTGCCGCCGCCGGACCTGGATCTGGCGCCGCGGCCGGTGCCTCGGGCGCCGCTCACCGACGTGGTGCCCAAGCGCACCCTGGTGATCATCGCGGTGGTCGTGGTGCTCGCCGTGCTCGGCACCGTGCTGGCCCTCACGCTCGGAGGCGGCGACGACAAGGGAGCCGAGGACGGCGGCAAGGGCACCGGCTCCCACGCGTCGGCCAGTGCGGACGCGAAGGCCTCGGTCAAGGAGGACACCGGCAAGACGGGCGGCGACGACGCGGCGAAGGGCGAGCAGGCCGACTCCGCCACGGGTGCGGCCGGTTCGGGCGACGCGAACGGTTCGTCCGCCGCGAACACCGACACGGGCACGTCGGACGACGACCACTCCGGCTCCGGTTCCGGCCCGGACTCCGACGACTACGGTTCGGCGCCACCGGTCTCGGCGTACGACGGCAGCCAGAAGTTCTCGATCAGGCTGCCCAAGGGATGGAGGTACCTGAGCGCGGACAGATACGGGGTCCGTTTCACCGGCCCGGACGGGCAGAGGCTGCTGGTCGCCTGGACCTCGGAGCCCAAGGACGACCCCGTGGCCGACTGGAAGCGCCAGGAGGGCGGCATGGTGCGGCCGGAGTACAAGCGCGTCCGGATCGAGAAGGTGGGCTACCGCGGCTGGAACACGGCCGACTGGGAGTTCACCTACGTCGACGGCGGGACCAAGTACCGCGTGATCGACCGTGGGTTCGTCGTCGACGACACGCACGGGTACGCCCTGATGTACACCGCGAGGGCGGCCGACTGGGGCACCGACCTGCGCAAGGACACCTGGCGGACGCTGACGAAGACTTTCGAACCCAAGTGAGATAAGGGATCCGCACTTTGCGGGTTGGCTCCGGCACGTATCGTGAGTGGTTGCGGACCGTAAGCATCGGGAACGGGACGCGTGGCGAACGGATTTGACCGACCGTGCGGCCGGGGGAGGCAACGTGGACGACTATGCGGGCCGGGTTCTCGCCGACCGCTACCGCCTGCCGCTGCCTCCGTCCGACGAGTACGAACTCACCGAGACCCGGGCCTTCGACACCTACAGCGGTCAGGAGGTCCTGCTCCGGCAGGTGCCGTTGCCGGAGGTCGTCGAGGCGGAGGTGCTCGACGCGGACGGGCTGCCCGAGGGCTTCACGGCGCGGGACGGCGCCCTGCGCGGACCCGCGGCGCGCCGGGGGAGGGCGGAGGGAGCGGGCCGCACGGGGTCGGCGCGAACGGCCCGGCCGGCGACGCGGCGGCCCACCGATCCGGCCGTACGGCGGGCGGTCGAGGCGGCACAGGCCGCGGCGGGCATCCCCGACCACCCACGGCTCGACCAGGTGTTCGACGTGTTCGTGGAGGGCGGCTCGCTGTGGATCGCCAGTGAGCTGGTCGCCGCGCGGCCGTTGGCCGCACTGCTGGCCGACAGAACGCTGACGCCGTACCGGGCGGCCGAGGTCGCCTCCGACATCCTCATGGCGCTGCGGGTGCTGCACGGCCACGGCTGGGTGCATCGCAACATCACCGCCCGCACCGTCCTGATCTGCGACGACGGCCGGGTCATGCTGACCGGCCTCGCGGTCGGCGCGGCGGAGGAGGCGCTGTGCGGGTACGACCCGGTGCCGTCCCAGGACGGCGAGCGCGACCAGGACGATCTGGGCGGCGGGAGTGCCGGTGGCCCACCGAGCGGTTCGGGTACGCCCGCCACGGATCCCGAGGCCGCGCGGCGGGCCGCGATCGAGGCGCGGACCGCCGGCGCGTCGCCGCTCCCCGGAGCCGGCCCGGCGAACGCGGCGGGAGCGCCCGGCGCGCTCGCCCCGCGCTCGCCCCAGCGCGCCGACGACGTACGGGCCGCGCGCGCCGGGGCGATCGCCGCGTATCGCGCGGGCGCGCGCGCGGCGGCCCGGGTGCAGGAGGCGCAGCAGAGCGCCCGCGCCGCCCTGCCCGGCGCCCGGCCGCCCGCCGACGGTGAGGGCCGCACCGGCCCCCCTGGGCAGATCGCCGACCCGTACGGCGTCCGCCCGCCCTCCTGGCGCAACGCCATGGCACCAGGCCACACACCCGCCGGACCCGTACCCCCGTCAGGGATCGGCGGGCCGGCTCCGGGCTCGGGGCGGGACGTGCCCGCCCTTCGAGCCGGGGCCCTGCCCGACGCCTCCCGTGGTGTCACGGGGGCCGGCGCTGCCGCCTCGGCGCTGCCCGGGCGGTCCGTGGCGAGTGCGCCCCCCGCCCGCTGGGACGAGCTCGCCGCCGGTGCGCCCGTACGGCGCGGACCCGCCACGGCGCTGGCCGCCGAGCGGGCCCGGCAGGCCCGGATGACCGTGGTGGGGCCGGTGACCGAGCGCTGGGCGCCGGAGCAGGCCGGGCCCGTGCACGAGAACTGGCAGCTGGCCGCCCCCATCGGTCCCGCCACCGACCTGTGGGCACTGGGCGCGCTGCTCTTCCGCGCCGTACAGGGACACGCGCCCTATCCGGAGGAGTCGACCGCCGAACTGGTGCAGATGGTGTGCGCGGAGCCGCCCGCCTTCGCCGAGGAGTGCGGACCGCTCCGCCCGGTCGTCGAGTCGCTGCTGCGCCAGGACCCCACCGAGCGACCGGACGCCGAGGAGCTCGGCGGCTGGTTGCGTTCGCTCGTGCGGTCAGCGCCGGAACCGGAGGCCGGGGCCCACGTCGTGGCCGCGCCGCCCCCCGACACCAGCCGGCTGCCGGTCGTCCGCCGTCGCGGCGAGCTGGTCCGCAGGGGGCGCACCGGGCTACCCGCCCACCACGGGCGGCACAAGCGGGCCCGGGAGCGGGCTCGGGAGCGGGCCCGTTCGCCGCGCAGCCTGGGGCGCACCCTGCTCCTGCTGATACTGCTCGTGCTGGCCGCCGCGATCGCGTACGCGATGCTGTTCATGCCGAAGGCCGGGCACAGTGGCGCCACGGGCGGTGACCGCACAGGGGCCGCCGGCGAGGTGAGCCCGGCCCCGTCCGGTTCGGCAGCGGAGGACGGCGCCGGCCGGCAAAGCGGTTCCGGCGAACCCTCCGGCTCCACCGGCACGGCGGGCCCCTCCGGCTCGACCGGTTCGTCCGGGTCGACCGAGACGCAGACCACCGGTGCGGACGTCGCCGACGGCTTCACCCTGCGCAAGGACTCCGCCGGGTTCCGGATCGCCGTACCCGAGGGCTGGAGCCGTACGCCGAAGAACGAACGGGGCCAGGTCGTCTACTCCCACGGCGACTTCGAGCTGATCGTGGTGCCGGGCCGGGACGGCGCGGCCGAGTTGGGCGGCGACCCGATGGCGTATCAGCGGGAGAAGGAGAGCGAGCTCGCGGGCTACCGCGACTCCAGCTGGGCCACCTCCTCCGGCCTGCGGACCATTCAGGTGGGCGGAAGAACCATGGCCGAGGGGCAGTTCACCTGGAGCGACGCGGGCGGGCGGCAGTTGTTCGTGCGCAACGTCGCCATCCTCCTCGGTGGCCGTTACCACGTGGTGCAGGTGCGCGGCCCGGAGTCCCAGCGGGACGAGGTGAGCCGGCTGTACGAACAGGCGTCGGCGACGTACCGGTTCACCGGCTGAACTTCTCTCGCGTCCCGAATCCGCCGGGAGTTCACGGAGGTTCCTCGCAGGCGCCCGGAGGCGGCAACCGTCACAGTGCTGTCTCCATGGGACCCCGCCCGTTCCCTGTCGGAGGGCCGGTCCCTACTCTGACCCTGTCAAGAACATTGCGGGGCAACGTGAATCAGATGCAGGGCCTGCTCCTCGCGGGCCGCTACCGGCTCGCCGACTCCATCGGCAGCGGCGGCATGGGCCGGGTGTGGCGCGCGCACGACGAGGTGCTGCACCGGACGGTCGCCATAAAGGAGTTGACCGCCGCCCTCTACGTGTCCGACAGCGACCGGGCGGTCCTCCTCGCACGTACCAGGGCCGAGGCCCGCGCGGCCGCGCGGATCAACCATTCCGCCGTCGTCACCGTGCACGACGTGCTGGAGCACGACGGCCGCCCGTGGATCGTGATGGAGTTGGTCGAGGGCCAGTCGCTGGCGGACGCGGTCAAGGAGCGGGGCCGCCTGGAACCGCAGGAGGCGGCCCGGATCGGGCTGTGGGTGCTGCGCGCCCTGCGGGCCGCGCACGCCGCCGGGGTGCTGCACCGCGACGTCAAGCCCGGCAACGTCCTGCTCGGCCGGGACGGCCGCGTCCTGCTCACCGACTTCGGCATCGCCCAGATCGAGGGCGACACCACCATCACCCGCACCGGAGAGGTCGTCGGCTCGGTCGACTACCTGGCGCCCGAGCGGGTCCGCGGCCACGACCCCGGCCCGGCCTCCGACCAGTGGGCGCTCGGTGCCACGCTGTACACGGCGGTGGAGGGCCTTTCGCCGTTCCGCCGCACCTCGCCGCTGAGCACCATGCAGGCGGTCGTCGACGAGGAGCCGCGCGAGCCGGCGCACGCCGGTGCGCTCGCACCCGTCATCACCGCACTCCTGCGCAAGGATCCGGCCGCACGACCGGACGTCACGACGATCGAACAGATGCTCGCCGAGGCCGCCGAGGGGCGTCGGCCGCGCGACGCGCAGGCGTATGTGCCCACGCAGCAGGTCGGTCATCACATGGACCCGGGGACGCGGTCCGGGAGTGCGAGTCCCGGCGCGCAGACCGGTGTCGGCGCCCATCCGGGCATGCGGTCCGCCACCGGCGCGTATCCCGGCGCGCAGCCGGGCCCGCACTCCGGCCTGGGCGCCCCCGTCCCCGGCCCGGCCGGCGCGGGCGCCACGACCCCGTACCACCCGGTGCCGGTGCCGACGACCGTAGGGCCCGTGCACGGTGGAGCGAGCGGGGCGGGGCAGCCCAGGCGCCGGCTGCGCAATGTCGTCCTGGTGGCGGTCCTCGCGGCGCTCATCGGCGGCGGCACCGCGGTGGTGCTCCAGAAGTGGGACTCCGGCCGCCGACGGCACGACGCCGGTCCGTCCGTGACCACACCGTCCGTCACCTCCCCGAGCCCGAGTCCGACCGGGACCGGCAACGCCGGTACGGCGAGCAACCTTCCGGCCGGCTGGGTGCGCAAGAGCGACCCCTACGGCTTCAGCGTCGCCGTGCCCGACGCGAGCTGGCGGCGGACGAACGCCAACGAGGCACTCCACCAGGTCGATTACACGCCCGACGGCGGCAGACACCTCATCCGCATCGCCGTCGACGACTCGCCGGACTTCCCCACGGCGCACGATCATCAGCTGGATCTGGAGCAGCAGTTGCACCGGCTGGTCGACTACAAGCGGGTGAGCCTCCAGGCCGACACGTTCCGCGACCGCGCCGGCTCCCGGTGGGAGTACACATGGACCGCGCTGGGCAAGGACACCTCCTTCCCCGGACCCCGCCATGCCGTCGAGGAGACGTACTTCTCGCGTGACGGCGTCGAGTACGCGGTCTACATGTCCGGTCCCGCCGACGACTGGCCGACCATGCAGAAGCAGTTCAGGACGGTCCTCCAGAGCTGGCGGCCCGGTTCGGACTGACGACCCGCGAGCCGGCACGCTTGGCCGGTCGACGCCCAGGACGCGGGCGGCCGATGCGGCATGATGGGGCGCATGGGGACCGAGGGGGCCGACCTCCGTGTGATCGCGGGCCGTTACCGTCTGGAGGCGCGGATCGGGCGCGGCGGCATGGGCGTCGTGTGGCGGGCGACCGACCAACTGCTCGGCCGGCGGGTCGCGGTCAAGGAACTTCCGTTCGACGAGACACTGTCCGCCGAGGAGGCCCGGCAGCAGCGGGACCGTACGCTGCGGGAGGCACGCGCGGTCGCCCAGTTACGTCATCCGCACGTCATCGTCGTCCATGACATCGCGGAGCAGGACGAACGCCCGTACATCGTGATGGAGCTGATCGAGGGCGGCTCGCTCGCCGACCGGATCGCCGCGCACGGCCCGGTGGACGCCGCAGAGGCCGCCCGGATCGGCATCGCCCTGCTGAGCGCGCTGCGCGCCGCGCACGCCGCCGGGGTGCTGCACCGGGACATCAAGCCCGCGAACGTCCTGGTGGAGTCCGGCACCGACCGGGTCGTCCTCACCGACTTCGGCATCGCCCAGGTGGCGGGCGCCACCACACTCACCGAGACCGGCTCCTTCGTCGGCTCGCCGGAGTACACCGCGCCCGAGCGGATGGCCGGCAGCGGGACGGGCCCGCAGGCCGACCTGTGGTCGCTGGGCGCCCTGCTCTGCACCGCGCTGAGCGGCGCGTCGCCGTTCCGGCGCGACTCGTTGGGCGGCATTCTGCACGCCGTCGTCATGGACGAGATCCGGCCGCCCGCCCAGGCCGGGCCGATCCTGCCCGTCGTACGCGGACTGCTGGAGCGGGACCCGGACCGGCGGCTGGGGGCGGCCGAGGCGGAGCGCATGCTGCGGGCCTTCCTGGAGACGGGACGCACGCCGGAGCCGTCGCGGCCGTCGTCCTCGACGCCACGCCACACCCCGACGCGGCGGAACGTGCCGCAGGTGCCCCCGCCGACGGAGCCGACCCGGCCCGACCGGCCCGACCGGCCGGGCCGGGGCGGGGGGGCGGGGCGGTGGGGGCG